>CAZKMM010000007.1:0-38103 GCA_964553915.1 uncultured bacterium
GGGAGGAGGATGAGCAGGTGCTAATTCCTGCTCTGGAAAAAATCTGGAAGCAAAAAAAGGAGCTTTTTTTAATTCTGGCTCCGCACGAGCCCAAGCCGGAGCGGGTGAAAAATCTGAAAGATATTTTTTCTAAGTTGGGTCAAAATCCGCTTTTACTTTCCGAGCTGGAGGAATTTTCTGGCAGGGATTTTCCCAGAGGTTCGGTTATAATTGAAGATAAAGTTGGCAGGCTTTACAAGCTTTATCAGCTGGGTGAGGTGGCATTTGTTGGCGGGAGTTTTCGGCGGGAGGTTCATAATGTAATGGAGCCAGCCGGATTTGGTTTGCCGGTATTATTGGGACCCAAAATCAGGAATTCTCAGGAGGCTGTGGAATTGGTTGCTCGGGGTGGAGCGAAAATCATTCATAATTCTGACCAGTTCTGTCAAGAGCTGGTGCTATTAATGGAGAATGAGGAGCAGAGAAAGGAGATGGGCAAAAGGAGCAGAGAGTTGGTTGAAGAAAATCAGGGAGCGGTGAAAAAGACTCTGGAAAAAATCTTTGAATTTTGTCCCGAGGTGCGAGAAGATTAAAAGAAGGGAAGGGAAAAATGAGGGGAAAGAGATATTTAAGCGGATTAATTTTCAGCCTGATTTTCCTTGCTCCGGGCTGTGCCGGGATAAAGGTGAGCGACCAAGCCCGGAAGTTCAATCAGACCTCACTGGTGATTGACCTTCATTCTGATACCACCATTTATATTCGGGACTTTGGCTATGATTTTTCTAAAAAGCATCTTCCTCCTCGGTTTGGTCCGAATCTCATCTTCACCCATATAGACCTTCCCCGAATGAAACAGGGGGGACTGGATGTGGTGACTTTGGCAATCTGCGTCCATCCCTTTACCAACCAGGAAAAAGGAGCCTGGGAAAAGACCAAAAAGAGCCTTGAGGTCTTAAATCAGCTGGTTAAACAGAATCCTGAGCTGGTTCTAGCCAGAAGAGCCTCAGACATTATTCAAGCCTATAAAAACGGGAAGCGGGCGGTTTTAATTGGGATAGAAGGAGCTCATCATTTAGAAGGGAAGCTGGAGCGGATTGATTATTTGTATGAGCAGGGAGCCAGGTATTTAACTCTGGCTCATTTTAAATCCAACAGCTTTGCAATCAGCGATGCAGACCCAGAGCCTGCTTTTGATGGTCTGAGTGAAAAAGGGAAGGAGCTGGTGCGGAGAATGGAAAAGTTGGGGATGCTGATTGACCTGGCTCATTGCTCCAAAGCTACTCTTTTGGCAGTGCTGAAACAAACCAAAGGACCTATCATTGCCACCCACACTGCCTGCGAAGCTTTAAATTCTCATCATAGAAACATTGATGATGAGGAAATCCGGGCGATTGCCCAGCGGGGCGGAGTAATCGGCGTGATTTTTTATCCTAAATATCTGGGCGGGAGAAAGGGCTTGAAAAAGCCAGATGCGAGCAGAATTGTTGACCATATTGACCATATCCGGGAGGTAGCTGGAATTGATTATATTGCCCTGGGCTCGGATTTTGATGGCTTGGTCAGTCTTCCCCGGGGATTTTATGATGTCTCAGATATTGCTCAAATTACCCAGGTGATGCTGGAGCGGGGCTATAGTGAGGAAGAAATTAAAAAGGTTTTAGGGGAAAATTTTTTACGGGTATTTGCTCAGGTTTGCGGAAAATAAAAAAATGAATTACCAAAAAGGAGTAAAAATATGCCTGAGAGATTAAGTCCTTTAGAAATAGAAGAGTTAGAACATATTCATTTTGAAAGAATCAGGTATTATTTCCTTGATAATTTTCAAGAAATTTTAAATGGGCTTCAATCACGGCTGGAGATAAAAAATGATTGGTATCCTCAATTTATTGCTACCAAGAGTAATACCGCTTCAGATTTAGAGATGGGGGCAGAGAGAATTTTTCATTATATTTTTGGACAAGGGATGAGGTCTCCAAATTCAACGCCGATTGGTGCAGATTTGTTATATGAAACCCATGATGCTTTTATTCATATAGATGTTAAAACTATCTCTGATAGTAATTGGAATGATTATAAAGGAAAAATTGTGGTGGAGCCCAATCAAACTTCTTATCCATTATTAAGCCGGGGATTAGAGCCTAATTTACCCACTCATTATTCTAAAACTTTTATCCGAGAGGGAAGAGAATTTAAAAAACCTTGTTTAACCTATTTTATATATGTTCTTCATAAACACGCTTCTGAGCAAATATACAGCATTCTTCTTATCTGTATGCCGAACGGAGAGTTGTTTAATATATATGGTGAAAATATATTACAGGCAGGTAAAACCAAACATAATATAAGATATGCCTTTAAAGTTGAGCCTAAATTTAAGCTCCTCTCGGAAAAGCGCCAGGAAGAGCTTTTTCGGATAGGATTCCTTTTAAAAAGTAAAAAATATTCGCAGGAAGATTTAACTGGAATTTCTGGATATAAAATTCCCGTATGGAGAGAGCTATGAGAGAAGATATTCTAATTCATAGTGATGTTTATGCGGGACTGAATGCTCTTGATGATAATTCTATCTCTGTAGCAATAACTTCACCTCCTTATTGGAAACAAAGAGATTATAAATTCCCGGGACAGATTGGGCAGGAGGAAACTTATCAAGAATATATTGGACGGTTATTAGTAATATTTAATAAGCTTCAGCAAAAATTGAAGAAGGAAGGAATCTTTTTTTTAAACATTGGAGATAAATATTTGAATCAGTATGGTAAATCTCATCTCCTTCAAATTCCCTATCAACTTGCTTATTATATGGTTAAAAAAGGATGGTACCTAGAGGATATTATTATTTGGTATAAACCCAATCATATGCCTTCGCCGATTAAAGATAGATTTACCAACACTTATGAGCCGGTATTGGTTTTCAGCAAATGCAAAAATAATATTTATCAAAAGAGGAGAGAAAATGTTGTAGAAATTCCTCTCCAGCAAACCCCCTGGCGACATACCGCGGTTTATCCCGAAGAATTAGTTAAAGAGATGCTAAGTCGGGTCAGATTGAATGAAGGAGATTTTATTTTAGACCCCTTTGCCGGAACGGGAACCACTGCGCTGGTAGTTAATCAATTAAGAGCCAGTCTTTATAATCCTGAAGTTTATTCTATTATGATTGAAAAAGGGGATGAATTTATAGATATAATAAGCAATAGAGCAAAAATAAAAAAGGTTATAAGAATAAAAGATACCCCATATCAATGGGAGGCAGTAGTAGAACAGGAGCTTCCCAAGCGAAAACCTGATTTAATTTTGGAAGATAAATATGGAGAGATTTATATTGCTCAGGATTCACGAGAATTTTTATCAGTTATTAATGGATTAACTGCTGATGAGTTTAAAAAATTTCACCGGGAAGATGCTCTTTATTTTCTGGGGGTAAAAAAGTGGAATTTAGAATCATTATATTACGCGCATATCTTACATAAATATGGTTATATTTTAAGGAATATGTTAGTTGTTTCAAAAAATAAAAAATGGTTTCCAATTTTTATGTTTTCCTATGATACTACCAGAGTTGCATATAAATTTTTCTTAGACCGGGTTAGGATAAAGCCTAAAACCGTAGAAGAAAGAGATTGGCATAATGAAGAATTCATTGGTATGAAGGTAAGAGATATTTCTGGAAAAAGTTCTAAAGAAGGCTGGATAGCTAAGATTTTAGAGAGATATAAAGACGGCTTTCCTAAATTAGTAATTGTCCGCTGGAATAAATCAACCTCAGTAGAATTTGTGATTCATCCTCAAAAAGAGGATTTTTTGATGGAAGGTTTAAAATTTTATTGTCCGGAATGTGGGGCTGAGCTAATTGATTCTTATGATGCCCTTGGTGAAAATATTTGTAATTTCTGTGGATTAAAACTATGGGAAAGTATAGAAACTATTCCAAAAGTAGAAGAGCCAGAAGAAATTGTTAATTCAATAAGAAATTTGGAAATTAATAATTATGAGATAGGTGAGATTATCGAGATGAAAAAATTTAAGAAAAAGAAAAGTTCAATAAATAGTAAGTTTTTAAATTTAGAGAGAATAAACTGGGGGGCATCACCGGGAGCAAGGAAGACAATGCTCGGGGAATATTTCACTAAAATGCGTTTGTACCGAATAGACCAGCCTTTAGTAGCCCAATATTTAACCATATTAAGAAAGTCAAAGAAGATGACTATTCAGGAGGTGATAAATAAATTCCCCCGGAAGTATTATCATACAGTTGGACATTGGTTTAGAAAAGATTTTGGAGGTTCTATTCCTATTCCTGAAGATATAAAACTGATAAAAGAAATTTTTAAGGTTCAAAGCAGATTTCTTAAGATTCTGGAGAGAACCGCTTTAAAATTTCAAACCGTAAAGATATCAGCCAAGGGCAAAAACCCGGGGGATTATATTAGATATCAGAAACTAGAAGAGATAAAAGATTTTTTAAAATCTTTATATCTCCCCTCATCTCAGTATTTAAAGTTTGTTAATAAAAGTAGTTCTTTTTCTTGTTTCAGCAAAGAGAAGAGGGAATATATAGAGAGATGCTAAAGGGAAAAATATTGAAAAGCAGATAAAAATTTGCAGAGGGAATTTTTACGAATATTTGCGAGGAGGCGGAGGGTAGGAAATGAATCAGCCAAGACTAAGGGAGCTCAAGCAGGGAGAGAATTTTATTGGCTTTTATCTGGTAAAATCCAAGCGACTTCGCCAGACCCGGGACGGCTCATATTATCTGGACCTGGATTTACAGGACAATTCCGGAGTGGTCAATGCCCGGGTCTGGGATAATGCGGAAGAATATGCAGAGCTGTTTGCTCGGGGAGATATTCTCAAGATTCAGGGAATAGCCAGTGAATACAAAGACCAGCTTCAAATCAAAATCCAACGCCTGAGAAAAGCTCAGGCTGATGACCCGGTGAACTGGGAAGATTTAATTCCTTCCACCCGTTATGATGTGGAGCAGATGCTTTCTGAGGTAAAAGAGATTCTTGAACAAATTACCAATCCTCATCTTAAAAATTTAATAGAGCTTTTTTTTCAGGATGAGGAATTTATGGAGAAGTTGAAAAAAAGTCCCGCGGCAAGAAATATTCATCATTCTTATCTGGGGGGGCTTTTGGAGCATATCTGGAAGATGAGCCGAATTGCCCGATTTCTGGTGGAGGAGATTTATCCGGAGCTGAATACAGATTTAGTTTTAGCCGGCATCTTTCTCCATGACCTGGGGAAAATCCTGGAGCTGGATTATTCCCCGGTAATTGCTTATACCCGAAAAGGATATCTTCAGGGGCATATTTATCTCGGGCTTAAACTGGTAAATGAAAAGATTCGCCAGCTGGAGGATTTTCCAGAGGATTTACAACTTGAGCTGGAGCATATTATTTTAAGTCACCACGGAGAGCGGGAATGGGGCTCGCCCGTGCTTCCTGCTACTCCAGAGGCAATGTTGATTCATCATATAGATAATTTAGATGCCAAACTGGCAATGGTGCGGGAGGCAATAGAGTCTGACCTGAATGAAGAAGAGGAATTCACCAGCTATCATCCGGTTTTAGCCCGCCATCTTTACAAGAGAAGTTTTAATGAGTTTGAGGATTCTGAAGATGAATTATGAATGGTTCATTGCTCTGCGTTATTTAAGAGCCAGAAGAAGGCAGATTTTTATCTCCATTATTACTCTGATTTCCATCATCGGGATAATGACCGGGGTAATGGCTTTAATTATTGTTTTAAGTGTGATGACCGGCGCAATTGAGGATGTTAAGGGGAAAATTCTCGGGGCAAATGCTCATCTTACGGTTTATTCATATCAGGGGACGATTTCCAATTACCGAGAGGTGATTAAGCAAATAGAATCTCTGCCTGAGGTAATTTCTGCCACTCCCTATCTGGAAAGTCAGGTGATGCTGATGTTTGGTGAGCAGGTTCGGGGTGCGGTAATTCGGGGAGTGGAGCCAGAAAGCGCCCTGAAAACTACCAGCATTGGTGCCAAGATGCTGGCAGGAAAGCTGGAATATTTAAAGCCCGGGGTTTTTCAAGATGAAGAGGGGCTTCCGGGGATTGCCCTGGGCAAAGACCTTTCCCAGACCCTTGGAGCAGGATTTGGAGATGTAATTACCGTGGTCAGCCCGATGGGGAGTTTAAGCCCGATGGGCTTGGCTCCCAGCGCTCGCCAGTTTCGGGTGGTGGCGATTTTTGAATTTGGATTTTATGAGGTAGATTCCGGCTTTGTTTTTATTGACCTGGCACAGGCACAAAAGTTTTTTCATCTGGGAGACCAGGTAGATGGAATAGAGGTTAAGCTCAAGGATTTGGAGCTGGCAGAGAAAGTAGGAGATAAGATTGTTAATTTACTTGGCTATCCTTTCTGGGTTCGCACCTGGATTCAGGCACATAAACCGCTTTTTTCTGCCTTAAAGATGGAACAGCTTGCTTTTGGGATTATACTGGCGTTGATTGTTCTGGTAGCGGGTTTAAACATCATCAGCACTCTGGTGATGATGGTAATGGAGAAGTATCGGGATATAGCGATTTTGAAATCAATGGGAGCCACGGATGGAGGGGTGATGCGGATTTTCATTTATCAGGGTCTGGTAATTGGGGTTATAGGCACGATTTTAGGAGCCATAGCCGGGGTGGTATTGTGCTGGATTCAGATTCGGTATCAGGTGATTCATTTAGACCCTACGGTTTATCAATTTGCCAGTCTGCCGATGAAATTGAGCTGGAAGAATGTTGCTTTGGTCTGTTTATTTGCTTTGCTCACCAGTTTTGTTTCCACTCTTTATCCAGCCCGGCAGGCTTCTAAAATGAATCCGGCAGAGAGCTTGAGATATGAATGAGCCGATTTTAAAAGTAATTGAGTTAAGCAAGGTTTTTCCTCATCCCCGGGGAGAGGTGCGAGCCCTTCAGGAGGTGGACTTTGAGGTTTATCCGGGAGAGAGTTTGGCGGTAGTTGGGGTTTCCGGGGCAGGCAAAAGCACCCTGCTTCATATTATTGGTGCCATAGACCGTCCGAGCAAAGGAAAGGTGATTTTAGAAGGTGAAGATTTAAGCTTGCTATCTCCTTTCCAGCTCGCACAGGTTCGCAACCAGAAGATTGGCTTTGTCTTTCAGTTTCATCATCTTCTTCCTGAATTTAATGCCTTAGAAAATGTGATGATGCCAGCCCTGATTTCCCGAATGGAGAAAAAGCAGGCAGAAGCCCGGGCGAAAAAAGTTTTGGC
The DNA here is from genome assembly GCA_964553915.1 of uncultured bacterium. Taxonomy (GTDB): domain Bacteria; phylum RBG-13-61-14; class RBG-13-61-14; order RBG-13-61-14; family DRUE01; genus CAZKMM01. The sequence goes on from CAZKMM010000007.1 coordinate 7,230, forward strand.
AGAGCTGGGATTAGAGGACCGTCTCTATCATCGGGTGGGAGAGCTTTCCGGCGGGGAACAGCAAAGAGTGGCAGTGGCACGGGCAGTGATTTTGGAGCCAAAACTTCTTCTCTGTGATGAGCCCACCGGGAATTTAGACCCGGAAATCGGCAGAAAAGTAGAAGACCTTTTACTTGAGCTTAATCAAAAAAAGGGCATAACCCTGATTGTAGTGACCCACAACGAATCTCTGGCAAAAAGGATGCAAAAAAGAATCAGGCTTTTTGGCGGAAAGATTATTGCCCGTGAGGGATAAGGATAATTCCGGATGTTGACTTTTCCCCTCTCTCTCGTTAATTTATATTGCTATCCAGATGATTAAGCTGAAGCTAAAAAATGGTGAGACTTTAGAGGTTGAGCCCGGGCTGAGCGGAAAGGAGCTTTTGGAGAAGTGTGCCCTGAAAAAGAAAAACCAGATTGTTGCATATAAGCTCAATGGTCAGCTTTATGACCTTTCTGCTCCCATCAAGCAAGACGGAGAGATAGAATTTATAGAGCTTTCCAGTCCTGAAGGGGTGGAAATCCTTCGCCATTCCACTGCTCATATTATGGCAGATGCGGTAAAAAAGCTTTTTCCTGAAGCAAAGGTCACTATTGGTCCGGCTATTGAGAACGGTTTTTATTATGATTTTGATTATCCGCCAGGATTCACCCAGGAGGACCTTCCCAGAATTGAAGAAAAGATGAGAGAAACTATTAAGCAGGATTTGCCTTTCCAGCGTCGGGAGGTGGGCAGAGAAGAGGCATTAAAGCTTTTTCAGGAAATGGGCGAGAGCTATAAAGTAGAGCTGATTGAGGAGCTGGGAGAAGATGAGGTGATTTCTCTTTATCAGCACGGCGATTTTATTGACCTCTGCCGGGGACCTCACCTTCCCAGCACCGGTTATGTTAAGGCGTTTACGCTCACCCATCTGGCAGGGGCATACTGGCGGGGAGATGAGAGAAATCCCCAGCTCCAGCGGATTTACGGCACCGCTTTTCCCAGTGAAAAAGAGCTTAAAGAATATCTTTCCCGCCTGGAAGAAGCGAGAAAGCGGGACCACCGCCGGCTGGCAAAGGAACTGGATTTATTCAGCACCCACGAGGAAGTAGGAGCAGGGTTTGTTATTTACCATCCCAGGCTCGGGCTGGTGCGGGCGATTTTAGAGGAGTTTTTAAAGCGGGAGCATATAAAGCGAGGTTATCAGATTGTTTATGGTCCCACTCTGCTTAAAGTTGACCTCTGGAAGCGCTCCGGTCATTATGAGCATTATCGGGAGAATATGTATTTTACCCGGATTGAGGAAGAGGAATACGGGATTAAGCCAATGAACTGCCTGGCTCATATGTTGATTTTTAAAAGCCAGCTTCGTTCCTATCGGGAATTGCCCATCAGATATTTTGAGCTGGGAACAGTTCATCGGCACGAAAAAAGCGGGGTTTTAACCGGGCTTTTCCGGGTGCGGGCTTTTACTCAGGATGATGCCCATATTCTCTGTACTCCCGAACAGTTAGAGGACGAGGTTTTAGGAGTAATGGACTTTGTTCTGGAAGTAATGGAGCTGTTTGGATTTCCGGTGGAGATGGAGCTTTCCACCCGTCCGAAAGATTACATTGGCACGGACCAGGACTGGGAGCGGGCAACTTCTGCTTTGGAAAACGCTTTGAAAAAGAGCGGGTATGATTATGAGATTTGTCCTGGGGAAGGAGCATTTTATGGTCCCAAGATAGATATTAAGCTGAAGGATGCTCTTGACAGAAGGTGGCAATGTGCTACAATCCAATGTGATTTTACTATGCCAGAGCGATTTGACCTTGCTTATGTTGGAGCTGATGGAGAGAAACATCGTCCGGTAATGATTCATCGGGTGGTGGTAGGTTCTCTGGAAAGGTTTTTAGGGGTTTTGATTGAGCATTTTGCTGGAGCTTTTCCGGTCTGGCTGGCACCGGTTCAGGTTCGGGTCCTTCCCATCACTGAACGGAATCATTCTTATGCTCAAAGGCTCACTGACCAGCTCCTTAATCGCTCGGTCCGGGCAGAGCTGGATGCAAGAAATGAAAAGCTCAATTATAAAATTCGCCAGGCAGAGCTGGAAAAAATACCATATATGCTGATTGTGGGAGACAGAGAAGAAAAGAATAAGACGGTCTCGGTTAGAACCCGGGGAAGGGAAGATCTGGGAAGTATGAGTTTTGAGGAATTCTGGAAAAGAATTTCTGAGGAAGTGGCAATTCCTCAGACCAAATCTTCACCAACAAGGAGGGAGGTACCATAGTCAAGAAGTCAAGGTATCGGGTAAATTATCGGATCAGAGCACCAAGAGTGCTGGTAATTGATGAAAAGGGAGAGAAAATCGGAGTGATGCTGACCAGAGATGCCATAAAATTAGCAGAGGAAAAAGAGCTGGACCTGGTAGAAGTGGGTGCTAATGCAGACCCGCCGGTGGCAAAGATTATGGATTATGGGAAGTTTATGTATCAGAAGCAGAAGATGGAGAAGGAATCACGGAAGAAATCCGCCAGTCAGAAGCCTCCCAAGGAAATAAAAATTCGGGTAAAGACTGATGAGCATGACCTTCAAACCAAAATTCGCCATATTCGGCGGTTTTTGGACCAGGGCAATAAAGCCAAGGTGATTATTATTTATCGGGGCAGGGAGATGGTTCATCCGGAGCTGGGCAGAGAGCTTTTACAGAGGGTGATAGAGGAAGTCTCAGATCTGGGTCATCCAGAGTTTATTCCCAAGCAGGAAGGGTATAATCTGGTCACGATTTTAGCTCCTTTGTCTGAACAGCAGAAAGAAAAGCTAAGAAAACAAAGAGAAGCTCAGAATTTACAGGCTGAGGAGGGAAAAGGTGGCGAAGGTTAAAATAAAAACCAATAGGAGTGCGGCGAAGAGATTTAAAAGAACCGCAACCGGAAAAATACGTCGGGGCAAAGCCTATAAAAGCCATCTTTTGAGCAAAAAAACTTCCAAACGGAAGCGTTCTTTAAGAAAGTCGGCTCTGGTTTCCGGCTCAGATGCCAAAAGGATAAAGCGGTTAATTCCTAACTCATAATCAGGAGCAGAAAAAATGGTACGGGCAAGAGGTATTCCTGCCAGCAGGAAAAGGCGGAAGAAAGTTTTAAAACAGGCAAAAGGATACTGGGGGGCAAGAGGTAAGCTCCTTCGGGTAGCTCGGATTCAGGTAGACCGGGCACTGGCTTCCTCTTATCGGGGACGCAAGCAGAGGAAGAGGGAGTTTCGCCGGCTCTGGATAGTTAGAATCAACGCGGCGGTAAGGGATTATGGACTGAACTATCGGGATTTTATTTATGGGCTCAGGCTTGCCAACATTGAGGTTAATCGGAAGATGCTGGCAGAACTGGCAGTGAAAGACCCGAGCGGTTTTCAGGAAATAGTAGAAAAAGCTCGCACTGCTCTTCAGGCTCAAGCATAAATCTTTGGGTATGAGAGGAAGTGGAAGCAGAAGTTCAAAAAATCTCCGAGCAAGCCAAACAGGAGATTAAATCTGCCCCGGACCTTTCTCAATTAGACCAGCTCAGGGTTAAATATCTCGGGAAAAAAGGAATTATTACCCAGAAGCTTTCTCAGCTCAAAGAACTTCCTGCGGAGCAAAGACCTGCTTTAGGAAAAATTCTCAACCAGGTTAAGCGGGAACTGGAGGAACTGCTCAAAATTCGGCGGGAGCAAATCATTCAGGAGCAGGAGGAGAAGCGAAGAAAAGAGAAAATAGATGTCACCCTTCCGGGCTATGGCTTTGAGCGGGGGAGTAAACATCCGGTAAGTATGGTTCTGGAAGAGATTATCCAGATTTTTCAGGGGATGGGCTTCTGGATTGAAGAGGGACCGGATGCGGAGACCGATTACCATAATTTTACTGCCCTGAATATCCCTCCGGACCATCCTGCCCGGGATATGCATGCAACTTTTTATCTGGAAAATGGCTTAATCCTTCGCACCCATACCTCTCCGGTTCAGATTCGGGCAATGAGCCGGCTCAAGCCGCCGGTGCGGGTAATCTGTCCCGGCAGGGTGTATCGCTGTGATGCGGATGTTAGCCATTCTCCGATGTTCCATCAGGTAGAAGGATTTATGGTGGATAAGAATATCAATTTTGCTCATCTCAAAGGAGTGCTGATGGAATTTTTAAGGCAGTTTTTTGGGGCAGAGGTTAAAATTCGCTTTCGCCCCAGCTATTTCCCCTTTACTGAGCCGAGTGCGGAGGTGGATATTGGATGTTTAATTTGCGGAGGCGAGGGGTGCAGTGCCTGTAAGCAGAGCGGGTGGATGGAGGTGCTTGGCTCAGGAATGATTCATCCTCAGGTTTTGAAAAATGTTGGATATGACCCGGAAAAAGTGAGCGGGTTTGCCTTTGGCTTGGGAGTGGAAAGACTCACTATGCTTAAATATCGTATTGACCACATCCGCCTTTTTTTTGAAGGGGATTTAAGGTTCTTAAAGCAATTTTATTAACTGAGGGAAGATGGAGATTTTATTCAGCTGGCTGAAGGAGTATCTGGAGCTGGAGGGAGAACTTTCTGCCAGAGAATGTGCGGAGATTCTCACCAATCTCGGCTTGGAAGCATCGGTTCGCTCCCGGATACCTGATTCCCTTTTGCAGAGATTGGATGAAAAAATTGTTATTGCCCGAATTGAGAAAATTGAAAAGCATCCCGGGGCAGATAAATTGCTTTACTGTTATGTCAAGCCCAGCCCGGATTCAGAGGCGCTGGGAATTGTCTGCGGTGCTCATAACATTAAGGAAGGAGATATGGTGCCCCTGGCTCTGGTCGGAGCCAGACTTCCCGGAGGAATGGAGATAAAAAAGGCGAAAATTCGGGGGAAGGTCAGCCAGGGAATGCTCTGCTCGGAGCGGGAATTAGCTCTGGGGGAGGACCACAGCGGGATTATGATTCTACCCAGGGAGGCTCTCTGGGGAGAGGAGCTCAAAGAATGGCTTTTGGAGCAGGAGCCGGTGCTGGAGCTGGACCTCACCCCTAATCGGGGTGACTGGCTGAGTGTGATTGGTGTGGCAAGGGAACTGGGTGCCTATCTGGGCTGTAAAGTAAAACTTCCGGAAATTAAGCTGGAGGAAAAGGAGCCGGCGATTGGTGAAAAGGCGGAGGTAGTTATTGAGGACTATCAGGGTTGCCCTCGTTATGTTGCCCGGCTGATTGAAGGAATAAAAATTGCCCCCAGCCCCAAGTGGATGCAGGAGAGACTGGAAGCAAGCGGAATCCGGGCAATTAACAATGTGGTTGATATTACCAATTATGTAATGCTGGAATTTGGTCAGCCCCTTCATGCCTTTGATTTTGACCTGCTCCGGAAAAACAAAATTGTTGTGCGCCGGGCAAAAGAAGGGGAAAAGTTCACCACCCTGGACGGCGTGGAGCGAATTCTTTCTTCTTCAGTTTTATTGATTTGTGATGGTGTGGGACCGGTTGCAGTTGCTGGGATTATGGGAGGAGAAAATTCTGAGGTGAGGCAAGAAACCAGCCGGGTGCTGATTGAAAGTGCCTTTTTTGACCCAACTACTATCCGCCGAGGAGCCAGCCTGCTGGGAATGCAAACCGAGGCAAGCAAAAGATTTGAAAGAAGGGTTGACCCCTTGGGCACTGCCCGTGCCTGCGACCGGGCGGTGCAACTTATGACCGAGCTATGCGGAGGAGAGGTTCGGGCAGGTCGGCTGGATGTTTATGAAAAATTGCTCAAGCCAGAGCCAATCAATTTTCGGCTGGCACAGGTTCCTCGTTTGCTCGGATTTGAGGTGGAAAAGTCCCGGGTCATTACTTACTTTAAGAACCTGGGAATGGAGGTGGAAGAAAAATCCTCTCAAGAATTAAAAGTAACTCCTCCTGGATTCCGGGGAGATATAAAAGAAGAGATTGACCTGATTGAAGAAGTTGCCCGGCTTTATGGTTATGAAAAAATCACTCCCCAGATGCCGGAATTTCAGATGGCTCCTTTAATCCGTTCTAAAAAGGATGATTTTCGCTCCCAGCTCCGCCGGCTTCTGGAGCACCTTGGTTTTAGCGAGGTGGTTAATCTTAATTTCCAGAGTCCCAAAGTCCTGGAATGGCTTGACCCGGAAAATAAACTTCCCTCTCCGGTAAAAATTCAAAATCCTCTGGGTGAAGATACCAGCCTGCTCAGAATCAGCTTAATCCCGGCTCTGATTTCCAATCTGGCTTTTAATCTTGCCCGTCAAAAGGAGCTGGTAAAGATTTTTGAGCTTAACAAGGTCTTTTTCCCGGCAAAGGAGGGAGAGGAGTTATTAGATGAAAGGGAGAAGCTGGCAGGACTGATTGCCCGAAGGGAGCCAAAACAGCTCTGGAAGCTTCAGGACCCGGAGCAGGGATTTTATGAATTAAAACGAGCGGTAGAGCTGGTTTTAGACCAGCTTCATTTTCCGGGCGCAAGAATTGAGCCCAGCTCAGATGTTCCCTATCTTTTGCCGGGCAAAACCGCCCGGATTATGCTGGGAAAAGAGCGGGCAGGAGAGCTGGGGGAGCTGGACCCCAAGATTTTAGAGAGATATGATATTTCGGTTCGGGCATTTGTTTTTGAAATTGATTTTGAACTTCTGGTAAAATATCAAAGAGAGCTGGGTAAAGTAGAGCTTCCCAGCCGGTATCCTGCATCTTATAGAGATATATCTTTTTTGGTAGATGAAGAGGTTTATCATCAGCAGGTATTGAATGCGATTCGCCAGGTTCACAGTGATTTGATTGTTTCGGTGGAGCTATTTGACATATATCGGGGTTCCAAGCTACCTTCTGGGAAGAAAAGTATGACTTACCGGCTCTGGTATCAGAGCTGGGAACGGACTTTGACAGATGAGGAAATTAATGCCCTTCATCGCAAAGTGGCAATGAAATTAAAAGAGAAATTAGGGGCAGAGATTCGCTAACCACAACCAGGAGAGGGAATTATGACCAAAGCAGATTTAATTGAACGAGTCTATGAGAAATTAGGCAGGAGCAAACAGGAAAGTGCCCGGCTGGTGGAAGAGGTTTTTGAGCTGATTAAAAGCACCCTGGAAGCCGGGGAGAATGTAAAAATCAGCGGGTTCGGGAAGTTTACCCTTCGCTCCAAAGGAGCTCGTCCGGGCAGAAATCCTCATACCAGACAGGAGCTGACCATTGCTCCTCGCCGGGTGGTGAGTTTTAAAGCCAGCCATATTTTAAAAGCACAGGTGAACCGGGGACTTAGCTCTGAATCGTGATGCTCAAGCCTCCTAAACTTCCGGAACTTCCTGAAAAAAGATATTTCCGGATTGGCGAGGTGGCGGAATTAACCCAGCTTCCTGCCCATACCCTCAGATACTGGGAAACAGAATTTCCTCAGCTCAAACCGAAAAAGACCTCTACCGGACAGAGAATTTATAAAAAAGAAGACATAGAGATAATTTTCTGGCTCAAGCATCTACTTTATGAGCGGAAATACACCATTGAAGGAGCCAGAAAGGAGCTTAATAAAATCAGGAAGGAAAAATCCGAGCTTCAGCTCAGCCTCGGATTTGAAGAAGCGATGCTTAAACAGAAATTTGAGGAAACCATCAAAGAGTTAAAAGAAATAGAACAGCTCCTTAAAGCAGATAAAGATAATTAACCCAGTTCCAGCGGTTCAAATTCTAGGTCCAGGTTTTCTTCTTCTGCCCGGTGAGCCAGTTCTGATTTTAGCTCAGCCAGTTTAACTGAAGCAGGCACCGAGACCCGGCATTCCATTACAAAAATCGGGGTACCGGAAAGCGGAGCAGGATAAACCCGACTTTCCATTGATTCTATATTCACCTGATAGCGATGAAGAATAGAAGTGAACCGATGGACAATTCCCGGATGGTCCATCCCGCTTACCACCATTTTATAAGGCAAGACTTTCTCCAGCTTTCTTTCCTCTGGAGAGCGGGTCTCCCTTAAAGTGAGATTCAGTCCACAATCTTCTGCCAGTCGGGAGATGTTCTCTTCAAGCCAGTTGATTTCTTCTTCCTCTCCACTAACCAGAAGAATTAAAGCAAAATCTCCTCCCAGAACCGCCATCCGGGAATCTTCTATGTTCAGATTTCTTTCTGAGAGGAAATTAGAAATTTTATCCACCAGCCCGACCTGGTCCGGACCACTTCCGGATATGACCACAAACTTCTTCATTGTCCAGTTCGGCTAAATTCTAATTCAAAACCAAAAATTTGACAAGCTTAAAGGAGAATGAAATCATTTAAAAGATGAACTGCTATCGCCACCCGGAGAGAGTTGCCAAAAGAAAATGTTATTTTTGCAAAAAGCCCATCTGCCCGGAATGTCAGGTTCGGCTTGACCATCATATCTTTTGCTCCGAGACCTGTCATCAGTCCTGGCTGGAGGAGAAAAAGAAAAAGGCTCTTTCTAAACCTTCCCGCAGAACTCAAAAAGAGAAAATTGGCGAGCTGGAGCAGAAGCTGGCTTATACTTTTTCCCGCCATCTTCGCTTAGAAGAAAGGATTATAAAACTGGAAGGAGAACTGGGAGCCTGGCGAAAAAAAGCGTTTTATTTATCTTTTCTGGCTTTCTTTTTTACCCTGGCGGTAGTGATGGTGGTTTTTGGATACGGGTTTTATTCTCTTAGAAATTCTCATCTGGGAGTTAATAATTCCCGGTTTGACCCGGGCTATCCTGCCAGTCTGGAAGAGCCCAAATATCTGGAAACCCCGGAACTGGAACTTGCTCCGGGAAAAATTGTGGTTCAAAAAGGAAAGGTTGACCTTTATGGGAGGGCACCGGGAGCCAGCTCAGTGGTGCTTCTGGTTAATGGTAGGGAGGAGCAGGAAATAACTCTGGAGAGCCCGGAGTTTGTTTTTAAGGAAGTGAAGCTCAATCTCGGCTCAAATGTTATTCAGGTGCTTGCCCGGGACTGCGAGAACCATTCTGCTCTTTCTCCGGCTCATTTGATTGAGTATCAGGGAAAGAGCAAAGCCCGGGTGAGATATACTTCCGGGCTTAATTATTCCCGGGGCTTGAGGGAGTATCCCAGATTAGCCATTACTTTTGATGCCGGGGGAGAGGCAAGCTATGCTCAACAGGTGCTGGAGATTCTTCGGGAGAGAAATATCAAAACCACAATTTTTGTTACCGGAAAATTTATTGAAAAATATCCCCAGCTGGTGAGAAAAATGGTGGAAGATGGGCAGGAGGTTGGAAATCATACCTATTCTCATCCTCATCTTACTACCTGGGAGGAAAATCACAGACATTTAACCCGTCCGGGAGTAACCAAGGAATTTTTGCAAAAAGAATTACTCCTGACCGCCGAGCTTTTCCGGGAGGTGACTGGCAAGGAGATGGCTCCTTTCTGGCGAGCTCCTTATGGAGAGCATAACCGGGAAATCCGGCGCTGGGCAGAGGAGGTGGGATTTTATCATATAGACTGGAGCCGGGAGCCGGGCACAAGCTATGATACCCTGGACTGGCTCAGTGATGAGGGCTCCAAACACTATCGCTCCTCAGAAGAAATCAGAAAGATGCTGATTGAACTGGACCAGGGAATTTTTGGCAGGGCTAATGGCGCCATTGTCCTGATGCATCTTTCTACTGCCCGGGGAAAAGATTTTCCCAGGCAGGTTCTGGCACCAGCTTTAGACGCCCTGCTTGCCCGGGGATACCAGATTGTCCCGGTCTCTGAACTGTTTCCGGGTCTGGTGGGTAAATAAATTTTCCTTGACCAGTTTAATTTAACTCGCTAAAATTTCAATATGAGTAAAAAAATTCTGGTTCCGGTTGATTTTTCCGAGCTGAGCTCTGAACTGGTGGATTATGCTTTAGAATATGCCCGGCTTTTAAATGCAAAAATTATTCTGGTTTATGTGATTCAATCCACCCAACTGGTAGAAATTCTGGGAACCGTGGAAACCGGGATTCCGGTTCTGACTGACCCGGGGATTATAGAGCAAATTAAACAGGGTGCAGAGGCTCGCCTGAAAGAATATCAGGAGCGGATTCAGGCTCAGGGGATAGAGGTGGAGAGTCATATTCTTACCGGGATTCCTTATCTGGAAATTACCCAATTTGCTGGAGAGCAGAAGGTGGATTTGATTATCATTGCCAGCCACAGCAAAAGTGGTTGGAGGCAGTTTTTACTGGGAAGTGTCACCGCTAAAGTTGCCCAGAAATCTCCTGTGCCGGTTTTGATTTATAAACCGAAAAAACCCGAGTCCCAGCCAGAAAAATCTTAACGCTCCTCCCTGGGTATGGGTGCTCCGCCGGTAATTTCATAAGCCTTTTCCAGAGCATAAAGCACCGCCTCCCGGTCATTTTCTATCCAGAAATCCAGATTGATAGGATTAAAAGTCCAGAAGCTTTCCTTATAAATATTGCTTTTTGCCTTTCCGGTTTTGCCCAGAACTTTTCTGGCTTCTCTTCGGTTTCGGTTCGGTTTAGAAAGCTCTATGTCCAGGGCAAGCGCTCCATAAAAGTGATACTGCATATCTTCCATCTCCCCGGTAAAAGTATCCAGCCAGCGGGGCCAGCGGATATAAAAATATTTCACCTTCTTTTGATGCTTGATAAAAGCCCTGCCCATCTCCCAGTGCCTCCGGGCACATTCCTGATTGGTGCACCGGGTAGGGAAAAGAACCCCGGCAACGCTGTGAAAATTGATGCTGGCAAAAATCTTATGTTCGTCCATAAATTTCTTTATTGCCTGAGTTTCTGGCTCACTTAAAGGATAAGGACCGTGATAGTTAGGATGTTCCTTCTTTTCTGAGCCTGCCCAGTTGATTTTAAGAGTTCGGGGACCGGGGAGAAGAAAGTTTCGGTTCAGGTCAACCTGGTGAGCGTTTTTTCTATGTCCGGAAAGGTCGCTCTTTTGATAAAGCTCCACGGTCTTAAAATATCCATCCGGATTCAGGCAGGGAAGAATCCAGAATTCCATTTTATCTAGGAGTGATTGAATCCAGGGGTCAGATTTTGCTCCCTCTAAAAGCCTTTGGGCAATTGCCATTGCCATTCGGTTGCCAATCATCTCATTTCCGTGAATATTTCCGCAAATCATTGCACAGGGTCGGCTTCTGCCATCTGCTAAAAAGATATGAAGAGCAAGCAAATCCCTTCCTTCCACGCTTTTGCCATAGACCACAATCTCAGTTTGTGAGGGATATCTTTCTGCCAGTTGATAAATTTCACTTACCATCTGCTCATAGTCCGGATAGCCCGGAGCAAATTCGCTGGAAAAGAGGGCAAAAGGCAAAAAGATTAAAACAAAGCCTACCCACCAAAATTTTCGCAGGGACATTTTTCCTCCTCCTTTTCTCTGGTGGGATTGATACCGAAGGCACGGAGTATTATGCAGAAAACTTCTGTATTATCATCAGCCTTTGGCACCAGCTCCGCACCAGGACCGGAGCCCAAAAGCGGAACTCTCTGGCTGGAATGAAAGGCACTGACCATTGGCAAAAGCTTTCGGCTCCATTTTACCGGGACCAGCTCTCCCTTTTCATATTCGCCGGGAATTACCTCCAGCCCACCGGTTTCATGGTCTGCAGTGAGCAGGATTAAAGTATCCGGATGAGTTTTTTGAAATTCCTTGGCAATGATTACCGCCTGGTTCAGGCTGAGCACTTCATAAATGGAGCGTTTTAAATCTGTGCGATGGCAGGCATGGTCTATCCGTGCTCCTTCTACCATTAAGAAAAATCCCTCGGGGTTATGGGAAAGGAGTTTTAATGCGGTTTGGGTCATTTCTTTGAGTTCTGGCTCGCTGGTTTCTGGTGTGCGGTCAAAAACATAGGTCATTTCTCGGAGAGCAAAAAGTCCAAGCAGTCGGACGATTTCTTCCGGAACTGCTTTTAATTGTTTCCGGTCAAACACCACCAGATAGCCGATTTGCTCTGCTTTTTTGATTAAACTTCCGCCGCGTTCCTTTCTCAAAAACCATTTTCTTCCCCCGCCCAGGAGCAGGTCCGGGCGGGCAGAGAGGTAATCCTGAGCAAGAAGGGAGAAGTTATACCGGTTTGGCTTATGAAGAGCAAAAGTTGCCGGAGTGGCACCCACTACCTGGTCAGTGGTTACCAGCCCCACGGATTTACCTTCTAACTGAGCTAGTTCCAGGATATTGATAAGAGAATTGCCTTTGGGGTCAACCCCGATTCTGGTGTTGAGGGTTTTATGTCCGGTGGCAAGGGCAGTGCCAGCCGCGCCAGAATCAGTAATACCGGTTAAAGAGCAGGTGCGGATTAGACTCTTCTCCTCAAATTGCTCAAGCTCTAAGGGCTGGTCAGGACCATTTTGGTAAACCCGGGCAGTATAAATTTGATTTATCCCCATCCCATCACCAATGAAGAGGATGATATTTTTTGCCTGAGATTTTGGGAGGGGGAAATCCTCACAGATTGCCTGCTCTGGTTGAGGTGCTTTGCAGTCCTCATAAACCACATCTTGAGGCTCAAAGCTGTAAAGAGAAAAAGAAAGAAGAAATAAGAAAATACCCAGCATTTTTCTTTTCATTTTTGCCTCCTGAACCGCGGGCTGATTTTTACTTCTTTTTAAACAGCTCGTCCAGTTTCTTTTTTGCCTCTTCTTTTTGAGAAAGAGCCTGACCGGGGCTGGGAGCAAATTCAAAATAGGTGCAGAGGTTGGCTTTTTCTTTATCTTTGACTGGCTCGGCAACTGGCTCCCGGCATTGATGAGGTGCTCCCGGCTCATAAAATCGGCACTGAACACACGAGTGAAGGTCCCGCCCGCAGTTTGGGCAGGTATCTTTCCGATAGACCTTGTCTGCCAGCTCTATCTCCGCTCCGCAGAAATAACACCTTCCTTTAACCATTAGGATTATTTTAGGCGGTTTAGGTAAAAATACAAATTTCCCGGTTTTTCGCTTAACTCTTGAATTATTCAGACAAATAAAGGATAATTTAAGAAAAATAATATCTGATGAGGAGCATTTTCAAATTTTGCTCGGAATAAAGAATTGCAAAGTTTAAAAGGTAAAATCTATGAGAGCACATATTTTTATAACTGACAGGGATACCTTTCCTATTGTAAGAGATAATAGTTTTTGGGGTGTAGGGATTAAAGGGATTCCTTCCAGATTTCAAGGATTAATTGAGGAAAATCTAAAAAATAGCAGAAAGCCATATTTTGCGATGCTCGCTGACCTTTTAGGTACCAGAATTGGTGACCTTGTTTTTCTTTATGAAAGACAGGTGGGATTTCATGGCATTTATAAAATTAGAAGTGAGCCATTTTTTGATATTACTTCTATTGGTCGGGTTAATGAGACCTGGCCATTAAGAGTAGAAATTGAATGTTTAAACTATTTCCCTAAACCAGTGCCAGAAGGCTATTTATTTTCTACCAAAGAATATGAATCAAAATGTTGGGTATGGTTCTATAGAAAAGTTCAAGGACCAAGAGGAATTATTACTTTAAATCCTGAAGGAACAGAGGCACTTATAGAATTGCTGGTAAAAATAAATGGGAATGCTTTAAATATCCCCGAAGGGATTAAACCCTATCCATCTCAAAATAAAACAAATATTTGGCTACCTTTAAATCAGAATGGAAGGGTGCTGTTAGAGGATATTTTAAGGGCATGGCTCATTGCTAATATTGATAAGCCAACCAGAAAAGATTTAAGAGAATTTTTGGGTCCAGCTGAAGATTTAGAATGGTTTGCTAATAATGTGCCTTATCATATAACCCGAAAAAATATTGATATCCTTTGCTATCATAAAAATATTAAATATACCGGTTTTCCTTTAAGATATAAATTTAGTGTTATAGAACTTAAAAGAGATAGCGCTAATGATAAAGATGTTTTACAGCTTATTGAATATTGTAAATGGGTTGCGGGAAGATTAGCGGGAAGTGATATTGAGATAGTTCAGCCTATTTTAATCGCCTATAATTTTAACAGAAATGCAAAGAGTAAAGCTAAAAACAGTGATTTTAGTAATAGAGGTATAAAATTCTTTAGATATGAAGTCATAAATAATGATATAAAATTTGAAGAGGTGCAATATTAGCAATTGGTTATTTGAATTAGTTTCAATTCATATCATTAGACCTTTATTACAGCTCTATCCTCAAATTCCACTTCAATAATTTTCCGTCCGGGTTTGTCCGGGAGAGCGAGCCAGATTTTTCCCTTCCGCTTTCCCGGAAGGTTGAGTTTTAAAGAGATGTGATTATTTTTTCTTCGCTGGATTTTTATTCCCTGAGCTCCCATTCCCAGGTGGAAGTCCAAGCCCACCACCTTGGGTTTATGGTTATTTTGGGTTAAAGAAAAATATCTCACTCCCCGGGGTGGAATCCAGCCCAGCTCTGCTTTTTCTTCCACCACTCCCAGATATTCAAACTTGAAAAATTCAAAGAGATGATAGCTCCCTTTAAGTCCGTATCTTTTTAAATTTATCCTGCAGGGGCGGGCTTTTTCTCCCCAGTTAAAAAGTGCCAGAAGGCTTTTATCTTTGTTCTTCCATAGAAGCTCCTGGGGAAATTCTCGCTCAAACAGGTCTATGGGCTCTGCAGGAGTTTCTGCAACCGGAATCACAAGCGAGAGTTTGAATTTATCCTCTTCAGATAATTGGGTGAGGTCTTCTCCCAGAAAAATCTGTCCAGCCAGAAGATAAAAAAGCACCAGCTCTGCCTGGATTTCTTTTTCAGATATGCTCTGGCTCGGTTTTAACAGCAGGCAATCCGGGTCAAGAGTCCAAAGGCGTTTTGAGCTAAGGGAGCGGGCAAGGTTATTTTTTAGACAGTTCTTAAAAGCTGGTGCCAGCTCCAGACCAAAAAACCAGTCAATCGGATTAGTCCATTTTCGGTCAATGTCTTGAGAGACCCGCATCGCATCCACCAAGCCCAGGCAGGGAGCCAGCGGAGCTCCGCAGGCAAGAAGATAGCAGTTTTTTCCAGCAGATTTTCGGATGATTTCCAAGCCCTGACGAAGTGCCTGAGCCCCGGTAAGCTGGGGATTAAATCTTTTTCCCGGAAGTGCCCCGGCATAAAGAAAATCCAGCTTGAGATATTCAAATCCACATTCTTTCGCCAGATATTCAATCAATTCTCCGAGCCAGCTCTGAAATCCGGGATGGCTCGCATCCAGGGCATAGGCAATCCTTCCCTTCCAGCGGGGATTGAACATTGCCAGCACTTCTTTTCCGTTTTCTTTTCTCAATACCCAGTCTGGATGCTCCTGATATAATTGAGAGGAAGGAGAGACCAGAAAAGGCGCCAGCCAGAGTCCAGCCCTCAATCCTTGTTCGTGAATTTGTTCAGAAAGGGTTTTTAAATCTCCTCCCAGCTCAGTTTTCAGCTCCCAGTCGCCAATTGCCGGCTCATAGCCATCATCAATCTGGAAGACTTCAATAAAGGGTTTGAGCTCCCGGGCAATTTCCAGGTTTTGCTCAATTTTTTCCTGCTCAAGTTTTTCATAAAAAGCATACCAGCTACACCATCCTTTTTGAGGAGAAGATTCTTTTTGAAGATTTTCTTTTCCAAGAATTTCAAAATATTTTTTCTGTGCCCGGCGAGGGGCATCAGAAAACCCTGCCAGAACCCAGTCGGAAAAAATTTTTTCTCCGCTCTTGAGCACCACCCCTTCGCAATCCGCAATTGCTTCCAGCCGACGGAATCTCTCATATTTAATCTCTGCTTCCACCACTCCTAATTGATTTTGGGCACTGGCAAATCCGAGCAGAAAAGCCAGGTCTAATTCCGTCTCCACAATCTCCATCATCCATTCTGAATGAAAGGTATGCGAAAAATTTCTTTTCCAGAGATAAGGAGCCTGGGCGATTTTTTTACTTAAGAAATTTCTCGGTTTTTTCTGGCGGTTTCGGTGGTCAAAAGTTCCTGCCTGGCTCCAGGATTGATAACCAAATGTATAAAATTTCCAGACCGTCCATCCCCCTCCCATTTCCAGCCCTTCATCTGCTCCCCGATAGCTGAAGGGCACCAGCTCATAAAGCAAAATTTTTTCCGGGCTGAGATTTTCTAAGCTCAGCCGAAAACATAAAAAATCTTCTTGAGGCAGAAAAACAATTTCCCAGTCAAGATTGACCTCTGAATGAGGAAGATTCCAGATAATCCGGGTTCCCCTTCCCCAGGGAGAAGCTTGGTTTTTTCTCTGCTGAGGCGAAGAGCGGGGCAACAGGGTGGAGAAAAGAAATCTGGTTTTTTCTTTTTCGGTTTTATATCTTGCCCAGAAAAGAATCGGGCTGAAGCAAATTTTTCCGTCTTTTCGTTTGATGGATATGGTGCCTTTTTTTGGGTCAAGGCTTAAAAGGAGCTGTTTACCGGTAAGCTGAAGGAGTTCTTCTGGTTCTGGTTTTGATTTATTCATTTTATACTTCTCTCCCGATACTCTGTGCCACTGCCCGGATTTCTTTCATCAATTGTTCAAATTTCTCAAAATCCAGCGATTGAGGACCATCCACCAGGGCTTTTTCTGGCTCGGGATGAACCTCCACAATCAAGCCGTCTGCCCCTACCGCGATTCCGGCTCTGCTCAGAGGAATAACCAGTTCCTGTTTTCCGGCACTGTGACTGGGGTCAAAAATAATTGGAAGATGACTTACTTTTTTTACCACAGGAATTATTGCCAGAGCCGGGGTATTGCGGATATAATCCTCAAAGGTGCGGATACCTCGCTCGCAGAGAATAATCTGACTGTTGCCCTGAGCCAGGATATATTCCGCAGCTAAAAGGAATTCATCCAGGGTGGCGCTCATTCCTCGTTTTAAGAGAATTGGTTTTTGGGTCTGCCCGGCTTCTTTAAGCAGGATAAAATTCTGCATATTCCGGGCACCAATCTGTAAAACATCCGCATAACTGGCTACCAGCTCAACATCTTTGGCACTGAGCACCTCAGTAACTATGGGCAGACCGGTCTCTGCCCGGGCTTCTGCCAGATATTCCAGCCCCAGCTTTGCCAGTCCCTGAAAGCTGTAGGGATTGGTTCTGGGCTTGAAGGCTCCGCCCCGGAGAGCGGTTGCCCCCAGCTCTTTAACTTTTCTGGCGGTTTGTAAAATCTGCTCCTTGCTTTCCACCGCACAGGGACCGGCAATAACTGAAACTCGATTTTCTCCTGCCTTGAAAGGACCAATTGCTATCACGGTATTATCTGGATGAAAGTCTCTGCTTGCCCGTTTATAAGGAACCGTGACATGCATAATCTTCTCCACTCCAGCCATTGCCTGAATTTCATCTGCGTCCAGCTTGGTCTTATCACCAATTACCCCGATGATGGTTCTCTCCACCCCCCGGGAAAGATGAACATCTAAACCAGCCTCTTTGACCTTTTCTACGACAGAGTTTATTTCCTTTTCACTTGCCCCTTTCTGCATCACGATAATCATTTTTTTCCTCCTTGAAATTTCCTGGCAAAATTTTATCTGATTTTAAGAAAATGTAAAAATTTCCCATCTCAAGCGCTGCCTGATAAAATTAAATCTGATGAGCAGGTTCCGAAGAGGAGTTCAAATTATCTTTCTTTTCTTTTTTATTTATTTACTTTCTCAGGCAAGATTTCCTTATCAGGGAAAGATTCCTTCCGAGCTTTTCCTCCGCTTTGACCCGCTCTCCCAACTTCTTGCTTCGCTTTCCAGCAGAGAATTTACCAGCTGGTTCTGGATGGGATTGATTACTCTTGGTCTCACCGTAATCTTTGGCAGGGTATTTTGTGGGTGGGTCTGTCCAATGGGCACTACCATTGAACTGGCAGAAAAGCTCCTGCCCAGAAAAGCCCGGAAAAAGCCAGGCTCTATTTCTTTTAAATGGCTTAAATATTTTCTGCTTATTTTAATTATATTTTCAGCTCTGGTCGGGACAAATTTCTGGTATTTGCTTGCCCCAATTCCTCTGGTTCATCGGATTTATATTCTGGTATTTTATCCCCTGCTGGTTCATCTGGGCAAAAGTGGGCTGGAGCTGAGCCAACCTCTGTTTGAAAAAATTGGACTGGAAAGTCTGGCTTATCTTCAATTAAGCCCGGCTTATTTTAATCAGGTTTTTCTTACCACCGGGATTTTTCTGGGAATTATTCTTCTCAGCCTCTGGATGCCCAGATTTTTCTGCCAGAATTTATGTCCCCTGGGCGCCCTATTAGGAATTTTCAGTAGAGTTTCTTTTCTGGGGAAAACCATTTCCTCCTCCTGCATAAATTGCGAGCTTTGTCTTCGGAGCTGTCCGGTTTGGGCAATTGAGGAAAAGAGCTGGCAAGATAAGGAGGCAGAATGCATCAAATGTTTTATCTGTCAGGACTGCTGTCCTACTTCTGCGATTGCCTATGGCTTTTTTAAGAAAGGTTTCCAGCGAAGTTATGGGGTAAATTTGAGCAGAAGGTCTTTTCTTGGAGCGAGCTTGCTTGGTCTGGGAGCAGGATTTTTGGCACGAGGCTCCAGCTCTGCTCAATCAAAATTAAATGAGATTATCCGACCGCCCGGAGCAATTCCGGAGCAGGAATTTCTTGCCCGATGCACCCGCTGTGGGGAATGCATAAAAATCTGTCCTACCCGGGTAATTCAGGCTCAGGGGCTGGAGCAGGGATTGGAAGGGTTTTCTGCTCCCCGAATGATAATGAGAATTGCCGGGTGCGACCAGGAATGCACTCTTTGCGGGGAAATTTGCCCTACAGATGCTCTGCGGGCTTTGGAACTGGAAGAGAAAAAGTATGCCAAGCTGGGAAGCGCAGAGATTAACCAGCAAAGGTGCCTGGTATGGGCTTGGGGACAGGTTTGTTTAATCTGTGATGAGATTTGCCCCTATAATGCGATTGTTTTTCAGGAGATTGATGGCTTGAGGCGACCGGTGGTAATTCCCTCAAGGTGCAATGGTTGTGGCTGGTGTGAATATGCCTGTCCGGTAAAAGGAGAAAGCGCGATTCGGGTAAGCAAAAGCGGAGAGATTCGGCTGGCTCAGGGTTCTTATAAAGAAACCGCCCAGAAGCAGGGAATTGAGCTTTCTGCTCAAGACCAACTGGAATAGCTTTTCTTATCTTTTTAAAGGCTGTTTATCAGCACCAGAGGGGTATGCCCGAGCTGTTTTTTAAAGAATTTTTTCAGAGTTTTTCTCAGGGATTTTTCTATTTCTTCCTTTGAACTGTTTTTTTCCAGGAGAGATTTAAGTCGGTTTTCGCAGAGCTCTTCTGCCTGAAAGAGAAGCTCCTGGGCTTCTCTTTCTAAAATCAGTCCCGCGGTTTTGAGCTTGATCCGGGGATGAGCTTTATCCAGGACCAGGCTGACCAGAACCAGCCCCTGTTCTGCCATCTGGAGACGCTCTTGAATTATGGTCTGGGGAACTGTCTCCCTGCTTCCATTAAGATATTCCGGGATTAAGGTGATTTTAGAGATAATTTCTGCCTGCTGATTTTGGAATTCGATCATATCCCCATCTTCCACCACCAGGCATTGTTCTGGGTTCATTCCGGCTTCTATTGCTAATTGCTTGTGTTTGACCAGATGGCGGTATTCTCCGTGAATGGGAATAAGATATTTGGGACGAACCAGTCCGAGCACAATTTTCAGCTCTTCCTGGCTGGCGTGCCCGGAGCAGTGAATCTCGCTGGTTTTTTCATAATAAACCTCTGCCCCCAGTCGGTAGAGCTGGTTAATCAGCTCCTGAATAGCAATTTCATTGCCGGGAATGAATTTGCTGGAAAGAACTATGACATCTCCGGGAAGAACCTTAAGATGCGGATGCTGATTATTCGCCATTCTGGTAAGCACACTTAAAGGTTCTGCCTGACTGCCGGTGGTAAGAATTAAAAGTTTATTGGGGGCAAGTGCTCGTGCCTGATTCAAAGAAACTAATAGCGTGGGAGGATAGGAAAGATAGCCCAGTTGATGAGCAATTCTGGAGGTGGATTCTATGCTCTTTCCATAAATTAGAACCTTTCTTTTCAATTTCTGGGCGGTATCCAAGACCTGCTGGATTCTTTGAATATGACTGGAAAAAACCGAGACAATAATTCTGCCTTTTGCCTGTAAAAAAATCTCCTGAAGGGTCTTTCCCACCTCCTGCTCGCTCGGAGTATATCCTTCCTGTTCAACATTGGTGCTATCAGAAAAGAATGCCAGAACCCCCTGTTCGCCCAGGCGAGAAAGGGCATTCAAATCCATCACTTTTCCATCAATCGGGGTGGGGTCCAGCTTAAAATCTCCGCTATGAAGGATAATTCCCTGTTTGCTGTGCCAGGCAATTGCCACTCCATCTACTACCGAATGACAGGTCTGGATAAATTCCAGGTCAAAACCACCAATTTGCCTTTTTTCCCCAGCTTTGATTTCCAAAAGCTTTGCCTTTTTTAACCTGTGCTCTTTGAGTTTTTCCTCTACCAGCCCGAGAGTGAATCTGGTGCCATATACTGGAACATCAACTCGCTTGAGAAAATAGGGCAGGGCACCAATATGGTCTTCATGTCCGTGGGTGAGAATTACTCCTTGCAATCTGCTCGCTCTCTGCTCTATCCATTGAAAATCCGGAATAATCACATCTACCCCGGGGAGAAATTGACTGGGAAAGCCAACCCCGCAGTCAATCATAATCAATCTTTTCCCTTCCTGAAGGAGCAGGCAGTTCATACCAATCTCGCCGGCTCCTCCTAAAATTAAAGCCCGGATAATACTCGGTTCATTTGGAGAGGAAGCTTCCATTGCTCAAATGACCTTTTCCGCTTTTAAGCTTTCTATCTCCCGTTCAGAATATCCCAGCTCTTTTAAGATAGGAATTGTATCCTGACCTTTGCCCGGAGCCGGTTTGGAATCTGTCTCTTGCAGGGAAGGGAAGCGAACCGGAGTTGCAACCATCTGGTATTGATTTCCCTGCTGGTCCTTGAGAGTTCGGATTAAATTCCGGGCTTGCACCTGAGGGTCAGAGGCAATTTCAGAAAATTTTCTCACCGGCTCCAGACATAAATTGGGATGGGCTTGAGCAAATTCTTCCCATTCTTTAAGAGTGCGGGAGGCAAAAACCTGAGCAAGGTCTTGTTTGAGCTTTTTTCTCTCTTCCTCTCCTTGAAGGAGCCTTTTCTTCCATTCCTCTTTGCCAATTGCCTGACAGAATTCCTCCCAGAATTTTACCTCCAAACAGCCCAAACTTATCCAGCGACCATCACGGGTCTGATAAAAATTATAATTGGGAAGAGCACCATTTAAATCCATTTGCCCCGCTCCCGGCTCTATTCCTGTGCGGAAATATTCTGCCAGATGAGGAGCAACCAAACTCAATGCCCCCTCAAACATACTCAATTCCAGCTTTAAACCCTCCTGGTTCTGCCGGACATATT
Source organism: uncultured bacterium (assembly GCA_964553915.1). Classification (GTDB taxonomy): domain Bacteria; phylum RBG-13-61-14; class RBG-13-61-14; order RBG-13-61-14; family DRUE01; genus CAZKMM01. The sequence goes on from CAZKMM010000007.1 coordinate 28,507, forward strand.
CTAAGGCACTCAAAACCCCGATCACCAGATATAATCCGCCGACCAGATCAGCAATTTGAATTCCAGGAATAACCGGTTCCCCCTGTTCGGTGCCAGTAATACTGGCAATTCCTGCCAGAGAGATATAATTCAAATCATGTCCAGCTCGCTGGGCATAAGGACCGGAGGAACCATATCCATTAAGCGAGGCATAAATCAGCTTGGGATTATGTTTTATGCATTCCTCATAGCTTAACCCCAGCCTTTCCATTACTCCCGGGCGGAACTGCTCCAGAAGAATTTGAGAAGTTCTTAACAGGCGAAAAAAGACCTCTTTTCCCGTGGGGTGTTTTAAATCCAGGCTCAGACTTTTTTTATTCAGATTGATACTCTGGAAGAAGGCTGGGAGAAATCTACTCATATCCTCTTCAGGTGGCTCCACCCGAATTACCTCAGCACCCAGCCGGGAGAGTAAGGCGCTACCAAAGGGTCCGGGCAAAAGTCGGGTTAGGTCCAAAACCCGGATTCCTTTAAGAACCTCTACTTTCATTGATTGAGATTTTGCCAGATAAGAAGAGATTGTCAAGATGAAAATTTTTGTTGAAAGAATGAATCAAAAAAGATAAAATGAAAGCTAGAAATAATTTTAACCCAAAACAAAGGAAAGATTTGATGCCCGAGGCACCAAAAGGCGAGATTATTATGATGGGGAAAAGAGAGCGAGTTCCCGGCTGGCAGGGAGAGATTTTTGTTGCGGTGGTAAAGGTTCGGGAAGGGAGCAAGGTGCAATATCAGGTGATTTGTGATTCTACGGACTCCCGGGACTTAGACCAGCTTCCTGAGATTAAAATTTTTGAGGACAAAATGGAAGCGTTCAATTATGCGATGGAGATGGAAAGAAACAAAAATCAGTGGAAATCGGGGCGTTGATTTGAGCAGAGAATCAGGCGGATTTCGGCTGAATCTGGTTTTAATTTTAGGATTTTTGGTGCTGGTAGGATGGGGCGCTGCAATATTTAGCCAGCCCTATCTTCGCAAAGCCCGATTTGAAAAAGAGATGGAAGAGGTGATGCGAGAGCTCTCCCGAAGTGACCAGGAAACAATGATTCAAAATTTGATTGAAAAAGCCAAAGAGCTGGGGCTTCCGCCTCTGAACTATCAAAATTTTTATTTTGAAGGCGGGGTGGGAAAAGAATCTTTACTTCAATGTCGTTATACCGAAGTAATTACACTGCCCGGAAATTATTCCATTCAAATCAAAATGCTGGCAGAAAAAAGGGTAAAAATACCTTACGAAGTTCCCTGATGGGGAAATAGTTAAATGCTTTTTAAACAAAAAAAAGGAATCATTTGTGGAATTTTTTACTCTCTGTTATTCCATAGAGCGGGATATGGCACTTGAGAAATCTGTGGATGATTTTGACCTGGCTTATCAGGTGAATGCTGGAATTGAATTCAAGCTTCGCCGGGTTCGCCCTTATCTCCAGATGGCTTTTCGGAGTATCCCGGGGGAGGAAGAAGGAATAAATTTATCCGGCTGGCTTACCGAAATAGGGATTCAGGTTCTGTTGAATCAAAGAAAATCTCAACCGCCTTAAAAAGAAAGTTTTTTAAGCTGTTGAATTAACCGAAATAGAGCACCGAACCCAATAACTGCCATTAACAAATTTATCCAGAACAGCCGATGCCGGAAGAATAAAACCGCCAGACCCTCCCGCCAAACCTGATAGTCTCCAACATAAAAAAGCCGGTTTAAAGTGAAAAGAGAAAAAAGAGCCAAAATCCCAACCGCACTGCCCAGAATGATTTTTGCCCCTCGCTTCGAGCCTCTTTGATTTAAGAATCTAATAAGCTGAAATCCCAGCCCGTAGCTTAAAATATAGCTAAAAGTCATTATAATCCCCAATAGCGCCAGCTTTAATAAACTAACTGACCCAGGGTCAAAAAAATACATCCAGCTCCAGGCAGGATAAAAATAATAAAGAAAAATCCCCAAAGGAAGATAAAACAATCCTTCAAAAATCAACCCGCTAATAAAATAAGGATTAAAAAACCCCGAACGGGTAGATTTCAGCTCTTTTTCAAAAAGAAGCGCCAGAGCCCCGCCAATAATAAAGCTAAAAATTATGTCAAAAGGGACTGTTTTAATCACCCCCTTTAAATAAAATCTTCTCCGTCAAGCGTGAGGTCTTCGTCTAGTTCGCCTTTTTCTTTCAGTTCTTCATCCATTCGCCGGAAGCCTTCCAGCATAAGGGAATCGTTGCTCATATTGATCAACCGCTCGGTGATTTCCACATTCGGGTCAATGGTAAAGGTGCCCTCATTCCACCAGAGAATTTTATAAAAGGCTTCTTCCCCTTTCAGGTCATCAATCTCAGCATTGACCACCCTGCCATCTTCCAGATAAATATAAGCGGTTTTGCCATTATTTTCCAGAGTAACTTTTGCGGTTTTTCTCCCTGCACCGAGAATCTGGACAATATCCGGAAGACTCATTTCACTGAGCGAACCGGTGACTCCCACTGGTTGGGGAACCGCAACTTTTTTCTCCTCTTTCAGACGGGCAAGCATAGTTTTGATTTTGGCACAAAAAACATCCACTTTAATTGGCTTGGTAATATAGTCCTCCGCTCCCAGGTCTAATGCCTGGGTGACAATGCTCGGGTCATCTTTCCGGGAAAGGAATATAAAGGGAATGGAGCGGGTTTTTTCATCTTCTTTCAGCTCGGAGATAAATTCCAGCCCGCTTTTTTCCGGCAGGTCTACCTCGGTGATTATCAGGCTGGGCATCTCTGAGCGAGCTTTTTCCAGTGCCTCCTTCCCGTTGCGGGCGATAATTACTCCAAAACCTTCTTTTACCAGCCTGAGTTCCAGCAGGGTGGTAAGGTCAAATTCAGTATCTGCGAGCAGGATTTTATCTTGAGCCACTTCTACCCGCTTTAGATAAATATCATCTCTGACCACGGACATAAACAATTCCACAATTTGTGGGTCAAAAATCTTCCCTGCCTGACGATTTAATTGCTCCAGCGCCTCTCCTGGTTCAAGAGGATTTTCATTCAAGCCCGGATTGGTCAGGTCTTCATAAGCATCTACCAGAGCCAGGATTCTTGCGCCAACCGGAATTTCTTCCCCTTTCAGCCCGTCTGGAATTCCCCGACCATCCCAGCGCTCATATTGATGCCGGATAATGCTTTCAATATCAAAGGGGAATTTCGCCCCCCCCAACAGTTTCAGAGGAATTTCCGCCTGCTCCATAATCTCTGATGGGTCCGAGGTGGCATCTATATTTAAAATGGAATAAGGCTTGATTCCTTTTTTGCCCAAATCGTGGATATAGGCGGAGAGGGTAATTGCATCAACTTCTTTCAAAGAAAGCTCCAACTTGTTGGCAATCAACCGGCTATATTTGGCAACATTATGCGAATGCCCCTGCACTCCGCCACCTTCCAGCTCTAAAAGACCGAGCAGGACATCCAGAGTTTCCAAAAAACTGCTGGTCAAACGCTGATAACTGCGGGTCTCACCTATTACCGCAAACCCATAGTTCTTAATAATGCATAGCTCCACCTTTGGAAATTCCCGCTGAAATTTTTCCTCAAATTCTGCACTCGGCTCTTCCAGATACTTTTCCTTAATTACCAGAGCATCATATTCTCCGCTTTCAAGTTCCGGAAGGGCTTCTTTTAAACTGGAAAAGCCCCGAACCTGAAAACCCTCGCTGGTGAAAAGCTTGATGATAAACTTGCGAATCTGCTCATGACCTTCTATGACAATAATCTTCCGGCGGTATTTCTGTTCAAAAGCTCGCTTTTGCTCCTCTGGTTTTCGCTTGGGTTCAGGTTTGATCTTTGCTGGCTCTACGGTTCCGGTTTCCTCTACTGGCTCAATGACCGGCTCTAGAGGAACGCTTTTTGCCTGAATTTGGACAGGCTCTTCTATTTCTTCAATGATAATTTCCGGTTCTTTTTGGGCTTTAGCTTTTGCTCCCAGGATAATTTCTGATTCCTCTTCATTAGGCTCCTCTTTCAGGAGTCTTTGAAAGTCAATAATTTCTGGCTCAGGCAGGGAGGAGCCAGAAGAACTAGGTTCGGGCTCCAGCTCTATCATATCTTCCTGTCCCGGATAAAAATCTGTTGGAGAAATTCCCTCCAGCTCAACCGCAAAAGCCGAGGGGTCACCTTTATACCACTTGCGAATTGCAGATTCAATCGCACTGGAAAGGGCTACCAGAGGCTTAACATTGCTGATTCCTGAGACAAATCTCACCTCATCTAAAGCCTCCACATTGCTCGGGTCACTCATTGCAATCACCAGGGTTTTATCACTGCTTTTATACTGGATTGGGAAAAGCTGGTTTTTCTCGCAGATATGCTCTGGTATCAGACGAATAATTGCTTCAGGAATGTTCAGCTCGCTTAATTTTTTGGTGGTAAGATATTGAGTCCGATGCTGTCGAGCCAGCACTCGCAGAAGATTAACCTCATCAATCAAGCCTAATTCTAAAAGAATCTCTCCCAGTCTACGCCCGCTGGATTTTTGCTCTGCCAGAGCCCGGCTTAAATCATCCTGGGAGATTAAACCTTCCTCAACCAGGAGTTGGCCTAGTTTTCGATCCTGCATCTTGCCCCTGCTGATTTAATATATCATTCTCTGCTGAGCTTTGCAAGAGTTTTGGAGATGGTGGATTTTCTGTTTGACTCCCAAAAAAGTTTTTATATAATTTCCAAGAAAAAGGAGCAGAAATATGAGTCTATTGGCACAATTTTTAGGGAAAAATCCTTTTACCAAGATTGTGGAGCATACCCGCAAGGTGCATGAATGCGTGAAGTTGCTTTGGGGCTTAACCGAGGCTTGGGCAGAAGGAGACCGGGAGCTGATAAACCAGCTTCACCATCAAATGAGCCAGACCGAATATGAAGCAGACCAGATTAAGAACGAGATTCGCAGATTCCTTTTTTCCCATTATTTTTTAAGTGTAAATCGGGAGCTGGTGAGTGGTTATTTAAGTCAGCAGGATGATGTAGCAGATGCCTGCGAGGATTTTGCGGTTTTGCTCCGAATCCGCAAGACCCCGCTTCATCCGGAGTTGAAAGAACCTTTTTTAAATTATGTAGCAAAGGTGATTGAAATGAGTGAGAATTTGCTCAGCGCCGCCAGCGAATTGAACCTGATTGCGGAAAGTGCCTTTTCTGGCAAAGAAGCAGAAAAGGTGATGGAAATCTCAAAGCAGATTTCCGAGCAGGAATGGGAGGCAGATAAACTGGAAAGGCGGGTGGCAGAAAAGTTTTTCTCTTTAGAAAAGGAACTAGACCCCATCACAATAATGATGTATGACAAAATTAACCGCAAGCTCGGGCAGATTGCCAACAATGTAGAAAAAGTAGCCAAAAACCTTCAGTTGATTATCGGGAAGTCTTGAGGAGGAAATTAAGCAGTAGATGATACCTGCTTATTTACTTTGGCTGGCAATTGTCTTTGCCGGCTATATGGCTTGGAATATCGGTGCTAATGATGTTGCCAATGCAATGGGCACCTCGGTAGGCTCCGGAGCCATTTCTTATCGCCAGGCAATTTTTTTAGCTGGAATTTTTGAATTTGCCGGGGCGGTTCTGGTTGGAGCTCACGTCACCGAGACTATCCGAAAGGGAATTATTGACCCGAGCGCTCCGATTTTTACCTCTGAGCCGATGTTATTTGCCATTGGAATGGCAAGTGCCCTTTTAGCTGCCGCTTGCTGGCTTAACCTTGCTACTTATTTTGGTCTCCCGGTCTCCACCACTCATTCCATTGTCGGTGCGGTTTTTGGCTTTGGGGTGGTCAGTGCGATTAGGTATGTTCACTGGTCCAAGCTCGGCTCTATTGCTCTGGCTTGGATAGTCTCTCCGGTTATGGGCGGGATTATTGCTTTTATTGCTTTCCGGATAGTTCAAAAGGTGATATTTTCTGCAGATTCTCCGGCAAAAAATACTTTGCGATATGCACCCTATTTTACCTTTCTGGTGGGATTGATTATCAGTTTATCTGCGATTTACAAAGGGCTTCATTTGAACTGGGGTCTGGGGCGAGCTTTGGCAGTTTCTTCATTAGTCGGGCTTTTGCTTACCATTTTTTATAGTTATCTGCTTCACCGCTGGAGGGAGAGGACTCAATTTGGGAGTTTTGAGGCAGAGCTGGAATATGTGGAGGGAAGTTTTCGCTACCTTCAGGTGGCAACCGCCTGTTATGTGGCTTTTGCTCACGGCTCCAATGATGTGGCAAATGCTATCGGACCCCTTGCCGGAGTATATGCCTGCTATTTAGGAAAGGCAGATTATGCTTACAAAGCCGCGGTGCCCATCTGGATGCTTTTATTGGGCGGAGCAGGAATTGTGGTTGGACTCGCTACCTGGGGAAGGAGAGTGATTGAAACCATTGGCAGAAAAATCACGGTAATTACTCCCACCCGGGGATTTTGTGCGGAATTTGGCGCTGCTTCCACTATTTTGCTCTGCTCCCGGCTCGGTCTCCCGGTCAGCACCACCCAGGTGTTGGTTGGTTCGGTCATCGGGGTGGGGCTGGCAAGAGGAGTGGACACTTTAGAAATCCGAACCATCTCCAGGGTCGTTTCCAACTGGCTTTTAGAAATCCCACTCACTGCGGTCTTGACCATTATTTTCTATACCGTCCTTCGCCTGCTATTAATTTAAAGCTTTCCTGGAGGCAGGGACTTAAAAATTTAAAGCTTAAGGAAATTGGCGAGTAGTTTTTTGCCTTCCTCGGTGAGGATGGATTCCGGGTGAAACTGGACCCCTTCCAGCGGATATTTTTTGTGCTGGATTGCCATAATCTCTTGGTCCTCTGCCCGGGCACTGACCTCAAAATCTTTAGGCAGGCTCGCTTCCTCCACTGCCAGGGAATGATACCGCACCGCAAGAAAGGGGTTTTTTAACCCCTGAAAAATTCCTTTGTCATTATGATGAATTTCTGAGGTTTTGCCGTGCATCAATCTTTTTGCCCGGACAATTTTTCCCCCAAAAGTCGAAGCAATTGCCTGATGACCCAGACAGACTCCGAGGATGGGAATTTTCCCGGCAAAATGACCAATCAGCTCCAGACAAATTCCTGCCCGCTCCGGTCTGCCCGGACCCGGGGAAATAACAATTCTTTCCGGTGCCAGCTCCTCTATCTCGGAGATGGTTATCTGGTCATTCCGATAAACCCGAAGCTCCTCCCCAAGCTCCCCCAGATACTGCACCAGGTTATAGGTAAAGGAATCATAGTTATCTATCATTAAAATCATTTTTCTTCAGCGTGGTTTAAGCTCAGCCCCCTTCTTGCCATCTCCACTGCCCGAATCATTGCCTTGGCTTTGTTTACCGTCTCCTGATATTCCCGCTCCGGGTCCGAATCCGCCACAATCCCGGCTCCTGCCTGAATATTAAGCAAACCCTCCTTGATAAATATGGTGCGGATGGTAATACACATATCCATATTTCCGCTGAAGCTGAAATACCCCACCGCTCCACCGTAAACCCCTCTCCGGCTCGGCTCCAGCTCCTCAATAATTTCCATTGCCCGAATCTTGGGAGCCCCGGTTAAAGTCCCGGCAGGAAAACACGCCTGAAGCACATCAAAAGCGGTTTTCCCCTTCTCCACTTCCCCCACCACATTGGAGACCAGATGCATCACATGGCTGTATCTCTCCACCACTGCCAGCTCGCTTACCTTAACCGAGCCAATTTTACAAACCCTTCCCAGGTCATTTCTCCCCAGGTCCACCAGCATAATATGTTCCGCATTCTCCTTGGGGTCTGAGCGAAGTTCCTGCTCCAGCAGTTGGTCTTCTTCTGAGCTTTTTCCCCGGGGACGGGTGCCAGCAATTGGTCTGGTTTCTGCTCTTCCTTCCTCTACCCGCACCAGCACCTCAGGAGAGCTTCCCACCAGAATCTCCCCGCCCATCTTCAGAAAAAACAAATAGGGGCTGGGATTGATATGCCGAAGCGCCCGATAGAGCTGGAAAGCATCCACCCGAGAGGGCGCCTGAAACCTCTGGCTCAATACCACCTGAATAATCTCTCCAGAGCGGATATATTCCAGAGCCCTCTTTACCGCCTGCTCAAATTCCTTCTTTTCAAAATTGCTTTTGAATTCCAGAGGTTGAGAATAAACCGGGGGTTCCGGGAGAATCACAGGAGATTTTAATCTTTCTGCCAGCCCTTGAATCTCCTCAAGGGCAGATTGATAGTGTTCCTTTGCCGAGTCAGATTTTTCCAGATAGGTATTGACCACAATTTTTATGGTATGCTTGACCCGGTCAAAAATAATAATCTTATCCGTGATGAACATATGAACATCAAAGCTGTAAAGCTCATCTGGATTTTTCTCCGGCAGTTTTTCAAAAAACCTCACCAAATCATAGCCGAGATACCCAACCGCTCCCCCAAAGAACCGGGGCAAGCCCTCCACCAGAACCGGCTGGTAGCGGGAGAGAATCTGCCGAAGTGGCTCAAGGGGATTGGTAAATCCGCTGAGGCTCTGAAAGCTCTGCTCCTCTATCACCTCTGCTTTTTTCCCCCGGGAGCGGTAAATCAGCTTGGGCTCAAACCCCAGAAAAGAATACCTCGCCCATTTTTCCCCGCCCTCAACACTTTCCAGCAAAAAGGCATAATCACTTTGAGGAAGACGGAGGAAAGCTCCTACCGGGCTTTCCAGGTCCCAGAGAAATTCTCCATAAACCGGGATTAAATTTCCTTGGCGGGAAAGCTTCTGGTAAAGGGAAAAATCAGGATAGTATTTTATCTCCACCCCATTGCCTCTAAAGGATACCATAAAAGAAAAATTTTTCAATTCCGCTGATGCCAGTTTTTTGCCGGGCAAAAAATTTCTCCGGGGTGGTTCGCTTTTTGCACCAGCTCAAAAAATCTTTGGGAAAAAGAAGAAATTTTTTAAAGCCAAAGAGATTTTGCAGGAAAGTCAGGGGGATGGAGAGCCGGGGTTTGACCGCTCAGTTCAGCCCGGCTGAAAGCTCGGTTTGATTTTTGAACCATCTGGTTTGATTTTCTGACTGGCAAAAATTTCATACCCTAAAATTTTCCGCTTGATTTTCAAAAGCTTATTCCTCTATCCCAATTTTAGGGGTTCAAAATTTGAACCATCTGGTTCGTTTTTTGAACCAGCCAGAATTTAGCGAGACTAAACAATATCCACCGAGCCAAAAACCATTTCAAAAAAGAATATGAAAACTTTATCCTATTCACTTCCCCCCCTTCTCCACCTTTCCTTAAAACCTCTTGATAAAGTTTTGAAAATTTGATATTTAATTTTATATTAAAAGAAAATTATTTAAAAAGAACAAAGGAGGTTAATTATGCCAATATTTATAACTAAACAAAATAAACTAAAAAAAGTAAAAGAGATTTCTTTTAAAAGTGAGAAAGAAATACAGAGAGTAACTGAAAATAATCTTAAAGAAATTTTTGGTTTAGAATTTGTAAAATCAGAATTTTCATTAGGAAATTTAAGGATTGATACTTTAGCTTTTGATAATGAAACAAAATCTTTTGTAATTATTGAATATAAAAGAGATAAAAATTTCAGTGTAATTGATCAGGGTTATGCTTATCTTGCTCTGTTATT
>CAZKMM010000008.1:0-23713 GCA_964553915.1 uncultured bacterium
GCACTTTCTCGTCCAGGACCGCCTCCAGCAGTGAACTTTCTTGCCCAATTCCCCTTTTGGAAAAAACCACTGGTGATTGCTCGCATTTTACTGGAATACCTCCGGTTAGGTTTATTTCCTTACCCTAACTATCTGGACTGGTATTACACGAACAAGTTTTCTCAGAACTATCCTCTGGCACTTTTTCTCGCAGGTGGGATTTTTTGGCTGGGGGTGATTTTCTGGCTGATCAGGGCGTGGAGGAAAAGAAATCCCACCGGGCTTTTTACTGGACTCTGGCTAGCTTCTCTACTTCCGGTTATGCATATTATCTCTTTTCCTACTGCTATGGCGGAGCGCTTTTTTTATCTTCCCAGTATATTTTTTTCGCTGGGGCTGGGCTGGATTTTAAATAAATATTTTTTTATTAAAGGTAGGTACAGCCGAATAATAATATTTTTGCTCCTTGGGTTTTATTTCCTTTTGAGTTTTTTTTCCGCCCAATATTACCAGACCCGATTGAAATATTTTCGGCAAGAGATTAGAAAAAATCCCGAAGAGGAAATCTTACATAATTTTCTGGGACAGGTTTATCTGGAGAGGGGCTGGCTGGAGAATGCGGAGCGGGAATTTTTATGGGCAATTTCCTTAGAGCCTGATTATGTTGAGGCTTGGAATAATCTGGGACTGGTGAAAATAAGGAGGGGGGATTTAGAATCCGCGGAAAAAGCTCTTAAAACCGCACTGAGCATCAATCCGAATTATGAATGGTCTCATTATAACCTGGGCTTGGTATTAAAGAGAAAGGGCAGGAGCAAAGAGGCGGGCAGGGAATTTCTTTTGGCATATCAACTTTCTGGTTTTTCTCCCAAAGCAGGCTATCAACTGGCAGAAATTCTTTTTGAGCAGGGAGAGATTTCTCAGGCAAAATCTCTTTTAGACCAGATTCTTCAAAATGCTGGCTGGCACCTTGCCAGCTTAAAACTTCGGCTGAAAATTGCTTTGAAAGAAAAAGACCGGGGAAAAATTCTCAGCCTGCTGGAGCTGGCAGAAAAATATCATCTTAAAGACCCCTTTATTGAGGAGGTAAAAAGAAATTTTTGATTATTCTTCTGATTCTTTTTCTGGCTCCGGGTTTTCTTTTTGAGCCTTTTCTCCTTTAATCAATTTAAGTTCCCGTTCTAAAATTCGCTCTTTCTTTTTCGCTTTTCCTTCTTCGTCCAGCTCAGACTCTCTTTCTATGGCTCGGTAAATCCTTGCTTCTTCACCAGCTTCTGCGGGTCGGAAAGAGGTAATTTCCATCCAGGGAATCTGCACCCAGGTGGTCTCACATTGTAAAAATACCCAGTCCTGGTCAGCTCCCTTGAAGATTCCCGTATATTCAATTCCGTAGGCTCTGACCACCACTTTTTGCTGAAGATATTTCCAGATTTTATCTTTCATTGAAATCAAATTAAGCACAGCTTCAATCTTTTCGCAACCGCAAAGATTAAAATTTGATTAAAATTCTTGACAAGATTTTTTAATCATGATAGAAAAAAATTGCGATTGGGTAATCAATTGCAACTGAGTTTCACAGCCTGAATGAAGTTCCAGCTATTAAGTTAACGACAGCTTGAAATAATGACAGAAAAGAACATTGCGGAACATAGCTATCTTTATGCAGATAAAAGTGAATTTTTAAACTGGCTGCGTCAGAAATCCACTCAATGCCAAATTTATGCTCCTGATTTCTCCGGCTACTTAAGAGCTTTTTCTGAGAAAGATATTTCCGGGATAAATTTTGCGCCCTGCAGATTTATTGACCCGCTCAAACCCCTTTTCTTTCCTGCTCGTGGCAATTTAGGTTCTCCTTTTATTTCCGAGACAGAATCTTCTCAGGAGCTTTCTCCGAGAATTCTAATTGGAGCACGCTCCTGCGACCTTTCTGCTCTGGAGATTCTGGATTATGTTTTTCTTGGTGGAGACTACAAAGATGAATCCTATCAGCTTCGCCGGGATAAAACCTACCTCATCAGTCTGGACTGCACTGAGCCTTATGAAAGCTGTTTCTGTTTGGGGCTGGGAGGGGAGGTATATCCGGAAAAGGGCTTTGACCTGAATTTAAGCCTGCTTAATGATGGAATTTTAATTGAAATCGGCTCGGAAAAAGGCAAGGAGCTGGTTAAAGATTCTGGTTTTAGGTCCGCAAGCTCCGAGCAGGTAAAAGAAAGAGAGGAAAAAAGAAAAGCGGTTCATCAAAAACTGGAGCAGAGCCTTAAAGAAAAAGGATATGATTTTAGAAATAAAGACCTGAAAATTTTAATAGAGACCAGCGCAGAAAATCCCCTCTGGCTGAAACTGGCAGAAGACTGCGTGGAATGTGCTGGTTGCAATTTTATCTGTCCCACCTGTCATTGTTTTATTCTGAGCGACTGGGAAGCCAGGGAGGGGTTTGTTCGGTTTCAGAGCTGGGATTCCTGTCAGTATAAGAATTTTGCCCGGGTAGCCGGGGAAGCCAATCCAAGGCGGTTTCGGTATCAACGGCTTCGGAACCGTTATGAAAAGAAGTTCAGCTTTTTTATCTATGAGCTATCCCGCTATGCCTGTGTGGGCTGTGGCAGGTGTGTAGAAGCCTGCGGAGGCGGGATAGACATCAGAGAGGTTTTAAAGGAGCTTTCTGGTGGCTAAGGTTTATAAAGCTCTTCGGTCCGAGCTGGTTCGGGTGATTGACGAGACCCCGAACATCAAAACTTTTGTTATTCGTCCGGAAAGACCTTTTACCTTTGCTACGGGTCAGTTTGCGGAGCTGATGATTCCGGGGGTAGGAGAAGCTCCCTTTACTCCTTCCAGCTCTCCTGCCAGAGCAGAAGAAATTGAAATGACCATTATGAAAGCGGGCAGACTAACCGGGATGATTCACCAGCTTCCTCCCGGAGCGGTTTTAGGCTTACGGGGACCTTATGGCAAGGGCTATCCGCTTGATGACTTTAGAGGTAAAACCGTGCTGATTGTTGGCGGTGGAGTTGGGCTGGCACCGCTTCGGAGTTTGCTTTTTGCTCTGTTTGAGGAGCTGGAGAAATATTCAAGAGTAATTCTAGCCTATGGTGCTCGCACTCCCAAAGACCTGGTTTATAAAGATGCTCTGAAAGAGTGGAGCTCAAAAATTGAAGTTCATCTTACTGTGGATGAAGGGGATGAGAGCTGGAGCGGAAAAGTGGGAGTGGTGACTACTTTACTTTCTGAAATTCAGGTGGAGGTGGGGCAAAGTGTGGCAGTGGTCTGCGGTCCTCCGATTATGATGAAATTCACAACCAGAGAGCTTCTGGCAAAGGGATTTACGCCGGAACAAATTTATCTTTCAATGGAAAAGAATATGAGCTGTGGGATTGGTAAATGCGGTCATTGCCGTCTGGGACCATATTATGTTTGCCGGGATGGTCCGGTATTTCGCTATGACAGAATTCAAAATTTAGCCAATATCTGGGATTAGGGAGATGGCAAAGATTTTAGTAAAATTTGAGCTCTGTCAGGAATGCCTGGTTTGTGAGGCAAAGTGTTCTTATCCCTATCATCCGGAGAATCCGGGGTTTGAGGCACTTCGGGAGCAGATTGCCCGGCAGTTGATTTGTCGGAAGTGTGAGGAGCATTTTTGCGTGAAAGCCTGCACCAGAGAGGCGCTGGAAGTTTTAGAAAGCGGGGAGCTGAAAAGAAATCTGTTTCGGTGCATTGGTTGTTATAGCTGTGCTTTAGCCTGTCCTTTTGGCACTTTGTATCAGAGTTATCTGGTATATAAATCTCAGGCTTGCGACCAGTGTCTGGAGCGGGAGCCAGAGTGCGTGAAGACCTGTCCCAAGCAGGCACTGGAATTGGTGGAGGAGCTCCCGGAGCAGGCGGAGGGTGTTTCAGAGCGAGTGGGGGTGATAGGAGAATTCTGGCAGGAAAAGGAGCCGGTAAAATGAGTCCAGCCTGGTATGGCTTTTGGTATTTAATTTTTCCGGGATTTTTGTTCCTGAGTATTTGCGGGATATTTGTCAGCTGGCTGGACCGAAAGCTCACTGCCCGGCTTCAGTTTCGGGTGGGACCGCCTCTGGCTCAGCCTTTATGGGATGTGCTCAAGCTGATGGGCAAGGAAACCATCATTCCTAGAGGTGCAAGCAGAGGATTGTTTATTTTCAGCCCGCTTCTTGGACTTTCTGGAGCCAGTTTAGCCGGAGCCTTATTACTGGTGGCGGGATTATGGCCAGAGCAGAGTTTTGTTGGGGATGTGATAGTTTTGCTTTATCTTCTTTTACTTCCCAGCCTGGCAATTATTCTCGGAGGACTGGCAAGCGGAAATCCCATTGCCGGGGTAGGCTCTGCCCGGGAGATGAAGCTACTTTTTGCCTACGAATTAAGCCTGATTATTGCTCTGGGGGTGATTTTAATTCAAACCGGAGGGAAGTTAAGCATCGCAGATATAATTAGCTGGCAGGCTCAAAATCGGGCAATTGCCCTCAGCTTTTCCGGGGCTCTGGCTTTAATTATTGCGGTCTTTTCTGCTCAGGCAAAGCTTTCTGCAGTTCCCTTTGACCTGGCAGAAGCAGAGACCGAGCTGAGTGCTGGTGCCCTGATTGAATATTCCGGGGTTCTGCTCGGCATTTATAAACTGACCAGAATGATTATGCTGGTGGTAATGCCGATGTTTGTGGTGGTGCTGTTTTTGGGCGGGCTGGAGCCAAAGCTCACCAGCATTATCTGGGCAGTGGTTAAATATTTAATTTTACTTTTAGTTTTTATTCTGATTCGTAATACCAATCCCCGACTTCGGATTGACCAGGCACTTCGCTTTTTCTGGTATGGGATGGGAGGAATTGGGCTATTAGCAATAATCTTGGCTCTCTTGAGGTGGTAGGATGAGCTTAAAAATAAAAGCTTTGACCAAATCTCTCTGGGTGTTTCACTTCTGCTCCGGCAGTTGTAATAACTGTGATATTGAGATTCTTGACTGCCTCACTCCCCGCTATGACCTGGAGCGGTTTGGAATTGTTCTGGTGGGGAGTGTTAGGCAGGCAGATGCAATTTTAGTGAGCGGAGCTTTGAACAAAAAGGGAGCGGAAAGATTAAAACGAATTTATCAGCAGGCACCCAAGCCCTGTGTGGTGATTGCGGTTGGAAGTTGTGCCTGCGGGCAGGGAATTTTTAAGGGCAGTTATGCGATTTCTGAGGTGCCTTATGACCAGGTGGTGCCGGTGAGTGCTTATATCCCGGGCTGTCCTCCAAAGCCGGAGGCAATTATTTCCGGGGTAGCAAAATTATTAGCCAAACTCAGGAGCGGGGAATGAGCGAGCGGGCGGAAAATTTAAAATCTGCTCTTTCTGGCAAGATTATTTCTCTGGAGGAAACAAGCCGGAAAAGGATTTATATAGAAGTTCTGCCGGAAAATCTGCTGGCAGTGGCTGATTACATTTTTAACCAGCTGGGAGCCCGACTGGCAACTGCCAGTGGAATGGAGATGGAAAAGGAATTTGAGATTCTTTATCATTTTGCTTTTGATTCTGAGCATCGCCTGGTAATGCTCAGGGTCCGGCTTCCCAAAGATAATCCCAGTGTGCCGAGCCTGGCAAATTTAATCAAAGGAGCTGAATTCATTGAGAGGGAGATTTATGAGCTGTTGGGAATAGATTTTCCCGGCCATCCGAATTTGAAACCTTTGCTTTTGCCAGAAGACTGGCCAGAGGGATTTTATCCGTTGAGGAGAGAGAAATGAAGTCTGTAATACCCATAGGTCCATTTCATCCGCTTCAGGAGGAGCCAGAGCTCTTTCTTTTAGAAATGGATGGAGAGACCGTGACCGATATTGAGGTGCGAATCGGATACAACCATCGGGGGATTGAAAAGATTTCTGAGAGCAAAACCTATGACCAGGTGACTTTTTTGATAGAGCGAATCTGCGGGATTTGTTCCACCAGCCATCCAATTGCTTATGTTCAGGCAGTGGAAGAGATTGTTGGCTGTGAGGTTCCAGAGCGGGCACTTTATATTCGTTCTATTATTGCGGAGCTGGAAAGACTGCACAGCCATCTGCTCTGGGTGGGACTGGCAGGTCATTTTCTTGGCTATAACACGGTCTGGATGTGGGCGTGGAAATATCGGGAGCCGGTGCTGGATATTCTGGAGCTTCTTACTGGCAACCGCAATCATTATGCAATGATGAAGGTAGGAGGGGTGAGGAGGGATATTCCTCCAGAAAAAGTTGAGCCAACAATGAAAATATTAAATGAGCTTGAGAAAAAGCTAGATATGCTCACCAAAGCGGTTTTAGATGACCCGGTGCTTCACCGCCGGCTCAAGGGGATTGGAATTTTGACCAAAAAAGATATTCACGACTATTCCGCAGTGGGTCCCACTGCCCGAGCAAGTGGGGTGGCAATAGATGTGCGAAGAGACCATCCCTATGGAGCCTATGACCGCCTGGACTGGAAGGTGATTACCACTGAGAGCGGAGATGTCTTTGATAAAGTAGTGGTTCGGCTTCTGGAATGCTTTGAGTCCATAAAGATTATCCGCCAATGTCTGGAGCGGATGCCAGAGGGGGAGATTGATGCCGGGGTAAAAGAGATTCCTGCTGGAGAAGGCATCGGGCATGCGGAAGCTCCCCGGGGAGAGACCTTTCATTATGTGCGTTCTGATGGCAGCAACCGCCCGATCCGGCATAAAGTTCGGGCACCAACTTATGTGAATCTTCCCACCTGTAAAGCCAGTGTGGTGGGAGAAGATATTGCAGATGCCACCATTATCTTAGCGGCAATTGACCCCTGCTATTGCTGTACTGAGAGAATGGCAGTGGTGGATTATAAGAGCAAAAAGCAGGTTTTTAGTGGAGAGGATTTAATTCGGCTCAGTCAGGAAAAAACCGCTCGGATTAAAAAGGAGCTTTTCGGATGAAGGGCGAGTGGCTTTTGCTTTTGATTATCATTCCTGCTCTGGCAGGACTTTTGGGATATTTTATTCCCCGTCGGGGCTGGGGGTTTAGTGCTTTAATCTCTCTTTTGGTAAGTGGATTTTGTGGGGTGATTTCTGGCTGGGGATTTATTTTTGCAAAGTCTCAGCCGATTATCTGGAGCCTTGGAGGATATGCATGGCTTGGCTTCTGGAAAGGAAGAGCTCTTCTTCGGGCAGATGCTCTGGCAATGGGAATGGCATTTTTAGCCAGCATCTTGGGGTTTATTCTTCTTTTCTGGGCAGTGGGATATTTTAGAAAGAATGATAATGGCACTGCCAAGAATTTCTTTGCCAATGCAATGTGGATTTTAGCTGGCAGTTATGCGGTGTTTTTCTCAGACCATCTTCTGGCACTTTGTGTTTTCTGGGGATTTTTAGGAATTCCTTTTTACCTGATGCTTCAGGCAAGCAGAGAGGCAAATGATGCTTCTAAAAAGACCTTAATTATTCTGGGCGCCACAGATTCTATGCTGATTATGGGAGTGGGCTTGGTCTGGTTTTTGACCAGAAGTTTCTGGATAAGCAAGATTAATCTTCCCACCAATTGTGAGAGCGCCATTTTAGCCTATTTATTGATTATTTCTGCCAGCTTTGCCAAGGCGGGTGGGATGCCCTTTCATTCCTGGATACCAGATGCAAGCGAGACCGGTCCCACTCCGGCAGTTGCCCTGGTGCCTGCGTCTCTAGATAAACTTCTCGGGATTTATCTTTTGGTTCGGGTAAGCCTGGATTTATTTGTTTTGACCAGCGGGGTGAAGATAGTCCTTTTAGTGATAGGAGCAATTACCATTGTCGCTGGGGTTTTAGCTGCTCTGGTTCAGCATCATTTTCGAAGACTACTTGGCTTCCATGCGGTGAGTCAGGTGGGATATATGATTGTGGGAGTGGGCACTGCCACTGGCTTAGGGGTAATTGCCGGGCTTTTCCATATGCTCAACAATGCCATTTATAAAGCTCTGCTTTTCTTGGGAGCAGGAGAGATAGAAAAGCGCACTGGCACCCAGGAGCTGAAAGAACTGGGAGGGCTGGCAAAGTTATTTCCAGTAAGCTTTTTCAGTTTTCTGATTGGGGCACTGGCAATCAGCGGAATTCCGCCTCTGAACGGATTTTTCTCCAAATGGATGATTTACCAGAGCATAATCAAGCTGAGTGAGGAATTTCCCCGGCTGTGGGTGTTTGTGCTGATTTCGGCAATGTTTGGCAGTGCTCTGACTTTGGCGAGCTTTATCAAATTACTTTATAGCTCTTATCTGGGACCAAAACCCAGGGAACTGATGGTTAATGATAATAGCTCCGGATGGTTCTGTATGAGGAGTGCTATGTTAATTCTGGCTCTGGGCTGTCTGGCTCTGGGAATTTTTGGGAACTGGCTGGGATTAAAATGGCTTTTTGAGCCAATGCTGGGAAAGAGCGTCAAGATGCTGGGCTTCTGGGCACCGATTTCTGCGGTGGTGCTTCTTTTGATAGGTCTGGGAGTGGGCTATGTGATTTATCTTTTTGGAGCTGGGCTTAAATATCGGGAAGATGACACCTATATGCTGGGGGAGAAGGCAGAGGAATTTCATTATTCTGGTCCGGATTTTTACCGAACCGTGGAGGCGGAGCTGGGCTTGTTTTCTCGGCTTTATCAATGGATGGAGGGTGGCTGGTATGATTTGTATGACTGGGGCAGGCGGATTACTTTTTATTTCTCAGACCTGCTCCGGTATCTGCATAGCGGGAATTTATTAACTTATATTGCCTGGTGTCTTTTGGGGGTGGTGGTTTTGCTCTGGGCATTTTTCCAGCTTGGTTGAGAGGGAAGGAGATGTTTGAGCTACTGGTCTTAATTTTGGTTTTTATGATTTTAGCCGGGGTTTTGGCGATTGAGGCAGATGATTTGGTCAGTGCGGTAGTGAGTATGGGTGCGGTGGGATTTGGCTTGAGCGCCTGCTTTTTGCTCCTTCGTGCCCCGGATGTGGCTTTAGTTCAAATTGTGGTTGAGGTGGTGATTTTGATTTTACTGCTTCGGGGCACGATTGGGATGGGGATAGAGACGGTAAAGGGTCATAGAGACCGGGCAGGAATGGCGGGAGGAGTTATTCTGGTGGTGTTGTTTTTGGCACTGGCGCTTTATGTGGCGGTTGAACTGCCCAAATTTGGAGAGCCGGGCTTTGTTCGGTTTCTGGATTCTCCTAGCTGGACCTATTTGAAAGAATCTCTTTCCTTAACCGGAGCAACCAATGCGGTGAATGCGGTGCTTTTAGATTTCAGGGGTTATGATACTCTGGGCGAGGTAATTGTCCTTTTCACTGCGGTATTGGGAAGCATTGCCCTGTTGAGAAGGAAACACCGCCAGGAGAAAAAAGATGAATGAGGGAATGAGCCTGATTGTCAGAACCATAGCCCGCTGGGTGGTTGGGTTTATCTTTTTATACGGGATTTATACTCTGGTTTATGGGCATTTGAGTCCGGGCGGAGGATTTGCAGGCGGAGTAATTCTTGCCTGTGCTTATATTTTGATTTTAATTGCCTATGGCAGGCGATTTGCCTTTAAGAATCTGGACTGGAGGATTGCCCGGTCGCTGGATTCCATAGGCGGGCTTTTGTTTTTGGTTCTTGCCTTTTTGGGCTTGCTTTTTCTCACCAATGGTGGGGTTTATTTCTTTGCCAATTTTATCCAGAAGCTTCATCCGGGAAAGCCTTTTCATCTTTTTAACGCCGGGATTATTCCTCTGGGCAATCTGGCAATCGGGATTAAGGTTTTAGCCAGTGTTTTTGTGGCGGTAGCGCTTTTAAGTGCGCTTCGGCTTTTTGATGAGCGGGGTGAGCGGAGCTTTGAGAGTATGGAGGAGGAAAAATGATTGTTTATCTTTTGATATTGATTCTGTTTTGTGTGGGTCTTTATGGACTGGTCAGTCAGCGGAATTTAATTAAGCTGATTATCAGTTTAAGTATTGTGGAGAGTTCGGTTTATTTGTTTTTGATTACCGCCGGGTATCGGAAGGGAGCAGGGGCACCGATTATGAAGCTGGGAGAGAGTGCTGGTCAGTTTGCCCAGCAGGCAGTTGACCCCTTCCCTCAAGCAATGGTGCTGACCGCAATTGTAATTGGGCTGGGACTACTGGCGCTTTTAATTACCATTGCTCTTCGGCTCTATCATCGCTACCGCACCTATGATATTACGGAGATTCGGAGGCTGAGAGGATAATGGAAGCATTGGTTCCATATCTGGTTATAATTCCGCTGGGTTTCGGGCTTCTGATTCCCCTGGTTGCCCGGACACAGCCCCGCCTGGCAGATGCTCTGGGCAATCTTGCCTGTCTTTCCCTGCTGGTAATTTCTCTGCTTCTTTTTGGCAAAGATGCCCATCATTTTGTCGGGGGCTGGAAGCCACCGGTTGGTATTCCAATGATAATTGACCCATTAAGCCTTTTGCTTCTTCTGATTATTAACGGGGTGGGTTTCTGCTCTGCCCTGTTTTCTATCCGCTATATGGACCAATATACTGGTCGGGGAAGTTATTATGGGCTTTTGCTTTTGATGATTGCCGGGATGAATGGGGTGGCGATTACTGGTGACCTGTTTAATCTTTATGTCTTTCTGGAGATAGCCGGGATTGCCAGTTATGCTCTGGTGGCTTTTGGCTGTGAGGCAGAGGAGCTGGAAGCAAGCTTTAAGTATGCAATCTTGGGCTCGCTTGCTTCTTTGATTTTCCTTTTGGGGCTGGCGGTTTTGTATCTGGATTACGGCACCGTAAATATGGCTCAGCTGGCTCAAAGGCTGACAATAGCTGGAAAAGGGAATTTAGAACATTTTGCTTTGATTCTGATGGTGGCAGGATTGAGTTTAAAATCTGCTCTGGTTCCCTTCCATGCCTGGCTTCCGGATGCTCATCCCAGTGCCCCGGCTCCGGTTTCCGCAATGCTGAGCGGAGTTTTGATTAAAGCAATCGGAGTTTATGCTCTGGTGCGGGTGGTGTTTAATGTCTTTGGCTTTAATACTGGTTTGAGCTACTTGCTTTTAACTCTGGGTGTGCTTTCTATGATTGGCGGGGTGCTTTTGGCAATTGGGCAGTGGGATTATAAGAGGCTTTTGGCTTATCATTCCATCAGTCAGATTGGCTATGTGATTTTAGGAATTGGTCTGGGAACCCCGCTCGGGATTTTAGGTGGGCTGTTTCATCTTTTAAATCACGCGGCATTTAAATCTTTGCTCTTTTTAACCGCGGGAGCAGTAGAATATCGCACCGGCACCCGGGACCTGAAGGAAATGGGAGGACTTCGGGAAAAAATGCCGGTAAGTGCGGGCTCCAGTTTGGTGGGGTCTTTTTCCATTGCCGGGGTTCCACCGTTTAACGGCTTTTTCTCCAAGCTGATTATCATTATTGCCTGTGTGCAGGCAAAACATTATGGTCTGGCAGGAGCGGCCGTGGTGGTGAGTATTCTTACTCTGGCAAGTTTTATGAAGGTTCAGCGTTATGGGTTTTTTGGAGAATTAAAAGAAAGATGGGAGAAGATAAAAGAGGTGCCGATTTCTATGCAGGTAGCAATGCTCCTGTTAGCCCTTGCCTGTCTGGGCTTGAGTTTATTGATTTTACCGGATTTAAGAGAGCTGGTTTTGGTTAGGGCAGAGCGGGTATTAAGTGAAGGCACCAGAATAATCCTTGCTGGTTTATGAGGGGAGCAATGAGACGGTTAGCGTTATTTATTGTATCTTTCATTACCTGGCTTTTACTGGTTTTTCCTTATCAGCCGAGCACGGGCGAATGGGATTTGGAATCCATTTATGTGGGGTTGGGCTCAGCGTTTTTGGTGAGCATACTTTTCATTGGGATTTTTACTCGTTCGCCGAAAAAGTTTTTTGACCCAAGGCGCTGGTTCTGGCTGATTATTTATGTTCCGGTGTTTTTGTACTATATGATTAAAGCCAATCTTCAGGTGGTATATCTGGCACTTCATCCCAAGATGCCCATAGAGCCGGGAATCGTCCGGGTGAGAACCGGATTGAAAAGTGATAGCGGAATTACTGCTCTGGCAAATTCCATTACCTTAACTCCCGGCACCTTTACTCTGGATTTGGACCCCAAGCAGGGATATTTATATGTGCATTGGTTAAAGGTAAAGAGTCCGGAGGAAGAGGAAGCAACCCGGGAGATTCCCGGTCGGTTTGAGAAATTCCTGAAAAGGATTTTTGAATGAGGAGGAAGCAGTGATATTAAGCAACCCATATTTCTGGGCATTTGGGCTACTTTTAGTAGCAATTTATCTTTGCTTATATCGGGTTGCCAAGGGACCAACTCCCGCGGACCGGATGGTAGCGATAGACATTCTGGGAGTGATTCTGGTGGGCTTTTGTGCTTTAATGACGATTTATGCGGATAGGGATTTTTATCTAAATCTGGCGATTGCCTGGAGTCTTTTAGCTTTTATTGGCACTTTGGCTTTAGCCAAATATCTGGAGAAGAGGCGGTTCGATGAATGAGATAATCGCAGGGATTATCATCGGGGTAGGAATATTATTTGACCTGTTTGGTTGCATCGGGCTGGTGCGGTTTCCTGATGTTTATACTCGGCTTCAAGCCTCGACCAAATGTGTTACTCTGGGCACCTGTATGATTTTATTTGGCTTATTTGTTTATGAAGGATTTAATCCTGCAGGAATCAAGGCGCTTTTGGCAATGGTTTTTATTCTGGTGACCAGTCCGACCTCAGCTCATGCTCTGGCTCGGGGAGCATATCGGGCTGGGATTAAACCGAGCGAGCCCTGTGTGGTTGACCGCTACCAGGAGGATTTGGCAAAGGGAGAGAGTGAGGAGCAATGAAAAAGCCAAAGATCAGGGAACTGGGAGAGGCTTTACGAGCACTTTTTGAAGGACCTTATACCAGCAAATTTCCTGCGGAGATGCCCGAGGTTCCAGAGGGATTTCGGGGCAAGCCGGAATATCAGGAGGATTGTATTGGCTGTGGTGCCTGCGCCCAGGTTTGCCCGTCCGGAGCCATTGAGCAGATAGATGATACGGAAAATAAAATTCGCACTTTAATTCTTCATTTAGATAGATGTATCTTTTGTGGGCAGTGCGTTCGGAACTGCACCACAGAAAAAGGCATCATCCAGACCTCGCAGTGGGATTTGGCTACCTTTGACCGAAGCACTCTGGTGGAGAAGGTGGAGCGGAAGCTGGTTCTCTGTGAGGTCTGTGGAGCGGTAATCAGCACAGAAGACCATATCCGCTGGACCGCGGAAAGATTAGGTGCTCTGGCTTATGCTAATCCTTCTTTACTTTTAGCCAGTTTATCTGAGCGGGGTCTTTTGGAAGAAGCCCCACCCCCTGCCCGGGAAAAAGACTTAATCCGTCCGGACCGAATCCGGATAACCTGCCCTCGTTGTCGGAGAGAGACTTCTTTGATAGTCTAATTATATGAGCTTTCAAGCCTCGGAGCTTGCAGACCAGCTTCAGAAGATTATCTCAGGCAAGCGATGGTTAATTTTGGGTGTTGGGAATTCTTTATTAGGAGATGATGGGGTAGGTTCCATTCTGGCAAAGGAGCTGGAAGCAGAGCTGGGAAGAGAAAAGGTCAGGGATGGAGGGGTGGCACCGGAGAATTTTCTTTCCTGGGTTGAGAAATTCCATCCAGATGTGTTAATAATTATAGATAGTATGGAATTTAATAAATCACCGGGAAGCATCGGGATTTTTTCTTTCAAAGAGCTTTCCTGGGGAAATATTTCCACCCATTCCCTTCCCCTTTCTCTTTTATGGGAATATCTTTATCAAAGAGGGGTGAAAGAAGGATATATCATTGGGATTCAACCCGGTGAGCTTAAAAAGGCAGGGGAACTGAGTCCCGCGGTGGAAGAAGCCAAACAGCTTGTGAAGAAGATATTTGTTAACTTAATAAAGGAGCAGGAAATTGGCTCTGTTTAAGAGACCGGAGCCAAGCCATCCCTTCTGGCTACCCGCGGAAACCAGCCTGATTGAAGGGGTAAGATGGCTGATTAAACTCCGCTGGTTAGCAATTGCCGGGGTAATGTTTGCGCTTCTGGTGGGAATTCGCTTTCTTCATCTTCCTTTATACTGGCAGGGTATTTTAGCAATAGCTTTAGCTCTGGTTTTTTTTAATTTGATTTACTGGGCGATTTTTCGGGAGAGATTTGAAGAAGGAGAAAGGAGCGGACAAACTTATGCTTTTGCCACCTTTTTTGCTCACCTCCAGATAAGTCTGGATTTAATCTTACTGAGTTTGCTTTTGTATTTTTCCGGCGGAGCGCTCAATCCTTTTTCTTTCTTTTATATTTTTCATATCATTATTGCCAGCATTTTATTAAAAAGGGCGGATAGTTATTTTCAGGCGGGCTGGGCACTTTTATTGTATTCAATGCTGGTCTTTTTGAGTGCAAGCGAGCGGGTGCCTCATTACCCGCTTTATCCTGATTTTAATCTAGAGAACTTCTATCGCCCGGACCAGGTTTTTCTCTTAATCGGAGCTTTTGCCATCACAATGTTTGTCTCTGCCTTTTTAAGCAGTTCCATAATGGAAAGGCTTCGGCAGAGAGAGGAAGAGTTAGCTCAGGCTTGTGAGGAAGTTAGTCGGAGAGAGAAAATCAAAAGTGAATTTGCCCGAACTGTTGCTCACGAGCTCCGCAGTCCGATGAGTGCAATTATGAATTTTATTCATGCGGTCAGGTTGAGTGAAAAAGACCGGCTTAGTGAAAAATCTCTGGAATTTCTGGAGCGTGCTCTTCGGCGAGGTCAGGGATTGATTGATTTAATCCGAGACCTTCTGGAGCTTTCTCGGCTGGAAGTGGCAGAACCACCCAAGCCGGAGGAACTGGAAGAAATAGACCTGATTGCAGAGCTGGAACTTATTTTAAGTGTGGAAAAGACCAGTGCGGATGCCCGGGGAGTTGCGGTATATTTTAACCACCCGCCGGTGCTTCCCAGAATCCGCTATTCCAGGGCTGCGATTCAGCAAATTTTTTCTAATTTAATTTCCAATGCTTTCCGATACACACCTGCGGGAGGAGTGGTGAGAATAGAGTTGAGCCGGGAAGATGGAAGAATCAAGGCACAGGTTTCTGATAGCGGAATTGGAATCCCCAGGGAAGCTCTGGGAAGAATTTTCAGTGAATTCTATCGGGCTCCTAATGCCAAACAGTTTTCTCCAATTGGAACCGGTTTGGGATTGAGCATTACCAAAACTTTAATTGACCGCTACGGTGGAAAAATTTATGTGGACAGTGAAGAAGGGAAAGGCACCACCTTTACAATTTATTTTGATATTTCTCCCCGGTCGGGCATCCGGAGAGCAGGTTAAAAAACTCAACCAGGAGGGCAAAAAATGGCGGTAGAAAGAGTTACTCGGGTAATTGGCATCAGTCCGGTTAGCTTTCAAGATGCTTTAGAAGAAGGGTTTAACCGGGCAAAGCGAACCCTTAGGGGCATCACCCAGATTGATATTATTGCTCAGAGGGTTCGGGTGGAGAATAATGAAATTAAAGAATATGTGGTAGATATGGATATTACTTTTGTTCTGGAGGATACTGTGGGGTAGAGAAAAAACAAGCTTCCAGCCGGTCTGCTGGAGATGATTTATCTAAATTAATGCAGGCTGACCGACTTATGACCCTCGGTCGGCTGGTAGCAGGAGTGGCTCATGAAATTGGCAATCCTTTAACCGGAATTTTAACCTATGCTTATATGCTCAGAGACAGCTTTGATAAAGATGACCCCCGCAGAGAAGATATGGAGGTGATTATCCAGGAGACGCTTCGCTGTCGGGAGATTGTTCGGGGGCTTTTGGAATTTGCCCGGGAAGCCAAATCCAAAAGGGAACGGTTTGATTTGAATCAACTAATTCTTCGCTCAGTTAAACTGGTGGAGAAGCAAAAGGACTTTAAGAACATCAAGTTTATTTATCAACTGGAGGAGAACCTGGGAGAAATTGAAGCGGACCCATATCAAATAGAACAGGTGATTTTAAACCTGGTGCTTAATGCCTGTGAGGCGATGCCAGAGGGGGGAAATATTTGGGTTAGAACCAGAAGCAAAGATTCTCAGGTGATAATTGAAGTAGAGGACCAGGGAGTAGGTATTCCTCAAGAGCATTTGGAAGCAATTTTTGAGCCTTTTTTTACCACCAAGAAGGAAACCGGCGGGTCCGGGCTGGGGCTTTCCATCAGCTATGGAATCATAAAAAGTCATGGGGGAGAAATTGAGGTAGAAAGCGAGCCGGGAAAAGGAAGCCTTTTTCGAGTAATACTTCCCGGAAAAGTTGAGCAGGATTTTCCTAACTCAAGCTAATGCCTAAAATCCGCTCTATCTCCTGATATAAAAGCTCGGGAGCAATCGGCTTGGCAAAGAATTTGACCACGGGAAGATACCGCTCTTCCTTTTCCGGATTCAGCTCGCTGACTAGGTTGGGAAGATTGCTTAATAAGATAATCGGAATTTTTTTTAGCTCCGGGTCTTTATGAAGTTGATAGACCAGTTCAAAACCAGAATTTTTTCTTTCCATCATTATGTCTAAAATCAGCAAATCCGGATGCTGATTCTCAAGTAAGTTCAGACACTGCTCGGCATTTTCCGCTTCCAGCACCTTTAAATCCTTTAACTCCAGCAGGGTTTTAAGACCAGCTCTCTCGTCCGGGTCATCATCTACAATCAAGATTACCGCTTGCTTGGACAACTGCTCACTCCTTTAATCATTGATTTCATCTTTAGATGAAGGTGGATTAATTAATCTTCTTCCTCCTCTATAATTAAATTTTTTCCCTGCAGTTTAATAGTCTCTGCTTTGATGAAATCATCTAATTGTTTTCTGACATAAGGGTCCATCTCCAGAAATTTTACTCCCATTCCTGGACGAAGACCAAGTCGCTCCGCCTCTTCCGGGCTCACCACCCGAACTACCTCTCCCCGCAGACTCATCTCCTGCGCGGTCTCCGGATGAACCAAGATAATGGTGAATTGCTCTCCTATCTGTTTGGGCTTTTCAGTTTGGATGAAAATCCCTCCGTGACTGATATTATGAATATATTCCTCCACCAGTGCTTCTTTGCTTTCAAATTTCACCCGAAGCTTGGTCTCTATCCGGGGATGTTTTCTTCTGCCCAGGATATCCGCATCGGTTTTAATTTTCTTCTTAATGAATTCCTCAATTTTTGCCCGGTCTTCGTCTTTCAGCTCCAAGAGCTGTAATCCCATTCCCGCCGGGGTTTGCTCATTGGCTTTTTCCGGGGGAACAATATGAATTACCTCTCCCAGAGCTTTGATTTCCTCATTGGTTTCAGGAAGAATCAAGATGACTTCAACTTTGTCATTGATCTGGCAGGGCTTTTGGGTGCGAATAAATAAACCGCCTTTGCTGATGTTGTGGGTATATTCATTGATGAAAGATTCTGCATTTTTAAACCGAACCTTGAGCCGGGCTTTAACCCGAACCGAACTTCTTCTCCCCTGGTCTTTCAGCTTATCCATTTTTGTTTAGTTTATTTTATATTCGGATTTTTGGCAACCGGAAATTAACCGCTTTTGCTAAGGTTTTGTTTTTTTGTTTAAAAATTTAATTTCAAGGTATAATATCTGGCGATGAAGAAAAAACCTCAGGTGGTCTGCTTGGGAGAGGCACTGGTAGATTTTATCTCACTCAAGCCAGAAAAGGACTTGAAACTGGTTCGGGAATTCTATCGGGCACCAGGAGGAGCGGTCTGCAATGTGGCGGTGGGATTAGCCCGGCTGGGAGTAAATGTAAGCTTGATTACAAAATTGGGAACTGACCCTTTTGGAGAGTTTCTCCGGGAATTTCTGGAAAAAGAGGGAGTGGATATTTCTAAAATTAAACTGACCTCTGAGCATCTCACCCCGTTGGTTTTTGTTGCCCTAGATGAAAAGCGAACCCCGAGCTTTTTCTTTTATGGAGAGCCGGGGGCAGACCGGCTTTTGAGCCCGGAGGAAATAAGCGAAAAGGATTTTTCCGGAATAAAGGTCTTCCATTTTGGCACGATTTCTTTATCTCAGGAGCCTGCCCGGTCTGCCACTTTAAAAGCCCTGAAGCTGGCAAAGAAAAAGGGAGCCAGACTCAGTTTTGACCCCAATTTTCGGCTTCATCTCTGGGAAAAGCCCGGGGAATTGAGAGAAATTACTCAAAGATTGGTTCCTCAGGTGGATTTGGTCAAGCTTAATCAGGATGAGCTTGATTTTTTGACTCAAAAAGGAGCACTGGAAGATAGAGCAGACCAGTTGGTTAAGGCAGGGGCAAAGCTCGTGATTATCACTCTGGGAGAGAAGGGGGCTTATTATCATACCGCTGATTATCAGGGCTATGTTTCTGGTTTTAAAATCAAGCCGGTGGATACCACCGGAGCCGGTGATGCTTTTACCTCAGCAATGATTGCCTGGCTGATTAAATTCCCCAAAATCCCGCCCGAAAAAAGAGAAATAGAAAAAGCGGTAAAATTCGCTAATGCCTTTGCCGGGCTCAGCACCAGGAAAATCGGAGCAATTGAAGGTCTTTGCACCTGGCAGGAGGTAGAGGATTTTTTAAAACAAAATCTAAGCCATAACTAGCAGGTTATTCTTTTTTATCTTCTGCAGGGGGTTCTATTTTTACCGGCAGGTTAATCTTTTCCTCAAGCAAGCCAGATAAAATTTCCAAACCCTGCTCCGAATCCGCAAAAATGCCTAATTCTCGTGCGGTTTTGAACGCTCGTCTGCGAATGACGGGCATAAAATCTTTTTCTCTCAGGGAGAATTCCCCCCAGTTTTTGGCATAGACCAGCTTTCCTTTTTTATAATTTACCCCTAGAAGTTCTGGAGCGGGAACTTGAAGAATAACCTTATCTTTGCTCATTTGCCATTTGATTTTATCCCAGTCATATCCAGCAATCACCTCGCTTTTTATCTTCCAGCAGGCATAGCGTTCTATCTGCCATAAACTTATCCCCAAAAGGTTGATCCGGTTTCTTCTGCCATCTATACAATATAAACTATCCACACGATACTTAGCCGTGACCAGCTCTGGGAATTTACTTAATTGAGCTAAAGCAAATTCTACTTCTTTTTGTTTAGCTATGTCTTTTTGTTTGCTGAGCAGGAAAAATACCAGAAGCTCTGCTATGAGCATCACTGCCAGAATAAAAATGCCGATAAAATATCTTTTATTCCCGCTCAATTTTTCCTCTCTTTGACTCAGGCGAAATAATAACCGGTTTATCTGGATAAATCACCTTTGATAGTTGGGAAAGAAGTTTTCTCAATTTAATTTCTGCCTCTTTTAAAATCCCTTCTTTTCCCGCCTGCTGAAAAAGGTAAAAATTAGCACTCCTCAGGACCTGATTATGGAACTCCTCATCTAATTCTTCTGAAAAATCCAGATAGTGAGCTAAATCAACTCCTAAAAGCCGAGGGGAAGGATAAAAGATATAAATAACCCCCTCCCGCTCTTCAATCATCAGATCTTCTAATTTTATTCCTACCCGAACCACTCCTTCCAGATAAATCGGGGCAGAGCCTTTTTCTTTCCTTAGCTCGGTGCCGTAGTATCCCTTTGCCAGCACCAGCTCATTACCGGGGAAAGCACGGGTAAAAGTAAGTGAAAGGCTCTGAGTGGATGAGGGGAGATTTTTCGGGCGAATAAAAATGCCAATTTCAATAACTAAAATCAGAATTACCAGAGCTATTAAGCCCCGAAATATCCATTTCATAAGATAAACATTATCAAATCTAAAAATTACAGACAAATTATCATCAATCCCTTGCCAGATTTTTCAGCTCGGTCAATTTCCGGGGAGTCAGTTCCGGATGGGCACAGGGAAGAAGGGAGCAGTTATGAAATAACGGCTCCTTTTCAATGGGAAATCGGGCATACTCAACCGCTTTTTCCCAGAGCTCGGTTTGAGGGATGGGAGAATATTCGCTCAGATAAGGACGGGCTCCAAGCGATTTGACCGCCTTGATATCCTGCTCAATTTCCTGTGGAGTCTGTCCGGGAAGACCTGCCAGAAGATATACCCCAATTTCTTTCCGCTCATAGCCAGCCTTTTCCAGATACTCTAAAGCTCGTGCCAGGTCATCCAGGCTGGCTTTGGCTCCCAGTTGCTTTTGCCTTTCTGGATTGGTGGTCTCCAAGCCAAAGCGGATGGTCGCAAACCCTGCCTTTTTCATCAACTTCGCCAATTCCTGGCTTATCGGCTTTAGATGAAGTCCGTTGGGAGTGTGAATTTTAAGGTTTAACTTCTTCCTAACTATTCCTTCTAAGATGGGAATGATATGCTTTTCCGGCTCCAGAAATAAAGCGTCATCATAAAAAGCAATATTTTTCACTTCCAGATTTTTCGCCTGCCAGATTATTTCCTCCACTACCTGTTCCGGTGGCTTTCGCTTCAGTTGGGGATGAAGTTTCCAGCTCAGGCAGTATTTACACCGGAAAGGACAACCCCTCCCGGTTAAAATCACCCCGTATTCAAGGTGGGGATATAAATCCAGAGCCAATCCAGTTTTTTCCGGAGGATTAAGATTTATCTCCTCTCCGAGAATTTCTTTAAGAAGAGCAGGGAGATGTTGCTCATAATCTCCCAGGCAGTAGTAATCTGCCTGAAGATTTTTTTGAGAATGCTCGGGTAAAATCGTGGTGTAAAGTCCTCCCACAATAACTGGAGAATTTTTAAAAATCTCTCTTAAAAATTTAATTGTCTCCTGATAGCCCTGATACCAGTAAGTCATAGTGGTAGCAATTAGAATGGCTTTAGGAGGCGGGAGTTCTCCCAGCAGATTTTTCAAAAAATCTGGCTCCAGCCCATATCGCTTATATCTTCTGGGAATAGTCTGTAAAGGCTCGGGCTTTTCTAGCTCTTGAGCAAAGAATTTTCCTCTTCCATCCGCTCTTCTTTTCAGCCTGGCTAGTTCATTTGGGTCAGAGACCAGAAATGGGTCAGTAAAATCCACCAGCTTTATCTTCAACCCCTGCTGGCGAAGGGCAGAAGCTAAAGCCAGAAGCCCGATGGGTTTAAGCCAGAAATCATAAGCAGAGAAATCATAAATCCAGGGACTAACCAAAAGCAGGTAAGACATTCATTCTGAACCCAGCCAGTATTTTTCAAATAATCTCTGCTTGAGAATTTCTCCGGTGCCAGAGCGAGGCATCTGTGGGACTATTTTCCAGAACTTGGGGCATTTGTAATCTGCCAGATATTTATGACAGAACTCGCTCAAAGCATTTATTTTCAGCTCAACATTATCTTTTGGAACAATAAATGCTCCCACCTCTTCTCCCCAGATTCGGTCGGGAATCCCCAGAACCGCCACTTCTGCTACTCCGGGATGAGCCAGAAGCACCTCCTCAATTTCCCGGGGATAAATATTCTCTCCTCCCCGGATAATCAACTCCTTTTTCCTGCCTTTGATATAAAAATAACCATCCTGGTCATAATAGCCTAAATCCCCGGTGTTTAGCCATCCCTCTTTTATAACCTTCTCAGTCTCTTCTGGATTGCGGAAATACCCCGGCGTAATGTTATCCCCCTTTACCCATATTTCTCCTATTTGGTTTGGTCCCTGTTCTTTTCCTTCCGGGTCAAGGATTTTTATCCGCACTCCCGGGAGAGCCGGTCCCACAGAGCCGGACTTTCGTTTCCCGCCTGGAGGATTTAAGGTGCAGGCGCAGGTGGATTCGCTTAAGCCATATCCTTCAAGAAGCTCAATCCCGTATTTTTTTTCAAACTGTTCCAGAACCTCTATTGGGAGGGGGGCTCCTCCGCAGATGGCAAAGCGAAGCTTGGGAAAAGAAAGTCGCTCCTGAAAAGGAAGGTTATTTAAAATCGCATAAACCGTTGGCACTCCAGCAAAAATCGTGATTTGGAATTCTTGAAGAGCAGTTAAAACCTTCTTAGGGGAAAACCCTCCCAGAAGCACCAGACTGGCTCCGCAGTAAACTGGATGAATAACCAAAACCATCTGCCCCAGGACATGGAACGGGGGCAAAATACCTAAACAGCGGTCAGTTTCATAAATCTCCAGCACAGAATTTATCTGGGAAACATTGGTCAGATAGTTTTTGTGAGTGAGCATCACTCCCCGGGGTTTGCCAGTAGTTCCTGAGGTATAAATTAAACCAGCCAGGTCTTCGTCATTTCCTGCCTGACAGGGAATTTCCTGGTCAGAAAAAATCTGGGAATACTTTATCCATTCCGGGCTTTCCGCCTTGCCCACCACAATTATTTTTTCCAGAGCCAGCCCTTCCCGGTCCATCTGAAGGATTGATGCTTCCTGCTCCGCGGAGAAGATTAAAAACCGGGCTTCAGAATTTTGCAGGGGATAATATATCTCACTCGGCTTCCATTGGGGATTAAGAGGAACCACCACCCCACCCGCATAAATAATCGCATAAAAGCTCTCCAGAAATTCCGGGCAATTGCCTAAAATTAAGCCTACCCGGTCGCCCGGCTCCAAGCCCAGCTCTATCAGCCCACGGGCTAAATGCCTGACCCGAGATAAAAACTCCTGATAACTTAATTGATAACCCTCATAATAAAGAAAATTCCGCTCTTTTTCCTTTTTTGCCCGTTCCTCAAGAAGTTCTCCTAAATTCATCCAGTTGCTCTCCTTTTAATCAATTTCTCATTGAATTTTAATCTAGAAAAGAAAATAATTCAAACCCGTTTTCAAAAACAGAAAGTTTTGCTTTCAATTTCTTCTTTTAATTCTTGAAAAATATTTCTTGGAGTTCTTTTCTTGCTGTGATAGAATTCTTTTCTAAAAATTAAAAAGGAGTTTATGATGGTAAGAAAAACCTGGATAGGGGTGATTATGGGAATAATTTTCAGCAATTTTGCTTTAGCTGGGCAGATGGAAAGAAAAAACTCCCTTAATTTATCCGTGTTCCAGCTTATTCAACTAAAAAAGGGAACAAATAAGCAAATTGGAAACTGGTTTCGAGCAAAAGTACCCGGAGATATAATTTCTACCCTTGCCTGGCAAGAAAAAATTCCTCATCCCTATTATGACTTCAATTCTGAAAAGGTTTTATGGGTGAATGATTATGATTGGCTTTATCAAACTGAATTTTCTCTGGAAAAAAATCCCGGGGATAGGGTCTGGCTTTTATTCCACGGGATAGACTATCAAAGTCAGGGCTGGCTTAATGGCAGGGAGATTTTTAATCATACCGGGATGTTCTCCCGGATTTTAGTGGAGATAACTGATTTGCTCAGGACTTCTGAAAAAAACCGCCTTGAAGTAAAGATTTTCGGGCAGGGAAGCAAGAAATTTCTCCGCCAGATTCCTTATATTGGCGAGGAGCTGGAGCGAAGAAAAACTTTAAAGACCCAGATGAGCTTTGGCTGGGATTTTGCTCCTCGTCTGGTCAATGCCGGCATCTGGGATAGGGTGGAGGTGTTCAAGACCGGGGCAGTGATGATTAGAGAGCTTGGATTGATTCCAGAAATCAATGGAAAAGTAAAGGCGGAATTTGAATTTGATAGCTCCCAGCCAGCTAAAGCAGTTTTGGAGCTGAAGGTTTTTCCGGAGAATTTTTCTGACCAGACCAGCAGAGTGGAAAAAAGATATGAGATAAAACTGCCCAGAGGAAGGTCAGTTCATCAGCTGGAATTTCAAATTCCTTCTCCTCATCTCTGGTGGACCTGGGATTTGGGCAAGCCCAATTTATACCGGCTTCAGGCAGAGATAAAACTTGATGGTGAGACCAGCGACCGGATTGAGGAGGTATTTGGAATCAGAGAAGTTCGCTGGGAGAAAAATCCAGGCATAGAGCAGGACTGGAAGTGGGTGCTTTAT
>CAZKMM010000008.1:23813-31073 GCA_964553915.1 uncultured bacterium
AGTTCGCTGGGAGAAAAATCCAGGCATAGAGCAGGACTGGAAGTGGGTGCTTTATTTGAACGGAAAAAGGCTTTATTTAAGAGGAGCCAACTGGGTTCCACCTGAGGCACTGCTTGGTCAGTTAAGTGAGGAAAGATACCGCAGATTAGTCAGCCTTGCCCGGGAGGCAAATATTAATATCTTTCGGGTCTGGGGAGGAGGAAATCGGGAATGGCAGGTATTTTATGAGCTCTGCGACCGCAAGGGAATTCTTGTCTGGCAGGAATTTCCTTTTGCCTGTATTTTTGTCCTGAGCTATCCAAGGAGCCAGAAATTTTTGAAACTGGTAGAGCAGGAGGTTGGAGAGATAGTTCTTCAGCTCAGAAATCATCCCAGCATTATCATCTGGAGTGGAGGCAATGAGTTCAGCCCGGAAAGAAATAAAAAACTGGTGGCAAAAATAGAAGAGGTGGTGAGAAAATATGATTCCAGGCGAAGATTCATTCCTGCCTCACCGGCGCTGGGAGACAGTCACAACTGGAAGGTCTGGCACGGGAAGGGAAATCTTAAAGATTATTTTGCGGACGAGCACACTTTAATCAGTGAGTTTGGTCTTCAAGCATTTCCCAGCTTAAGCACGATTGAGAAATATATCTCGCCCGAGCTTCGCTTTCCTGTTGGGAAAGTTTATGAGCATCATAATCTGGGCAAAAAGAAGATGGAAAAATATATTTCCCAGCTCTCTCACCCGGAGACCCTGGAAGGGGTGATAGAAGCAAGTCAGAAGATGCAGGCTTATTACCTGCAAAGGGCGATTGAACACTGGCGAATCAGAAAATACCGCTATTCCGGGAGCTTATTCTGGCAGTTTAATGAACCCTGGCCCGCGGTCTGCTGGTCTGTGATTGATTATGAGCTTAATCCGAAATTAAGTTATGAATGGATTAAGAACAGCTATAACCCTCTGTTGATAAGTGCGGATTTGCCGGTGAGGGGCGGGAAGCCGGGAGAGAAATTTACCAGCGAAATTTATCTGGTAAATGATTACCACAAGAAATTTTCTGACTTGAAAATTCAGGCTTATCTCACAGGAAAGCTGGTGGGAAGCTGGAAAGCAGATATTGATGAAGATAGCGTCAAATCCCTGGGAACTCTCTCCACCACTTTACCTTCAGATTCTCCGCTTCTTTTAGAATTATTTGTCTGGGAAGGCTCGGAGCTGGTGTCTTACAATTTTTATGACCTGGAAATTTATGACCCGGTTTCTGCCTCAGATATTTATCGCCAGGGATTTAAACTCTGGTCGGTTCTGGTAGAGGGAAAGAAAAAGGAGCAGGGGGACTAATCTCCCCAGTCCTCTTCCACCTCTACTTCTTCATCTTTATCTTTCGGCTCGCTCTTGATTCTGAGCTGGGCACCACAATAACTGCAATAAACATAATCCCCTACCCGGTCGTCGTTATAAAGGGGAATATTAGCATTACATATCGGACAGGTAGCTTCTCTTGCCATTCTTATCCCTCCTGATTGATTTACATCACCTAGGCTTTTGGTTAAAATCTATAATTAAGATAACAAAAAATTTGGAGCAGGGGAAGTGAAAAATTTAATTTTTCTTTCCAGTCTAACAATGAGCTCTTCTTTAAGCGTCTGGCAGTTAATTAAAGATGCGGGTTTGATGGTAAAATTCGTGCTTTTAATTCTTTTTTTGTTTTCTGTATTTTCCTGGGCAGTGATTTTATGGAAGTTTTTTCAGCTACGCCGGGCTCGCTCTGCTTCGGAAAAATTCTCCGAGCGGTTCTGGAATGCGGAAAGTCTTGACCAGGCTTTTGGAGAAGCAAGTAAGTATTTTCAAAGCCCACTCGCCCGGGTTTTTCAGGCAGGGTATCTGGAATTAAACCGGGTTCGGGAGCGAAGGAAAAAGCTGGAGGAGACCGACCCGGAATTTCAATTTCCAGTGCGGAAGGAGTTAATCGGGGTGGAGAATGTTCAGCGGGCAATGAATCAGGAGGTGAGCAAGGAGCTGAATCGTCTGAGCCGGTTTTTAAGTTTTTTAGCCACCTGTGCTTCGGTTTCTCCTTTTATTGGTCTTTTTGGCACGGTTTGGGGAATAATGAATAGCTTTCGCCGGCTGGCAATAATGCACAGTGCCGGGCTCTCGGTGGTGGCACCGGGAATCAGCGAGGCACTGGTTGCCACTGCTTTCGGGCTTTTTGCGGCCATTCCCGCAGTAATTTTTTACAATTATTATCTGAGCCAGCTTCGGTATCTGGAAAGCGAGCTGGAAAATTTTACCAGCGAGTTTCTTAATATCATAGAACGGCATTATCTAAAAAAACTGAGATTTAAGAAAGAAGAAGTGGAAGCAGAGGTAGGATGAAATTACCTGATAAAAGCAAGTTCCCCATCTCAGAAATAAATGTCACCCCGCTGGTAGATGTGATGCTCGTGCTGTTGATTATCTTTATGATTACCGCTCCCCATCTGGAACAGGGGGTGCCGGTAAATCTTCCAGAGGTTACCACCACTGCTCTGCCAGTGAAAAGCCGGGAACTGGTAATAACCATCACCGCCCAGAAAAAAATTTATATTAACCGCTATCAGGTTTCTTTAAAGGATTTAAAGCGGAAAATTAAGGAAATTCTCAGCCAGAGAAAAACCAAGGAGCTTTATCTTCGGGCAGATAAAAGCGTTCCTTATGGATTTGTGGTAAAGGTAATGGCAGAGCTGAAAGAAGCAGGAGCCCAGAGCATTGGCTTGGTCACCCAGCCGGAGCGGATTGAAAAATGAAGCAAAGGGAAAAAGCAGAGCCGGGCTTTCAGGTCTTTTTGATTATTTCTCTGGTTATGCATTTAATTGGCGCCGGGGTGGCTTTTGCCAGCGGGAGAAAGACCCGCACATCAATTTTAAAGCTCAGCTCAGTTAATGTAAGACTTTATGAGCCAAAGAGCTTTCCCGGTTATCAGGGCAGGAAAACAAAGCCTTCTTCTCTGCCCGGGCAAAAGAAAAGCCTGAAAAAAATCATTGCCAAATCCGGCTCTGGCTCAAAATTTGCCGGCAAATCAAAACCAGATTCTAAAAAAGTAATTTCGCAAAAGAGCCATTTAGAAGGAGAAGAAATTTTAGAGCGAGCTCTTGCTCAGATTGAGCGAGAGGTGGAACAAACTCGGACCAGTCAGGAAGAAACAGAATGGAATCAGTTGGTTGGAGAAATTAGCTCGGATTTAGAGAAATGGTCTTATTACGAACGGGCGCGACAGGTATATGCCCAGAACTGGGTAATTCCTCCCAGCGTGCCTGCGGATGAAAATCTTCGGGTAAGGGTAATTGTGGTGATAGATGAACAGGGCAGGGTTAAGGATTTTCAGGTATTGAGCTGGAGCGGAAATCAGGAGCTGGACCTTTCGGTGCAAAAACTCCTTCAAAAGGTTAAACAACTCCCCCCTCCGCCCTGGGAAAAAAAGGAAATTAAACTGGGATTTGAATTCCGCCCCTTTGGAGGCGAGCAATGAGAAGAATTTTGCAGGGATGGATTTTAATTTTTATTTCAGCTCTGCTTTTAGGGGCAGAGCAGGGAAAAGAGACAGAATTTATTGTCATCAGCAAAGCTCCTCATCGGGCAAGGATTGCGGTTTTAGATTTTAATGTTCAGGTAGAAAGCATTCCCTTACAGAGAGGGAGAGATTTATCCGAGCTTCTTTCCCGGGACCTGGAGCGGAGCGGTCTTTTTGAAATTGTCCCTTCATCTGCTTACCTGGAGGAACATCTGCTTTTTGACCAGGAACCGGACTGGCAAGCCTGGACTGTGCTGGGAACCCAGGCATTAATCGTGGGCGAATTGAGTGAGGAATCCGGACAATTTCAACTGGCTTTGAAGCTTTATGATGTAATGGCACAAAATTTAGCGGTGGGGAAAAGATATCGGGGAAGTGAGCAGAGTCTTCGGAGAATGATTCACAGATTTGCGGATGAGACCATCAAATGGCTCACCGGCAAACGGGGAGGGTTTGAAAGCAGGATTGCCTTTGTCTCAGACCGGAGCAAAAGAAAAGAGATTTACTTTACTGACCCGGATGGATTCCAGCCCGAGCAGATTACTTCCAGCCATAAGCTCAATCTTTCTCCCTGCTGGCTGAATGGAACCAGACTTTATTACACTGGCTATGAGCGGATGAATCCAGACCTATATCTGATTGATATTTTCAGTAAAGAAAAAACCCTTATTTCCTCCCGCCCTGGACTTAACATCACCCCGGCAGTGGGACCGGGCGGGAAAAAAATCGCTTTTGCAATGGAAAGCCCGGGGAATAATCTGGATATCTATATTGCCAATCCGGATGGTTCTAACCCTCTCCGGCTTACTTATCACCCTTCAGCGGATTTAGCTCCGAGCTGGTCTCCGGATGGACATTATTTAGCTTTTGTCTCTGACCGCACCGGCACCCCTCAGATTTATATGATTGATTTATACCGGGGCAGTGAAGCAGGGGGCAATCGTCCGATACCTCTTACCCGGGAGGGGAATTATAATACTTCTCCTGCCTGGAGTCCGGATGGAAGATACCTGGCTTACAGCCGGAGGATTGGATTTCAATTTGACCTTTTTTTAATAGATTTTCAGTCGGAGAATAGGGAGCATATCCAGCTCACCAATACTCACTACAATGAAGAGGAGCCGAGCTGGTCTCCGGACGGAAGAATGTTAGTTTACAGTGCCAATCCCCGAGGCAATTATGATATATATATAATCAGCATTTATAGCAAAAAGCCAATACCAATAGTAAGCTGGGAATCCAATGAAACTCAGCCCAGCTGGTCAGAAAATCTTTATCAAGGAGGGGGAAAATGAGAAAAAGATTTATTTTAGCTCTGGGGCTTTGTTTGGGGCTGGTTTTTTTCTTCTCTTGCGGAAGGGAAGCCAAGAAAGCGATAGATGAAGCTCAGCTTGCCTTGAAACAGGCAAAAGAGGCAGGGGCGGAGGAATATGCACCTCAGGAATATCAGAGTGCGGAGGGGCTTTTATCTCAGGCACGCCAGCAGTTTGAAGAGCGGGATTATAAAGAAGCCAAAGCCAGTGCCATAAGTGCCAAAGACCAGGCAGAGCTGGCAAAGAAGCGGGCTCTGGAAAGAAAGACACAAACTGAGGAAGAAGAGGAAGAGGTTTCCACCGCTTATAATGTTCCGAGCCTGACCGAAGAGGTGCCAATAGAGGAGCAGGCAAAAGCGGCTTTAAAAGATATCCATTTTGGCTTTGACCGATATGATTTAACTGAAGAGGCAAAGAAAATTTTGGAAGAGAATGCCAAATGGCTGAAAGCACATCCAGAGGTAAAGGTAATTATTGAGGGGCATTGCGATGAGCGAGGCAGTGAGGAATATAATCTGGCATTGGGAGAAAAGCGGGCAAAATCTGCCCGGGATTATCTGATCAGTTTAGGGATTTCTCCGGAGCGTTTGAGCATTATCAGTTATGGAGAGAGTATGCCTTTGGACCCGAGGCATTGTGAGGAAGCCTGGGCAAAGAATCGCCGAGCCCATTTTGCCATTAAGAAATAAGCTTCATTCGGGAGGAAGATAATGAGCCGAGCCAAGATTTTCTGGCTGGGGGCGGTTTTTCTCGGTTTTTTTCTCCTGAGCTTATCCGGGAAAGCCTGGAAGCTTTCTGAGCTGGAGGCGGAGATTAAAGCCCTGAAAATCCGAATTGAGCAGGTTGAGGAG
Organism: uncultured bacterium; assembly: GCA_964553915.1. Taxonomy (GTDB): domain Bacteria; phylum RBG-13-61-14; class RBG-13-61-14; order RBG-13-61-14; family DRUE01; genus CAZKMM01. The sequence goes on from CAZKMM010000008.1 coordinate 29,511, forward strand.
CGAGAGGAATCCTATCGGGCAGAGGTGGAGCAAGCTAAAAAAGACACCCAGGAACTAACCGAGCAAGTCAGAAAGGAGCAGGCAGACCTGAAGCTGGAAATTCAGCTTCTTAAAGAGGAAGTCAGCCAGCTGGAAGAGCTGGTCAGACAGCTTACTGACCGAATCATAGCTCTGGAGATGAAATTTGAAAAGCTTCCAGAGCAGGAGCTGGGAAAAGAAGAGAGCGAGCAGGCAGAAAAATCTTTAAAGGAGATTTATGATCTGGGCTTGGAATATTTTCGGAAAGGGAACTATCCGGCAAGCCGGGCGCAATTTCAGGCGTTTTTAAAAGCCTATCCGAACACGGTCTTGAGTGATAATGCTCAATTCTGGATTGGGGAAACTTATTATCAGGGAAAGAATTACCGTCAGGCAATTTTAGAATACAACAAGGTCAGAAAGAACTATCCCAAAGGAAATAAAGTTCCTAGCGCTCTTTATAAAATGGGATTATGCTTTGAAAAACTGGGGAAAAAGAAAGAGGCAATTGCTACCTATAAAGAGCTGATGGAGAAATACCGGGATTCTGAGGAGGCAAAAAAAGCTCAGGTTCGGCTTAATAAACTCCTCCCTCAAGAAAAGCCAGCTAAGCCATAAAACCGGGATAGTGCTGGATTAAAACCGGGGTTTTGCTCCAGCGGACTGTAATTAAATCAAATCTCCAATCCAGGTTTTTTAGTCTCTTTTGAGCCATCCAGAGCTGGGCGGTTCTAACAAGGTTCTGGATTTTTTTCTGATTGATGGAAGCTTCAGGAGAATAAGGCTCGGGCTGAGTGGTGCTCCTTACCTCAACGAAAACAATCAACTTTCCTTTCCGGCAGATAATATCAATCTCTCCCCATTTGCAGGAGAATCTCTGAGCAAGGATTTTGTAGCCTTTTTTCTTCAGGTATTTTACCGCCAGCTTTTCTGCTTCTTCCCCGGTTTTCTGGCGGGAGGGCATTTATTCTTTGGATTTCTTCTGGATGAAGCAATCCAGTTTTTTCTGAAGCTCAGGATCAGGCTTTTCAAAAACCACCGCCATTCCAGAAATCAGCCCTTTTTCCTGCGCCTCCTCTAAACCAATACTGTGCACCACTTTTCCCTGAAACACGAATTCCTCTTTTTCTCCGGGAAGAAGGAATCGGACCTCCAGCTCACTTCCCGGGGGAAGAGGCTGAGGAGTTTTGATGAAGATTCCTTCCCGACTTAAAGTGTAGCTCTGCGACCATTCCTCCATATCGGACCCTCGCCATAATAAATCCAGATTAATTGCAATTCTCGGATTCCGTCTCGTGCTTTCATATTTATGTCCGAAAAGAAGCTCGTTGATATTATAAAAAAGCTGGTCAGGGTTTTTAGCGTAAAGGAAATATTTTTCTATTTCTATCTTACTTTTCCCTGAGCCCTTTTTTCTTCCCGGCTTGCCCGGCATCAGTAATTATTTTCCTTTAGGTGGTGAAAGCTCTTGTTTGTCTTTCTCTTCTAGATTATTGTCTTCTTTGATGGAGAGGTCTCTTGTAAAATCCGGACAGGTCTTACCAG
>CAZKMM010000008.1:31173-37233 GCA_964553915.1 uncultured bacterium
CTTGCCTGAGCAACCCATTTGCGATAGCGTTTGATGTATCCATTAGGCACAGGCTTTTCCAGGGGCTTAAAATCTTTTAGCCTCTCTTCCAACTGGGAGGGAGTAAGATTCACCTCCAGCTTCCGAGCGGGAATATCAATATAGATTTCGTCTCCATCTTTCACGCCAGCAATTGGACCTCCAGCATAAGCTTCTGGAGAGATATGCCCGATGCAGGGACCTGCACTGGCACCGGAAAATCTCCCATCAGTAATTAAAGCAACCCGATGATACCCTGCCAGCTCCAGAAACATTGTCACGCTTAACATCTCGGGCATACCCGGACCTCCCTTAGGTCCTTCATAGCGGATAACCAGCACCTCGCCTTCTTTGAGTTCTCGCTTGCGAATAAAATCTAATGCCTGCTCCTCAGAATCTGCTATCCTTGCCTTGCCTTCAAAAACCAGCATATCCTCTTTAACTGCGGACTGCTTCACCACCGCTCCCTGGGGAGCCAGATTCCCAAATAAAACCGCGGTGCCCCCCTCAGGCAGATAAGGATTATCCAGCGGTCGGATTACTTTTTCATCCTTTATCTGCACCTGGCTGAAAATGTCCTGGGGATTAAGCACCTCCTTTAAAGTCTTACCGGTAACGGTAAGGACCTCTAAATTAAGTTTTTCCTCCAGCCTTTTCATCACTGCCAGCACTCCTCCTGCTTTGTAAAGGTCAATTACTCCATAAGGACCATTAGGACTGATTCCGCAGAGGGTTGGAATTTTCTTATTGAACTCATTGAATCTGGAAAGCGGGAAGTCTATCCCCAGCTCATAAGCCAGGGCAGGAAGGTGAAGGGTGGAGTTGGTGGAGCCTCCGATTGCCAAATCCACCATCAGGGCGTTTTCTAAAGCGAGCGGGGTAAGGATTTTTCGGGCGGTTAGTTCTTCTTCAATCATCTCCACAATTCTCATTCCGGTTTTTCGGGCGTAGCGAAGTTTGTCCGAGTGAAATGCCGGAATATTGCTGGAGCCGGGAAGAGCCATTCCCAAAGCTTCAGTTAAAGACTGCATAGTGTTGGCAGTTCCCATAATTTCACAGGCACCAAAGCTGGCACAGGTAGCAGTGGCGGATTTTAAAGCCAGGTCATCATAATCTTTATGGTCAACACTTTCTTTTCTTTTTGGTTCAAAGCGAATCTGCCAGCTACAGGGTCCGCCAGTGATAAAAATCGCCGGAAGGTCAAGTCGGGCACAGGCAAGGAGCATTCCGGGAATAATCTTATCGCAGGAGGCGAGCAGGACCATTCCATCAAAAAGCTGGGAGCGGATATAAGTTTCAATCATATCTGCGATCAGCTCCCGTTGAGGAAGAATAAACCGCATTCCTTCATTGGCTTCTGCCACCCCATCGCAGGGAGCAGGAACATTGAATTCAAAAGCAATTCCTCCGCCGGCATTGATTCCATCTTTCACATATTGAGCCAGGAGCCGAAGATGAGAATGACCGGGATTAAGCTCGGCAAAAGAATTCACCACTGCCACCATCGGCTTTTCTCTCAGCTCATCAATATCCACCCCGGTGCCTTTGAGAATACTGAGCCGAACCACAGACATCGGGATGTCCAGATTCTCATACAATTTTTGACTTTTCGGCTTTTTCATTCCTCTCCTCCTGATTTGCTTGAATTTAGCCGAGATAAAAGTTTTTGATTTTTTAAAGCCAGAGTCGAATAACCCAGACTCCCAATCCTTCCAGCTCCAGAAAAAATCCTTCTGAATTTACTTTAAGCTCTCTTTTTTCCGGATATTCCAAAAAAGCTTTTTTTATTTTCTCCAGCCCCAATTCTTTGCCCGAGATACTTAAAGACTTTGACTTTTCCCTAGGATTACGAAGCACAAGCAGTGCCTGGTTTTTATTTTTATGAAGATATCCGTAAATCTCTCCCTTTGCAGGGTTGCCCAGCACCATTTCGGTATTTTTCAGGATTTCCCAGTTTTCCTTTGCCCAGTGAATCCACTTAGCCAAAAGCTCCCATTCCTGAGCGGTGAGAATATCCGGTGAGATATATAACTCCCACATAGAAACTCCCCTTCCAAAATACATAATCACATTATGTTCAAATTCTTTTATTGGCTCTGGCTCGGAGAACTGGTAATGTGCCTTGATGACCCCGTGGGTCATAACTCCATTAAGAGGGAATTGATAGTCTTTCTTTCCAAAAGCATCATAAATTAAAATATCCCGATAGGTGATTAGTTTCTCCCGAAGAGAACCTTCCCCGGCATAGCCATAATCCATTCCTCCCAGCCAGATGCAATCTGCCCAGAGAAGCCAGAAGGGGCTGAGCCAGGTGCCCCGGGTAAGATTAAAATATACCGAAGGATTTTGCCGGTGAGTTTGCTCCATAATTTTAAGGATGGAATCTAAATAAGCTTCATTGGAATATCTCCCCGGGCGGTGCTGATGCCAGGGAATAAGACATCTTTTCCCGATATTATCAATTTTAAAATAATTTACTCCCTGAGCGGTAAAATCCCGAACTCGCCCGGCAAAATAGGAAAAATAATCCCTGCCGGGCAGGCAGTAGCCAGAAAAATTTTTCTCATATCCCTTTCCTAAATTTCCGGTAATTCTTTTCCAGAGTCGGAGGCTGTATCCTCCCCGGGGGCTGAGCCAGAGTCCAGGCAGGGCGCCGAGCTTTTGAGCAACTTTTTTGATAAGCGTAATTCCTTCCGGAAAACGCTCTGAGTCAAATTCCCAGAGATGCTTCGGGTTATCCCAGGTGGAGTCAAGCACAACCGCATCCAGCTCGATCTGATATGGGTCAAGAAGGTTGCTTTTAAGAATTTTAAGAGAATTTAAAATCTGCTCTTGATTATAATTTCGCAGATCATACCAGGTGTTATATAAAAGATGAGGTTGCGCCGGGCGATGGCGGGCTCGTTCCAGGTATCTAAAAAACCATTCTTTTAATTTCCCTGGCTCAGAAACTCCAATAATAGCACAAGGAGCAGAATACCACTCGTTAGCAATTCTTTTTCCTGCCTGATAACTTAAAGAAATATCATCCTGGGAAATTTTTGCCTTAGATAAAGGATATTCAATTCCAAAAAAGAAATCTTTGGCATAAATCGGCTGTCCCGGACCTGGAAAGGTCTTTAAATAAGAAGCCTCTTTCCATAACTTATAACTAACCAGCTCTATTTTTTGAAGAAAAATCGGAACACCTTCTTTTTTCAGCCAGAGCTTTTTTCGTAAAAAATGGTCTTGCTCTCCCAGGGTATATTCCAGCCGGGCAAAGAGTCCGAGTTCCTTGCAGGTGAGGAAAAATTTCAAACCTGATTTTATGGGCTGAACCTTTTCTACTTTAAAATTTGAGGCGTAGAGTTTTTGAAAAGGAAAATAAAGAACAAATTCCTCACCTTCCAGATATTTATTATGATGAGTTATCCGATTAGCAAGAGCTCGATGAAGCAAAAGTCCTTCTGAAACCCCGAGCACAAAAACGACATATTTATTCCTCAGCGTATAAAGTTGCAGGTCTAGTTTTTTACTCTTGGTCTGTGAGGGAATGGATTTAGGAAGTGGCTCCAGCAAGATGATAAAAAACAGAATGATTGCAATCCTGAACCTGGACATATCAGGTTCCTTTTAAGCCCGACCCTCCATCAATCACGATAACTTCTCCGGTAATGTATCTAGCAAGGTCGCTGGCAAGAAATACCACAGCTCCAACCACGTCTTCTGGCTCTCCGATTCTTCCCAGAGCACTGGAACGCTCCACCACAGCCCGAATCATATCATTTTTCCATAAAGCCTCACTAAAGCGAGTTTTGATTACTCCCGGAGCCACCGCATTGACCCGAATTTTAGGTCCCAGCTCCCCGGCAAGAACCTTGGTCATCATCAGAACCGCGGCTTTAGAAATACTATAAACTCCCAATCCGGGCATAGGACGGAATCCAGCTACACTGGCAACATTCACAATTGCTCCTCCCTCCTTTTCCTGCATTTTTTCCGCCACCAGCCTGGAAAGAAAAAAAGGTCCTTTAAGATTTACCTCCATAATTTTATCAAAGACCGGCTCATCTGACTGAAATGCAGGTCCAAAAACAGGATTGGTCGCGGCGTTGTTAATTAAAATATCAATTTTTCCAAAACGATTTACCACTTCATTAACCAGCCTGGCTCGGTCTTCCTCTTTTCCCACATGACAGGCAATCGGATAAACCTCTTTGCCCAGTTCTTTTTTGATGTTTTCTGCAACCTGATTGAGGGCATCCAGTTTCCTGCTGGAAATAACTACCGTGCCTCCTAATTCGCAAAAAGCGTGGGCGGTTGTTGCTCCGATTCCCCGGCTCCCACCAGTTATGATGATAACTTTCCCGCTAAAATCCAACCCTTCTTTAATCATCTCCACTCCTCCTTAAATTTAATTATTCTTTATAGCGAGCTCCGGTTACCCGGAGAATTTCTCCTACTTTTACTAGCTTCTGGCTTTTTAAAGATTCAATTGCACAACAGCAGGCTTCTACTACTGGAAAAGCATCCTCTCCGCAGGGAGAATAATTTTCTTTTCCCAGCACCGCTTGAGAAAAGCTTTGAGCAGTTAATTTATAGAGATTGTAGGAGGGATATTCTTCCTCTTTCATCTGCTCCTCCTCTCGCCAGCGAAAGTGAAACCTGCCATCACCTTCCGGCCAGTTCATCTCCACCAGTACCTGTTTCTCGGTTCCTTGAGCAATAATCAAACTGGAATCCCCCCGGGCAAGATTGCTGGAAAAAACCAGTCCCTGGGTCCCATTTTCAAAATTGATGGAAACGGAAATGGCTATATTCAGGCTTTCGTCATCTTTACCACCCCTGCCCAGAGAAACAACCTCAACCGCTCTTTCACCCACCAGCCAGAGAAGAAGGTCAATTCCCTGCACTCCCAGGTCCATCAATGCCATTGGTCCGGCATGGAACTGGTCTCGCCACCAGCCTTCTCCTTGATAATGACGGCGGTTCAGATGAATATATACCTCCACCGGCTCGCCTAATGACTCCGCCTGGATTTGTTTGCGAAGTTCCTGAAGCCCTGGATGATGACGGAGCGGGAAATTTACTCCCATCCGAACTCCCCGCTTTCTTGCGGTCTCAATAATCTTATTCGCTCCATCCACGCTTAAAGCCATCGGCTTTTCTACCAGGACATTTTTCCCTGCTTCAATGGCTTTAAAAGCCTGAGGGACATGGAGATAATGAGGTGTAGCAATATAAACCACATCTATTTCCGGATTCTCCAGAAACTCGGTCAACTTACTGTAACAGGTTACATTTTGTTCTTTTTCTATATCCTTTGTCTGTTCTGGACTGGAACAGCAAATCGCCCGAACTTCTACTTCCTCTAGCTCCTTTAAAGCAGGAAGCATTCTTTTTTTTACCTGCTCGCCATATCCAACCAGACCCCATCTAACTTTTTCCATTGGAACTCCTCCTGGTTGCGAAAATTAGCTTACTACTTTTTCCCAGCCAAAGGCAAATTCCAGATGGGCTAAAGTGGTGATGTCCCTAAGTCTTTTTTCCTGACCATAATCCAGCATATATCCATAACCACCGAGAGTCTGCACACCGTCCAGGGCAAGGTCTATGCACTCCTGAGTAATCTGCTGGCGAAGGTTCAGCCAGTCATTAAGTTCTAAATCCGGATTCTGGCAGGCATAATAAAGAGCTTGGCTTAAAGTTTCTTCTCTGGCTTTCATTTTCTCTAAAAGGTCAAAGATTACCTGATGCTGAACAATGATTTTTCCGCCCTGATACCGCTCCTGGGCATAATCAAAAGCTCGCTGATAGCAGGCTTCTCCAATTCCCAACAGCAAAGCAGAATTAAGTAAAGAATGAATTTTTTGCAACTCAGGAAATAACGAGTCAAAAGCCCCTTCCACCAGCTCTTGCTGGGAAATTTGAGCATCTGCTTGAACTTCATATCTGGGACAAAGCCGAATTCCTAAAACTCCCTGAGGCTTTGAATTTAAAGACCCCAGCTGGGATTTATCTAAAACCACAAATCTTAATTTCCCCTCCTGGTCTTTAACCAGA
>CAZKMM010000009.1:0-37026 GCA_964553915.1 uncultured bacterium
GCTTAACCCATAATATTTCATTTTTCGCTTCCGGCGTGTCCTGAATCCCTTCCAGTCAGCTCCAGCCTATCTTTACCGCCCGAGCAGAAAGTAATATTGACTTATCCTTGCCGGCGAATTGAAAAGAAATTTTTATCAACCCAGAATTTTTTTTAAAAAAACCCGCTAAATCCTCCAATTAAACCTCTGATACAACTCCTCCAGCCTCTGCAGAACCTTTTGATGCTCATAAGGAACACCCTTTAAAACCAAAAAGCTCCCTATCCCCCTGCCCAAAAGCCTTCCCGAAGCACTGAAAAGCTCAGACTCTGCAACCGCTATCTTCTTCCCCAGCCGAACAATCCTCCCGACCGCCTCCATATCCTCACCCTGAGCCGGCTCCAAAAGATAAGTATGAAGCTCGCTGGTCGCAACCCAGAAACCCGGAAACCTTCCCGCCACTGTAAACCATCCTGCATTGTCCAGAAGCGTGGCATAAATCCCGCCGTGTACATCTCCAAGAGTATGACAGAGCCGGGGATGAAAAGCCAGCTTAAAATGCGCCCTCGCCTCCGCATCAAAACTTATCTCTATCTCAAGAAGCTTCATTAAAGGTGCACTTCGGAACATCCTGCATAACTCCTCCAGCCAGTCCCGGTCAATTCTCTGCTCCATTTTCTTCCCTCCCCAATCAAATCTCTTAAATAACTAGCGGATTTTTCCCTACCGGTCAATTTCCAAAATAAATCATTTTTAAAAAAGGCTCAAATAAAATTTGATAAAAAAATAAAATGCTCAAAACCCAACTTTTTGCTTGACAAATACTATATATTGAGGCAAAATTCTAAAAACCTCAAAAGAGGTGGATAAAGATGATTTGCCCGGAATGTGAACAGGAATATCAATTTGAGCAGTTCAATCTGGACTGGGAGAGTTTTCAGATTTTTGGCAGTTTCCACTGTGGCTGTTCCGCAAAACTGGTTTTACCGGAAAAAGACTGCATAGAGCTTGGTCTCTTAGACCCGGAGGCTCGCCAGCAACTCAAGAATTTACGACTTCTTACTTATCGTTTGCTTCGGGAGCGGGAATTAAATCCCCTCGGGGTGCTGGAGCGGGCAATAACCCATCAAAAACCGCTTTTGCTCCATTATCTACGCCAGCGACAGATTCAGGGCTAGGTTCCGGCAATTTCTTCGGAACCTAACCCCTTCATTTCAGGTCAATTTTATAAAAAACTATGCGGTTTTGCTTTCTGGAAAGCTCATTTTTATAATTGATGATAGTCAGCTTTTGAGGTGGAGGTATGAAAAAACTATATCTTGTGCTTGGATTGATTATTTCTGGGCTGGTCTGGGCAGGTTCCAATCTTCCTCCCCCGGCGCTGGGAAAGGGAAAAACTCCGAAAGCAGACAAAGAAAGCAAAGGCAATCTTCCAGAGCTTAAATTAATCACCCATCTTCCTGAGGAGAAGGTTTATCAGGGAAAAATTTTTTCTTTTCAGGTGGAGTTAAGCTGGGAGCAGGAAGAGGGGGTATGTGAGCCTGTGTTTAAGGTTCCCCAGCCTCCTGCTGGTGAGGGATTAAAGCCGGTGGGAGCAGAGCTTGAGACCAAGACCCTGCTGGATAAGGGAAAAACTTTTTCTCAGCGGAGCTATCGGTTTCGTTATCTGGCAGAAAAATCCGGGAGAATCTCGCTTGCTCCCGGGTATCTGGAGTACAGCTGTTTGGGAGAGGAAAACTGGCATAAGCTGGATATTCCCGGAGCAGGAATAGAGGTATATGAAGCGAGGTTTGATTTTTCTGGCTTTTTCAAAAGCTGGCAATTTCGGGTGATATTAGCCGGGGCTTTTCTTTTCGGGCTGGGAATTTTTCTCTGGCTTTATTTTCGGGAAAGGGAGGCGAGGAAACCGCCTCCAGAGCCGGTCAAGAGCCCGGAGGAGCAGGCAAAAGCTCTTCTGGCTCAGGCAGACCAGTACCGGATTGCCGGGCGGTATACTCATTATTTTCTGGGCTTGGAGCAGGCTTTACGGGAATATCTTAAAGAAAAATATTCTTTAAGCTGGAGCGGAAGGGAGCGGTTAAGGGAAGAGCTGAGCAGGAGATTCGGCGAAGAAATTGCTGGGGAGGTGGAGCGGTTTCTGGAGCTTTCCGACCGGGTAAAATTTGCTGGTTATGAGCCGGGCTCGCTTGAACTGGACCGGGCATATCAAACAATTCTTCAGATATTAGAACCGGGAAAAAGTTTGAATTCTGGAGGTGAGCAATGAGTGAATTGAGCAGGGTTCAGGAGCTGGTAGAGGAGCAGAGCCAGTTTGTGGATAAGCTTCTGGGAGAGGTAAGCAAGGTAATAGTCGGGCAGAAGCGGATGCTGGAGCGGATTTTAATCGGGCTTTTATGCAAGGGGCATATTCTTCTGGAGGGAGTGCCGGGCCTGGCAAAGACCCTGACCATCAAAACCTTTGCGGACTGCATTCAGGTAAAATTCCAGCGGATTCAATTTACCCCGGACCTTCTTCCCGCAGACATCATCGGCACCCTGATTTATGACCAGCAAAAAGGAAGCTTCACCCCGAAAAAGGGACCGATTTTTGCCAACCTGATTCTGGCAGATGAAATCAACCGGGCACCTGCCAAGGTTCAGAGCGCACTTTTAGAGGCAATGCAGGAAAAACAGGTGACGATTGGAGATAATACCTATCCTCTGGAGGAGCCGTTTCTGGTGCTGGCAACCCAGAACCCGATTGAGCAGGAAGGCACCTATCCACTTCCTGAGGCGCAGGTGGATAGGTTTATGCTCAAGGTTCTGATCGGCTATCCCAAAAAAGAGGAGGAGCTTGAGATAATGGAGCGAATGTGCGAGCCGGAGCCTCCCCGAGCCGAGCCGGTAATCAGCAAAGATGAGCTTCTTCGGGCAAGAGAGATTATTAATCAGATTTATATTGACCCGAAGATTAAAGATTACATTTTAAATCTGGTTTTTGCCAGCAGATACCCTCGGGAATATGGACTGGAGGAGCTGGAAGGGCTGATTGAATGGGGGGCAAGTCCCCGGGCGAGTATTTATCTTAATCTGGCGAGTCGGGCTTATGCATTTCTCCGGCATCGGGGCTATGTGACGCCGGAGGATGTTAAGGCAGTGGCTCCGGAGGTGCTTCGGCACCGAATCTTATTGAGCTATGAAGCAGAAGCAGAGGAGATTACCAGCGATGAAATTATCCGAAGGATTCTGGAAAGAATTGAAATCCCCTGAAAAAAATAAAAACCAGCTGGAGCCAGGGGCTCTTCGGGAACTCCTCCGCAAAGTGCGGAGAATAGAGATTACCACTAAAAAAGCAGTGAATGAGGTTTTTGCTGGAGAGTATCACAGTGTTTTTAAGGGCAGGGGGATGGAATTTCTGGAGGTTCGGGAATATTATCCTGGAGATGAAGTCCGAACCATAGACTGGAATGTTACAGCCCGATTTGGCTCTCCTTATGTCAAGCTATTTGCAGAGGAGCGGGAGCTGACTGTGATTATTATGGTAGATGCTTCCAGCTCACTTCGCTTTGGCACGGTGGATAAAACCAAAGCAGAACTCTGTGCCGAGCTGGCAGGACTGTTCGGCTTTTCTGCCATTCAGAACAATGACCGGGTGGGATTAATAATCTTTACGGACCGAATTGAGCTTTATCTTCCTCCCAAAAAAGGCTTGAAAAACGGGCTTCGGCTGATTCGGGAGGTGCTCGGCTTTGTCCCGGAGCGAAAAGCCACAGATATAAATCTGGCTTTGGATTTTCTTTTTCGGGTGCAGAAAAGAAAGGCGGTGGTATTTCTGCTCAGTGATTTTCTGGGCAGTGGTTATGAGGAAAAGCTCAAGGTGGCAAGCAGGCGGTATGACCTGGTGAATGTGGTTTTAACTGACCCGAGGGAGCAGGAATTTCCCAGCCTGGGACTGGTGGAGCTGGAGGATATGGAGAGTGGGGAGACGGTTCTGGTTGACACTTCTGACCCGAGGGTAAAGGAACATCTGGCACAAATGTTTGCCGGGGTTCGGGAAAGGCAAAACCAGCTTTTCAAAGGTGCCCGAGCAGATGCCATTCAAATAGTTGCCGGGCAGAGGTATGAGGCGGAGCTGGTTAAATTTTTCCGGGAGCGAGCCAGGAGAGCGTTGAGATGAGCAGATGGGTAAAGGTCGGGCTGGTTATTCAGCTGGTTTTAATTTTCCTGCTTGGGGGGTTAGTTTTCTGGTGGATGATGAAGGAGCAGGAAAATGAGCAGAGCCGGTGTCAATTTCATCTTCGCCGGGCAAGTATTTTTTTGAGCAACCAGCTCTGGCGGGAGGCGGTCAAAGAGTATCAAAATGGAGGGCTTATCTGCCCGGAGGACAAGGCGAGGAATCTCTGGTTAAAAGCGGGCGAGCTTTGTTATGAGAAGCTGGAGGACTATCAATGTCTGGTGGAGAGTTATTTATCAGCTCAGGCACTTGGTTATGATTTTACCAAAGATAGCGAGCGGGCAAGCCAGTTCGTTGCTTCTTTAAAAAACCTGGGAAAAGACCAGCAGGCAAAAAATTTAATTAACCAGCTCACCGCTCTGGTTCCTGAGAGCGAGAAAAAAGGAAAAGTGGTAGCAAAAATTGGGGAGGAAGAAATTACCCTGGAGGAGTTGAAAAAATCTCTGGAAAAGGAGCCGAAGCAAATTCAAGAGCAGTTTGCCGGAAAAGAAGGCTTAAAGGAATATCTAAAGCATTTTCTTTTTACCAGATTTTTGTATCAATCCGCTTTGAGTGAGGGATTTTTAGATGAAAAGATTGAGCGGGAACTTTCCTGGCTAAAGCGGAACTATCTTACTCAAAGATATTATCAGGCAAGATTTTTAAAGCCGGTAAATATAACTGAGCAGGAGCTTAAAGAATACTATCAGGCACATAAAGACCGCTATCGGGATGCTCAGGGAAGGATTTTGAGTTTTGAACAAGCCCGGGCAGAGCTAGAAGAAGATTTAAAGCAACAAAAGGCTCAGAAATTAAGTCAGGAATGGTTCGGTAAGCAACTGGAGGAAAAAAGGGTGAAAATTTATGAATCTGGATTTGAAGATACTGGCAAGCCTTAGCTTGTTTTTCGCATTATCTCTGCCAGGAGCTGAGCCGGTAAAAAAGGCAGAGAAGGAGGTTTTAAAGCCTGCTCCGGCTCTGTCTGCTCCGGGCACTTCTTCTTTGAGCGAGGAATTTTTTACTGGCTCGGCTCAGCTTATTTCCCGGGTAGATAAATTTATTATCACGGTGGGAGAGATTATCACTTATGAAATGGAGGTCTCGGTGCCAGAAGGATATGATATTGCTCTTCCTCCTCCCGGGGCACAGCTGGGAGAATTTTTTATCCGGGATTATCAATTTCCTTCCCCGGAAAAAAAAGCCGGCAAGGTGGAGCAGAAATTTATTTTTAAAATCACTGCTTATACCACGGGCGAGCTGGTTATTCCCCCGGTGCCGGTGATGATTATGAAACAGGACAAAACAGTGGCTAGACTTTTAGCACAAGAAATCCGGATTCAAATTGCCCCGGTCACCAGCCCGGAGGAGCTGGAGATTAAAGATATTAAACCGCCCAGCTCCCTGCCCTTTAATTATCTTCCCTGGCTGATTGGAGCTGGAGCCGGGGTGGGGATTTTAATCCTGGCGGGAGCCGGCTTATTTTTAGCAAACCGCTACCAACGGGCACCAGCACCAGCTCTGGAACCGCTCCCTCCCCCAGACCAGCTAGCACTTTCAGAGCTGGCTGAACTGGAGGCAAGCGGTCTTCTGGAAAAAGGCGAGCTGGATGTTTATTATACCAAATTAAGCCAGATTCTTCGCAGGTATCTTGGGCTTCGCTATCAAATTTATGCTCTGGAATATACCACCAGTGAAATTCTGGAAGCCCTAAAAACCAGGGGGCTTACTCATCAGGCATATTCTTTAATTCGGGATTTTCTGACAGAAACGGATTTGGTGAAATTTGCTCGTTATTTTCCGGAGCCGGATGCCCGAAGAGAAATTATTAATCAGGCAAAAAAGATTATTGAGCTGACCAGAGAAAAAGAAAATCAAATTGGGGAGCAAGCCTGATGTTTAGATTTGCCTATCCCTGGCTGACGCTCTCACTACTTCTGGCACCGGCTCTGCTCTATCTTTATTACCGACTTAAACCCAAAAAACCCCGGCTCAAATTCTCAGATACCAGCCTTTTAAAAAAATCTCCTCCTACCCTCCGGGTTCGGCTGGCAGAACTTCCCGTATGGCTTCTTGCAGGAAGTATGCTCTTTTTTGCCCTGGCTCTTGCCCGACCTCAGGCAGGAGAGAAAGTAGAAGAGGTGAGCGGAGAAGGGATAGACATAATCATTGCCTTGGATACCTCCTGGTCAATGAAGAATCAGGATTTTGCTCCCAAGAACCGGCTGGAAGTGGCAAAAAAGGTGGTAAAGGATTTTATCCTGAAAAGACCCTATGACCGGATTGGTCTGGTGGTGTTCAGTGCTCTGGCATTTACTCACTGCCCCCTGACCACAGACCATCGGGTGCTTCTGGATTTTGTGGAGCGGGTAAGTTTTTGCCGGAAAGAGCACGATGGCACCGCGATTGGCAATGCCATTGCCACTGCGGTGGAGAGGCTCAAGGATTCCAAGACCAAAAGCAAAATTATTGTTTTAGTAACTGATGGGGAGAACAATCGGGGCATAGACCCGATTCAGGGGGCAGAGATTGCCAGGCTCTATAAAATTAAAATTTACCCGATCGGGATTTATAATCCGAGCGGATTTTTACAGCCAGTAGATGACCTGGTCTTTGGCACCAGATATGTGGTTCGCCTTCCCAGAGTGGATGAGACAATGATGAAAAAGATTGCTCAGCTTACCGGCGGAAAATATTTCCGGGCAACTGACCCAAGGGGGCTGGAGCAGATTTTTCAGGAGATTAACCAGCTGGAAAAGAGCAAGGTAGAGGTGAAGCGGTTTTATCGCTATTCTGAGCGGTTTCAACCCTGGGTGATTCTTGGCTTGTGTCTGGTGGTGGGAGGAATTATCCTTTCCGAAACCTGGCTACGGAGGCTGGGCTGATGCGGGTTGCTGAGCCTGAGTATTTATATCTTTTATCTCTCCTGGTTTTTCTGATTATCTTATGGACAATTTCTGACCGAATTCGCCTCGGACAGCTGAAAAAATTCGGCAATCCGGAATTGCTGGAAAAAATCGGGGTGAGCCTCTCTTCCCGCTTCAAGTGGCGGAAGCGAATGGTAATCCTAGCGGGGTTGGGCTTAATTATTTTCTCCCTTGCCCGTCCTCAGTGGGGAGCAAAATTAACCCGGGTGGAAAGACGGGGAGTGGATTTGATGATTGCCATAGACACCAGCAAAAGTATGCTCGCTCAGGACATTAAGCCGAGCAGATTAGAAAAAGCCAAATTTGAGCTGAGCCATTTAATTGACCTTTTAGAAGGAGACCGGGTGGGGATTGTCTGCTTTGCCGGAACCGCTTTTACCCTCTGCCCTTTAACCACAGATTATTCTGCGGTAAAGCTTTTTCTTCAAAGCATCACCCCGGAGGTGGTTCCCCAGCCGGGAACCTGTCTGGCAGATGCCATTGAAGCCGGTCTGGAAAACTTCAATCCCGAAGAAAAAAAATATAAAGTAATTCTTCTTCTCACTGATGGCGAGGACCACTGCAAGGAGCTGGGCAGAGACCCAAAAGGCTCAGCCAAGAAAGCCAAGGAGCAGGGAGCAGTGATTTATACGATTGGAATTGGCTCCCCGGAAGGAAGCCCGATACCGCTGGTTGATGAGACCGGACAAATTCAATATAAGCGAGATAACAAGGGCGAGTTGATTTTAACCCGGCTGGATGAAGATACTTTAAAGGAGATTGCTCTGATTACCGGGGGCAAGTATTATCATTCTCGTGCCGGGGAGCTGGAGGTGGAGCGTATCTATCAGGAAATCCGACAGATGGAGAAGAAGAAATTTGGGGAAGAGCTTCAGGTGGAATATGAGGAGCGATTTCAGTATTTTCTTGGAGCCGGAATTTTACTGCTTTTTATCAGCGGGCTGGTGCCGGAGGAAAAAAGATGAGAAAAAAACTTCTTTTCTGCCTGCTTTTTTCCTTAAATCTGGCTCTGGGTGGGGAGGTATATGAGAAGACCCGGCAGGGCAATCAGTTCTGGCATCAGGGAAAATTTCAAAATGCCCTGAACTATTATCTGGAAGCAGAGGCACTGGCAGAGCAGGAGCAAAAGCCGGTGATTCATTATAATCTGGGCACTGCTTATTATAAACAGAGCCAGTATCAGGAGGCGATTAAAGAATTTGAGCAGGCTTTACAAAGCCCGGAGCCAAAGCTCAAAGAGCAAAGTTATTACAATCTGGGCAATTGCTATTTTCGGCTCGGTCTCAGCCAGAAAAATGTTGAGCTGTTAAAAAAATCCGCTGAAAACTACCGAAAAGCTCTGGAGCTTAACCCGGATGACCAGGATGCCAAGCACAATCTGGAGGTGGTAAGAAGACATCTTCAACTGATGAAAAAGCCCCGGTCTTCTCCTCCGCCCCAGGCTTCTGCTGAGAAAAAACCGCCACCGGAGAAAAAGGAACAGAAGAAAAAATCTTCTGCTCAAAAACAAAACCAGCCGGGAAAGGAAAAGCAAAAAGAAAAAGCTCAAGCCAGCTCAAAAGAAAAAGAGAACAAACAGCAGGAAGCCCGCTCCCAGCAGGCTTCTGCTCCAAAAGAGCTGAGTAAGGAAGAGGCGGAGAGAATTTTAAAGGCAATCTCTGAGCAGGAAAAAGAAGCGATGAAAAAACTCCTCAAATCTCCAGCAAGCTATGTGCCTTCTGGAAAGGACTGGTAAAGATGCGGACCGGGAGAGTTTTTATCTGGTTTTTGCTCGGCTTTGTTTTCTGGTCAGGGCTTTCTGCCCGGGCAGAGGTTCAGTTTCAGGCGGAACTATCTCAAACCCGTCTTCGGGTGGGAGAAAAAGCTCTCTTTACCATCCGGCTGGAAGGAGAGGAGCTGAAAAGAAGCGTGGATTTAAAGCTTCCTGAGCTTGCCCCTTATTTTCAGATAGTGGGGAAAATGGGTCCCAGCATCCGCACCGAAATGAGCATCATCAATGGCAAGATGAGCCGAAGCACCAGCTGGGAAGTAAAATATATCCTGCAGGCACAATCTCCGGGGAAATTTACCATCCCGGCTCTTTCCTATCAGATAGATTCCAGAATCTATCATACTGAACCCATAGAAGTGGAAATTTTAGAAGCCCGGGAAGAAAAAGCAAGACAAGAATGGGACAAGCTGAAAATTGTTCAGGACCCGTTTCTGAGCTTAGAGCTGGATAAAACAGAAGCATATTTAGGCGAGCAGGTGGTTGCCAGCTGGTATCTTTATTACCGGCGCCAGATATTTAACCTGGGAGTGGGCACCAGCCCGGCTTTAAAAAATTTTAAAGCAATGGAGCTGGAAAGTGCCACCCAGCTTTCTCCCGCCACCAGATATATTCAGGGCAAGCCCTGGAATATGGCTTTTATCCGGAGCCTGGCGTTGTTTCCTCTTCACCCCGGGGAGTTGGAAATAGGCTCTTTTGAGCTTCGTTATCAGCAGGCAGGAAAAAGACAGGATTTCTTTGGAATGCCGATTATAGAAGAAAAATCGGTCCGCTCGCCAGGCAAAAAAATTCTGGTCAAGCCCCTGCCCCAGCCGGCACCGGAGGACTTTAGCGGAGCGGTGGGAAAATTTCAGCTTAAAATCAATCCCACAGGGATAGAGGTTCGTCAGCGTTCCAGCTTCCAGTTAGTAGTAGAGATTTACGGAGATGGTAATCCAGATTACGTTCTGGAGCCAAAGCTTGAGTTTCCGGAAAGTTTTGAGGTCTATCCTCCAGAGGTTAAGCTGGAAACTGAGGTTAGAGCCGGGAGACTTTTTTCTTACAAAAAATTTCAATACGTGCTGGTCCCAGAAAGAAGTGGTAATTTTCAAATTCCTCCAATCAGTTTTTGCTATTTTGACCCGGAGCTGGGAAAGTATCAGCGAGCAAGGGTGGGACCGGTATCCGTTCAGGTGATGGCTTCAGGGATTTTGCCCGAGGTAGGGAGCTCTGCGGGGCTTTCTCCTTCCCTTTCTGCGGAAAAATCCATTCGTTTTATCAAGCCCGGGCGGGATTTTCTAAAAAATGAAAAAAGCGGGGTTGTGGAAAAGAGCTGGTTCTGGCTTTTGCATCTTCTGGGTTTGCTTTTAGTGGGTGCGAGTTATATTTATCGTTCTTATCAAATTCGGCTGGAAAGCGACCGGGCTTTTGCCCGCCGGGTTCAGGCATATCCACGGGCAAAAAAACAATTGAAAAAATTAACCAGAGAAAAACTTTCTCAGGAAGAACTTTACCCCCGATTAAAAAAGATTCTCCTGGAATATTTTGGAAACCACTTTGCCAGCTCTCCTTACGGGCTTCTGGAAGAAGAGATGGAAGAAATAATGAAGAGCAATCAGGTTCCTGAGGAGCTAAGAAAAAAATTTTTCTCCCTGTTAAGGATTTTAACTGAGAGTCAGTTTGCCGGGAGCAGAAAAGAGCTGGAGAAAAAAGAGCTGGTTGCTCAGGTAGAGGATTTAATCATCTGTCTGGAAAAGGGAAAGAAATGAAAAAAATTCATCTGAGCCTGATTTTGATTTTCTTCTTTTCCCTGCCGGCTTTTTCCAGCCAGGCTCTGGCAGGACTGTTTAATCAAGCAAATCAATTTTATCAAAAGGGGGAATTTGAAAAAGCAAAAGAGCTTTATCAAAAACTGATTTCTTCCGGCATAGCAAATAGTGATTTATATTACAATTTAGCCAATAGCTATTATCAATTGGGGGAAGTGGGAGAGGCAATGCTCTGGTGGTGGCGGGCAGAAAAACTGGCACCCCGAGACCCGGATTTAAGATATAATCTGAACCTGGTCCAAAGCCAGCTGGGAAAAAAGCTGGAGCTGGGCTCTTCCAAGCCCGGCTTCTTTTTTGCTTTTGAGAGAATCCGTGACCTGGCTAATTCCCAAGAATGGGGAATTATCTTTTCTGCCTGTCTTTGGCTTTTCTGGCTGTGTCTGGCTTTAAGAATTCTATTGTTTAACTTTCGGGCAAAAAGATTTTTAAATCTGCTTTTAATTGTGATTTTCCTCTTGGGAATATTTTCCGGGCTGGGTTTTGGATTTCGTCTCCACCGGGAAAAATCTTCTTATGCCATTGTGATGAATTCTGGGGTAGAACTTCGCTCAGGACCGGGTGAGACTTTTTCCCGTCTGGCTCTACTTCCTGAAGGATTTCGGGTATTGATTCAGGACTGTAGCAGTGGATATTGCCGGGTAAAACTCGGCTCAGGAATTGTCGGCTGGGTTAAAGGAAAAAATCTAGAAAAAATTTAAAAGGAGGGAACAGGTGGGGAAAAAAGTAAGAAAAGCGGTTTTACCCAGTGCTGGGTTGGGCACTCGTTTTCTTCCAGCCAGCAAGGCGATTCCCAAAGAGATGCTACCAATTGTGGATAAGCCGGTGATTCAATACATCATAGAAGAAGCGGTTGCCAGCGGGGTGGAGCAGATTATTCTGGTCACTGCCCGGGGAAAGAGTGCCATAGAAGACCATTTTGATAAGAACTGGGAGCTGGAAGACCTTCTTGAAAAAAGAGGCAAGAGCGAGCTTTTAAAAGAAAGCCAACAGCTCTGGCAGATGGTAGAGGTGGTTTCAGTTCGCCAGCACGAGCCTCTGGGACTGGGGCACGCAATTTATTGCGCCCGCAATCTAGTAGAAGATGAGCCCTTTCTGGTGATGTTGCCTGATGATATGGTGGACAATCCAGAATATCCCTGCGCCCGGCAGTTGATTGAGGTTTACGAGCGGTTCGGATGCTCGGTGGTAGCTTTGATGAAGGTTCCCGAGGAATTAATTAGCAAATATGGAATGGTCAAATTTGAGCAGGTGGACAAAAATATGGTTCAGGTCTGGGATTGTGTGGAAAAGCCTGCCCCGGAATCTGCTCCCAGTGATTTAGGGATAGTTGCCCGCTACCTTTTTACTCCGGAGATTTTTTCCGCCCTGGAAAAGACCAAACCAGGAGTAGGAGGGGAAATTCAAATCACAGATGCGATTGCTCAGCTGGCTCACCAGGGAAAGGTTTATGGCTGTATTTTTGAAGGAGAAAGATTTGATGCCGGGGATAAGTTCGGCTACCTGCAGGCAACAATTCATTATGCTTTAAAACATCCCCAGCTGGGAGAGCGGTTCCGAGCCTGGCTGAAAAATTTCTGCAAGGATTTATGATGAAAATTATTCTGGCAAAAACCGCTGGCTTTTGTATGGGGGTGCGGAGGGCGGTGAATATTGTCCTGGAGCTGGTGGAGGAAACTGACCAGCCAATTTATACCCTGGGACCTTTGATTCATAATCCCCAGGTGGTAGAGCTTTTAAAAAAAAGAGGGGTTATTCCTGCTCAGAAGCTGGAGGAAATCAAATCCGGGATTGTGGTAATTCGTTCTCACGGAATCCGTCCCCAATTGAGGAAGGAACTGGAAAAAAAAGGTGTGGAAATTGTGGATGCGACCTGCCCAAGAGTAGCTAGGGTGCATAGAATTGTGGAGAAATATTCCCGACAGGGCTATTTGACGGTTATTCTGGGCGATGCTGGACATTCTGAGGTGGAGGGGATTCTCGGCTTTGTCCAGGGAGAGGCATATATCATTGAAGAGCCTGAGCAGGTTCAGGAACTGCCTGAGGCAGACAAAGTGCTTTTTGTGGCACAGACCACTCAGAGTCAAGAAAAATTCCAGAAAGCAGCCAAAGCTCTTAGAGAACGGTATCCGGAGCTGAAAGAAGAAGAGCTTAAAATCATCAACACCATCTGCGATTCCACGGAGCGAAGGCAAAATGAGGTAAAAGAACTGGCAGGCAGGGTAGATGCTTTTGTAATCGTGGGCGGAAAAGAGAGTGCCAACACCCGCCGGCTTAAAGAAATCGCAGAAGAAGCAGGTAAACCTGCTTTTCTGGTAGAAACCGAAGCGGAGCTTATCCCGGAGCAACTCCGGGCTTTTCCCCGAATCGCTCTGAGCGCCGGTGCCAGCACCCCGAACTGGATGATTCGCCGGGTGTATGAGGAGCTTCGCCAGATTGCCCTTCTGGAGCATAGTTTTCCCTTTCGGTTATTTCAAAGGCTGGCTCGTCTGGGTGCGGTTTTTAATTTTTATCTGGGCATTGGGGCTGGACTTTTAGCCTTGCTTTCTGGATTACTTTTGCGGGAAAAAATCAGTGTTTTTTCTGCTCTGAGCGTCTTTTTTTATATTTCTGCGGTTCATAATTTAGCGGTTCTTTCTCGTCCGGAATTACTGGAAATAATAGAGCCGGGTAGAGGAAGATGGTTTTTAAGGCATCGGCAGATTTTGATGAGCCTGAGCTTTTTCGGGCTGGTTTTAGGAGGGATTTTTGCTTTCTGGCAGAGCATCTGGTCCGGGATTTTGTATTGGGGGCTGGTCTTTTTGAGTCTTCTGTATCAGGTGCCTTTTGGGAGGAGGAATCAAAAGGGACTATTCCCCTATCAGTCTTTAATGGATATTCCTGGCTCCAAAGATATTTTTATGGCACTTGCCTGGGCGGTGGTGATTGTTCTGGTTCCGATAGTAAAAAAAACCGAGCTTCACTTTGAATTGAGATTCTGGCTGGTATTTTTGATTATTGCTCTGATGGTTTTAGCCCGAAGCATTCTCCAGGATTTTCGCGACCTTCAAGCAGACCGAATGGTGGGAAAAGAAACCCTGCCGATTTTATTCGGAGAAAGAAAAAGCCGGTGGCTGGTTCATTTTATTCTTCTTGCGGGAATTATAATTTCTCTACTTGCCTGGTATCTGGCTGGAGTGGGAACTGCAATTTTGGGACTGATGCTCGGTCTGGTCTGGCTCTGGCTCTGTGTTCCTTTATTTACCATCCGAACCGTAATTCAGGGCTTGCGAGCAGAGCTTTTAATTGACAGCGGATTTATTCTGGCAGGTGTTTCCGGGCTGACGATTTTTTATTTAACTTAAATGGATACCATCACTCATATTCTTTTGGGATATGCTATATCTCAATCCGAGCTGATTCCCGGAGCAAAATCTGCCCAAGCCTGTATTATCCTGGCAAGCATCGCTCCGGATATAGACCTGATTTTCCGAGCCCGGGGAGTGGAAAAATACTTTATTCATCACAGGAAAGAGAGCCATTCTTTTTCCGGGCTTTTTCTTCTCAGCCTGGCGATATTTGGATTTGGGAAATATTTAAATCCTGGTCTGGGAACAGCTAGGTTATATTTTCTGGTCTGGCTCGGGCTTCTTGGACATATCCTGCTGGACTTTTTCACCAGCTATGGAGTTCCTATATTCTTTCCTTTAAAAAAACGCTTTTATAATTTTGCCCTTCTTTTTATTTTTGACCCCTGGCTGGATATAATTTTTCTTTTTGCCCTGGCAGGAAAAAGATTTTTTACCACCGCATATCTTCCTGCCCGGCTCTCTCTTTTAGCTGGCGGGGGATATCTGGTTTTTCTTGCCGGGGCTAAATCTCTGGCAAAATTTCAGGGTAAGAGAAATTTAGAGAGGCAAAATATTTTGAACGAACAAATTAATGCTTATCCTTATTTTGCCAATCCTTTTCGCTGGCTGGTTCTGGGAAAAACCCGGAATCGGATTTACCGGCTGAGTGTTTCTCTGTTTGGAAAAGCCAGTCCCACCTCCAGCTTTAGCTCACAAGTTCCTGAACAAATTAAAGAAAAAGCAAAAACCCATCCGCTGGTGAAAGCAATGGTCAATTTCAGCGATTTTCTCTGGTGGAGGTATTTCCCCAGAGAAGAAGAAAAAGTCCTGCAAATTTATGACCTCCGCTACAGCCAGTATGGAATGGGCTTCTGTGCCCAGCTGGTCTGTAATCAAAAGGGGGAGCTGGTTCAGAGTCAATTCCGCTATTATTAAATCTAAAAATTCGGTAGGGATTATTGACAGCCAGGGTTTTCTGTGCTTTCCTCAATTATAAGATGATAGAACAATATCTGGTGGTGGGAGTAAAAATCACTACCAAATTACAGCAGGCACTTGACCAGTGCATTCCTGCCTATCAGATTTATTTTAAAGAGAACAATCCGGATTACCTGCAAATTTATAATATCAATGGCGAGCAAATTCTCGGGAAAATGGTCAAACCGGGAGTGAATCTGGAGACCCTTGAAGATTATGCCCGCAATGTCCGAAGCATTATCAAAAAGATTTGTCCGCAGGTAAATCTTTCAGAATCAGAAATTAAAATTTATGCTCAAACCTTGATTGGCTAACTCGTTTTAGCAATTGCTTCCTGAAAAGAATCACAATTACAGCCCTGCTCCAGAAGCCGATTAACCATTGATTTAAGAATCCGCTCCTCCCAGGGCTTGCTTATAAAAGGAAAGAGTTTGGGATATTTTTTTGCCTCCCGCAAAAGTCGGGGATAATCATCATAAGCACTCAAAATCATCCCTTTGGTTTGAGGGTATCGCTTTCTTACCTCTTCTAAAAGCTCCAAACCGCTCATCCCCGGCATCCGATAATCACTTACCACCAGATCCACTGGATTTTTCCTGAGCTTGTTCAGAGCGTCCCATCCATTATGCGCCAGATAAATCTCAAAA
This sequence comes from uncultured bacterium, assembly GCA_964553915.1. Taxonomy (GTDB): domain Bacteria; phylum RBG-13-61-14; class RBG-13-61-14; order RBG-13-61-14; family DRUE01; genus CAZKMM01. The sequence goes on from CAZKMM010000009.1 coordinate 15,623, forward strand.
CCATCTTTGCGAAATACCCGCCAGAGGGAAGCCAGGATATTGGGCTCATCATCAACGAACATCACTCGCTTTTTTTTCGCTCTCATCTTTTTTGCTATCGGAAATCTGGAAAAAGTTTTTAGAAAAAATGAAGGGAAAGCAATTCATAAATTTTGCTCTTTTGGATAAATGGTTAATAATAAAAAACTGATGGGGGAGAAAAATACTTTTCCGAAAATTACCCTGAAATATCCCACCCTGGATGCTTTTGCCAGATTCTGCAGAAAAGGATTTCAACAGGGAAGAGCCTCGCTCAAATTAAAAAAAGATTTTCAGCCCGGGCAGAGGCTGAAGTTAAACTTCCAGCTGGGCGACCGGGACCAGCCCGTGGAAATCATCGGGCAGGTAATTGACCGGGTGGAAAGCCCGAAAAAGGACGGCATCATCTATGGAATCAGATTCTTAAATTTCACCGAAAAAAAATTAAACCGCCTGCTTGCCGGCGAAGAAATTACCCCGAGAAAAAAGAAAGAAAAACCCACCCCCGCAGAGCCTCCCCCAAAAAAAGAAGAAGCTCAAAAGCCTGCTCCGAAAGAAAAAGCCCAAGCCAGTGAGCCAGCACCAGCAGAAAAAACTCCTGCACCCAAGCCTGAAAAAGTAGAAGCCCCGAAAAAAGGAGTTCCTTCCAAAGAAGAAGAAATTGAAGAAGTGGTGATTACTCTTCAATCCCAGCCCCAGAGCTTTGATGGAAGGATTATAGAGACAAAGCCCTCTGGCACTATGGAAATAAAAGAAGAGCAACCAGAACCCGAAGCTCCTCTCCCTCCTGCTCCCCAGGAGCCAGAAGAAGCAGAAATTTCTCATATCTTTGCTGAGGAGCAAACCCCTGAGCCAGAAGCTCAAGAGGAAGTCTCTCTTCCTCCTCTAGAAGAAGTAGAGCCGGTCAAGGAATTTGAAGAAGAAATTGAAGAAAAAGCAGAGCCGGTTCCTGGTTCTGAGATGCCTTCAGCTGAGCCAGAAACAGTGGAAGAGAAAGCAACTCCTCCCCCGGAAGAACCTTCTCCTGAACTGGAAGAAGAAAAAGCTGAAGAAATACCCACCACTGAACCAGCGGAAGAGCCAGAAGAAATAGCAGAACCTGAGACTGTTTCAGAGGCTGGTTCTGCTGAGCTGGAAGAGGCGACCGAGCTTGCTCCGGAAGAAACATCCCAGCTCACAAAAGAAACAATTACCCGGGAGCCAGAAATCGCAGAAGCACCCGAGGAAGAAAAGCCTGCGGAGGAATTCAAGCCCCTCCCTGCTAAACCTTTCTCTGATTTTCTTTTTCGGCTGGTGCGGACGATTCTTAATCCTCCGAACCCGGAACTGCCAGATACGGAAAAGCAGTTTGGAGAACTTTATCAGCTTTTTCAGGAGTTAATGGAATCCCGCCAACAGCTGGGGATTTATCTGGTATTAAGCCCGGCAGGAAAGGATTTTTTAATTCAGGGAGCAGAGGAAAAGCCGAAAAGCATCCGAATTCTGCTCCCTTCAGACCAGCTCGGAACCCTGCTCTTCAGAATGATTGAAATGTTTGATGAAAAAGAGCTGGTGGGAATTCTCTTTCGCAAGTATGTTTCCGAAGAACATTTCCAGAAATTCCTGCTTGCTCTGGGAAAATTCAATCCGGAAAAAGAATCTCCGGACCAGCTGGCTCTCAATCTGATCAAGCAGGGCATTTATTACATTACTCCTGTTTTTGAAACCGATTTAGTGGCGGTTCCGGAGGAGGTAAGCGAAGAAGCCAAGATTATTCTTGCCCGAATTAACGGAGAATTAAAACGGCTCAATGCCCTTTGTCAGGAAATCTCTGAGGAGCCTTTGGCTCTGCTCACTTTACGGCTGGAAGAAATTTTAAAACTTGCCCGCACCCCGGAGCTGGTAGCAGAGATTTTAGAGCATCTGGAACTGGTCTGGTCTGAGCAGGTGCCGGAAATGGATTTTTCCGATTTGGAGGAGCAGATTTTATTTTCTCTGCCGGTGGAGCGATTGGTGGAATCCAGCCAGCTTCTAATTAAAAAACTCATCCAGCTCTCCAGCGGGAAATTAAAGCCAGAGCAGAAAAAAGAGAAAAAGAGGCTGGAGCAAATTCTCCGCAAGCTTTTAGGAAGGATTGCCTATGAGGCACCGGAGGATTCTCTAGAGCCCCTCCGCCAGCTTTTTGAAAAGAAGGTGATCAGCTATCAGGAGCTTCCAGCGGAAATTCGTGACCCGATTGCTTCTTCCCAGCTGGCAGAAGAATTTTTAAAAAAACCTGAAGATAAATTCCATCAGCTCGAGCAAGCCCGCAATCCCAAAGAGTATCAAACCATTGCTTCCCAGCTTCTCTGGGTAAGCTTGGCATTGTTAAAAACTGAAAAAATTGATTATGCACAACAGATTTTTAACAAACTGGTGGCTCATTATCAGGAGAAGGCTGAGCCTTTTGCGGAGCGAAGAAAATTGACAAGAGCTATCCTGAAAAAATATTCGGAACCACTGGCGGTAGAAATCCTTTTAAAAGTTCTGGAAGAAGGAAAAAAATCAGAGCGGGAGCTTGCCTCAGCAATGCTCTATGCCGGAGGAGTGGACTGCGGGAAAAAACTTCTTAATCTCCTGGAAAAAAGCCCGGATCGACAGGTGAGAAGATTGCTCTGTGAAATTCTCGCCCGGTTTGGAGAAAAGATAGCACCGCTTCTGGCAAAAACCCTTTCCGAGCCAGAACTCCCCTGGTATTTTATCCGAAATTTAATTATGATTCTCGCTCAGGTCAAAAGTCCCCTGCTTAAAGAAAAAATTGGGGAATATTTAAATCATCCCCATCCCCGGGTGCGGGAAGAAGCTCTGGGATATGCTAATGCAGTTTTAGAAAAAGATGCTCAGCGGTTCCTGGTTCAAGCCCTTTCTGACCCGGAGCTTTCAGTAAAGATTCGGGCAATCAACTACCTCTCTCGCACCGAAGAAATCACTCCAGAAATCCTTGAGCAAATTAAAAAAATTATTGATGAGCTTCTGGAAAAGGAAACTCAGCCCGAGGGAGAGCTCTGCTTTCAGCGGGCAGTGGACCTGCTTGCCCGAAGCGGGGAAGAAAAATTTGCAGATGGAACTGAAATCAATGATTATCTTTTGAAAATCCTGGAAACCGCTACTCCCAAGGGAATCTTTGCCAGAGCAGGTCTGGAGCTCAGCCCGAAGATGAAAGCAAGCCTGGCTCAGGCTCTGGGGAAAAGAAAGGTTAAAAATGCTCAGAAGCTTTTGAGCAAGCTGGCAAAGGATAAGGACGAGCAGGTAAAACAGACCGCACAGAAGGTTTTAGAGGCACTCAAATCATAGTTCAGAGAAGGAAAAATCCAGAATTCGCTCCAGGAAATTTTTGGTAATTTTCGCGGTTGCTCCCCAGACCACCACCCCGGGAAGATGAAAATAATAAACCGGATAATCCCTTCCCTGATAGCTCCAGTTTTCAGTCCGCAGTCGGTTCCGCTCCAGAAAATCCTTTAAGGGAAAAATCAGGATCTGGTCTATTTCCCCGGGGTTGGGATTAAATTTCAGCTCCCCTTTTAATATTCCGACAAAAGGCTGAATCTTAAACCCGGTAATGGTAAGAATCTCATCCAGCTCTCCGAGAATTTGAATCTGGGCACTTTTTATTCCCAGCTCCTCCTCGCATTCCCGCAAAACCGCCTGCTCGGGAGTTTCGCCCGGTTCAATCATCCCACCGGGAAAACTGATCTCCCCTTTATGTGCCTCTACCTTCTGGCTTCGCCTGGTAAAAAGCAGGTGCCAGATGCCATCCCTTTTGAGCAGTGGCAAAAGCACTGCGGAGGGCTTTAAGCCTGGCTCAGAGATTTTTTTGCTCTGATGTTTTTCCAGTATTGCCTGAATTTCCTCAGGCTCAAGCAAAGCCAGTTTCTTTTTTAGCTCCTGACCCATTTTTAAGGAAGTAAAATTCTCACCAGACCCATTGATAAAAAAGGCAAATATGTCACGAAAAGCAAAACCACCACCATTGCCAGATAAAAGGGGAAAATCCCCCGAACCAGCTCCTCAATCTTGGCTCCGCTGATGGCACAGCCTACAAATAAAGTGGAACCCACCGGCGGGGTGCAGAGACCAATTCCCAGATTCAAAAGCATTATAATCCCAAAATGCACCGGGTCAACCCCCACGCTCCGAACCACGGGCAGTAATATCGGAGTGGTGATGATAATCAAGGGCGCCATATCCATAATCATTCCCAATCCGAGCAGAATCAAATTGATAATCAAAAGCAAAAGATATTTATTGCTGGTAATTCCCAGAAGTGCCTTGGTAATCCGGGCAGGAATTTGAAGGTATGCCAGCAAATAGCCAAAAGCACTGGCAGAGGCAATTAAAAATAATACCATAGCAATTACTCGCATACCGTCCAGAGCTATCTGATAATATCGGCGAAAAGAAATCTCCCGATAAAAAATAAAAGTCACTACCAAAGCCCAGAGAACCGCAATCGCACTGGACTCGGTCGCGGTAAACCAGCCAAAAACCACCCCACCAACTATAATCACCGGACTGCCCAGAGCTAAAAGCGCATCCCAGGTGATTTTCCCGGCTTCCCGAAAGCTTTTCACTGGCTCCCGGGGATAGCCCCGGCGAACCGCTATCACCAAAGCCACTGCCATCAGGCTCAAGCCCACCATTATTCCGGGAATAATCCCGGCAACAAAAAGCTGGGCAATACTGGCACTGCCCCCGGCTACCAAACTGTAAATAATCGCATTATGAGAAGGGGGAATGATAATCCCCTGAGTGCTGGCAGTGATGGTCAGGTTGGTGGCATAATCCCGATGATAGCCCCGCTCCTGCATTGCTGGAATCAGGATGGAGCCAATTGCGGAAGTATCTGCCACACTGGAGCCGGAAATCCCTCCGAAAAACATACTGGAAAGAACATTTACCACTGCCAGTCCGCCGGGAAGCCAGCCCACCAAGAGCCGGGCAAAATCCACCAGCTTCCTTGCCATTCCTCCCCGTGCCATTATCTCCCCTGCCAGAACAAAAAAAGGAATTGCCATTAAGGCAAAGGTATCCATACCATCGCTCATCTTCTGGGCAACTACCTGAAAGGGGAGACGAAGATAAATAATGGTTGCCAGTGAGGAAATCGCCAAAGTAAAGCTGATCGGCACCCGGATTAAAAGCAAAACCAAAAAGCTTCCCAGAAGTATCCAGCAGGCAATTACCTCATTGGCACCACCTAGCATCTCTGCTCACCACCATCAGAAACTGGTCTGGGAAAAATCAAAGCAAGGAGCATTAAAAAACCGCTGATCGGTATTGGCAGATAGGCAACTCCCACCGGAAGATGGGTGCCGGGAAGATGATTCTGGATTGTGGAGCGAACCAAATCCAGCCCGCCCCAGCAAAGATAAATAGAAAAAAGAAAAATCAAGCCAGCCACAACCCATTCTATTATCCTTTGAGCTTTTTCATTCAATCTCTGGACTACAAACTCCAGAGCAATATGCCCCTTCTCCCGAACCAGAATCGCAGAGCCAATAAATCCAAACCAGATGGTGAGAAGTTGTGCCAGTTCCTCACTCCAGCCCGGGGTGCGATTAAGAAAAATCCGGGAAAATACCTGCCATAACACCACCGCGACCATCCCGGATAAAAATAAAACCTCCAGAGCCAGACTCAATCTAAAAATCTGCTCAACCAGATTTTTAATTTTGGTTTTCATCAGCCAGGGATTACTTTTTTCGCAACTCTTCCAGCAGGGCACGAGAAAAAGTCAGGCTCTCACTGGTGGCACGAAGCCGGGAGCAAAGAAGCTGAACAAAGTTCCGATACACCACCAGAGCGAGCTGAGCATCCGAGTTTAAAAGTTCCTCAAAATCAGATTTTTTCATCCGGAAAAGGACGCTTGGTTCATTGGTAATTACTGTGGCACTTCTTTTCTCTTTATCAATCAATGCCATTTCCCCAAAGCTGGTGCCCGGCTCTAAAATCGCTATAATCTCCTCCTCTCCACTCTCTCCCTGCTTTACCACCCGCACCGAGCCCCGAGCAATCAGATAAAAACTATCCCCTTCTTCACCCTCCTGAAAAATTACCCGGTCTTTATCCAGCTCCATTTTCTCCATTTTTCCGAGCACCTTCTCTAGCTTCCCCTGGCTTAGCCCCGAAAAAACCTCACTTTCTGCAAGAAATTTTACCGGCTCCAGTTCCTCTTCTTTTTTCTCTTCCCTGCGGGCTTTTGCCTCTTCCTCTACCAGGCCCAGAGTAAGCTTGATTCTCCGAATAATCTCCTCTGGCTTTAAATCCTTGGTCATATAGCCATTGGCACCCAACTTCTTTAAAAGCTCAATCTGAGAAGCCTTTTTAAACACCCCGGTAATCACCAGCACTGGTAAATTCTCTCCTAACTTTCCGCTCCGCACTTCCTTCAGCACCTCAAAACCAGTAAGATGAGGCAAAAGCAAATCCAAAAGCACCAGGTCCAAATCCGGAAGCTCATGCTTGATTACCTGAATTGCCTCCAAGCCGTCCCTGGCAGTAAGCACCTCAAAACCCTCTTTTTTCAAAAGGTCTTCCATCAACACCCGAAACATCTCAACATCATCTACCACTAAAATTCTCTTTTTTCTTTCCACGACCTGCTCAGTCATTGCTCTTCTCCCAGTTCCACCAGCACCCCGGCAAAAAGAAGTGGAAGCATAAGCTCATGATGACCCACCAGATTTATTGCCCTGCCCCCTTTTTGAGTGGGTCGTTCCAGAACATTTTTTCGGGGGCGGTAGTGGATGATGAAATCAAGATTGGCAGTGGTGATTTTTTCCAGAGAGTAGCCCAGATTCCTTACCAGGCTCACCGCTTTTAAAAATACCTCGGGCATAATCACCGCAGAGCCAAGATTGATATAAACCCCACCCTCCAGCTCACTTACCGCCCGGGCAAAAATCCGAAAATCAAGCAAACTCCCCTGTCCCAGACCCGCACCATCTAGCCCGGGATGAATATGGACAATATCTGTTCCCAGGGCAATATGAACCGTGGCAGGAATCCGGCTCTGATACGCCTGAGCAAAAATACTCAAATCTTTATGCGGAAAATCTCCTTTTAAAATCATCTCTCCCAATGCGCTTCCCAGGCCGACCTCCTCCCGGGCGCATCTTTCTGCCAGCTTTTTAAATCCTTCTGCAGTTTCTCTGCTGGTGCCAAAGCTCCCGTCATCTATGGCTTCTTCCACCTCCTCGGAGGTATGTCCGCTTAATGCCAGCTCGTAATCGTGAATCGCTACCGCTCCGTTCCCGGCAAGAGCAGTGATAATCCCCCGTCTGATAAAATCAATAATCAGGGGACTGAGACCCACCTTAATCGGATGGGCGCCCATTCCTAAAATAACCGACTTTTTCTCCTTGTGCGCCCGGGCAATGGCGCGAGCAAGCTCCCTAATCTCCTTCCCTGCCAGAATTTTCGGAAGAGATTCCTTCCAAAAATGAGAAAAATCTTGCTCAGGCAAAGGAGGCTGGGCAAAATCCTCTGTCTTTACCTTACGATGAGAGCTGAAAAGAGATGTGGTTTTTAAGCCAGAAAGGTCAAGTGGAGAATAACGATTTTTGGTGTCATTCATTTTCTTTTCCGAATAAAATCAGCTCCACCATCTCGCAGAGGATATGCCCAAGGGCAAGATGCACCTCCTGAATTCTCGGAGTATGAGGCGATTCCACCCAGAAGCATAAATCGGTGACCTTACCGATTCTGGAACCACCCCTGCCTGCAAAGCCGATCCGGAACATCCCGAGCCTGCCTGCTTCTTCTAATGCTAAAATTACATTTTCTGAATTACCGCTGGTGGAGATTCCCACTGCAATGTCTTCTTTTTTCCCCAGAGCTCTGAGCTGGATAGAGAAAATCTGCTCAAACCCCCGGTCATTTCCCACACTGGTTAAAATGGAAGTATCTGTGGTTAAGGCAATTGCCGGCAGGGGCGCTCTCTCCATAACCATTCGGTTAACAAATTCTGCGGAAAAATGCTGAGCCTGACTGGCACTTCCACCATTGCCGAAAAAAAAGACCTTTCCGCCCTGTCGGAGAGAATCTGCAATTTTTTCACTGGCGGTTTTGAGCTTTTCCTGATTTTCCTTTAATGCCTGAGCAATTAGTTGAGAAGAAGCATCCGCCCGATTCTTAATTTCTTTAATCAGCTCCATCTGGTTGAAATTTTAGCTGAAAGGCTGGGAGCGGTCAAATTTAGCGGTTTTTAAACATTGACCCTTGGCTGGTTCGTGTTAGAATTAAAATTAATGGCAGAGGGCAAAAAAAATACAAAAAAATTTAATTTTGAAAAAGCTCTGGAGGAGCTGGAGGAGATAGTTTCCCGGCTGGATTCCGGGGAGCTGGGTCTGGAGCAGATGCTGGAGGAATTTGAACGAGGGATTAAGCTGGTGCGGAGCTGTCAGAAATTTCTGGAGCAGGCACAGAAAAAAGTAGAAATGCTGATTGCGGATTCCGAAAAGCTGGAGTTTAAGGAGCTGGAGGAGGAAGATTGAGCTTTGACCTCCAAGAATATCTCCAGAGCAGGAAAGAGGTGATTGACCAAGCCCTGGAGCAATATCTACCCCCTGCGGAGCGGTATCCGGAGAAAATTCATCAGGCGGTTCGCTACAGTGTTTTTTCTGGAGGGAAACGGCTTCGCCCGATTCTTCTTCTTGCCAGTTATGAATTATTTAAGCCGGATTTTCATCCTGCCCTTCCATTTGCCTGTGCCCTGGAGATGATTCATACCTATTCTTTGATTCACGATGACCTGCCGGCAATGGATGATGATGATTTTCGCCGGGGCAAGCCCACCAGCCATAAGGTCTTTGGCGAGGCAATTGCCATCTTAGCCGGAGATGCTTTACAAACCGAAGCTTTTTCTCTAATGGCTCGGGAAGGATTGAAATCCGGGATTGAGCCGGAGCGAGTACTTCGGGCGATTTTTGAGCTGGCAGAATCAGCCGGCTTAAATGGAATGGTTTCCGGGCAGGTAATGGATTTAGAAAAGCAGGGAAAGAATTACAATTTAGAGGAGCTGGAGTTCATTCACCAGCACAAAACCGGAGCTTTAATTCGGGCATCCGTGAAAATTGGTGGGATTCTGGCAGGGGCTGGGGAGGAAGATTTAACCGCTTTAAGTGAATTTGGAGAACGGATAGGTCTTGCCTTCCAGATAATGGATGATGTCCTTGACCTGAAAGGAGATGAGCGATTGGGCAAACCGCTCGGTTCAGACCTGAAGAAGGAAAAAGCAACTTATCCGGCTCTTTTGGGTCTAAATAAATCAGAGGGACAGGCAAAAAAACTGGTAGCAGAGGCAGTTAAATTTCTGGAAAGATTTGGCGAGCAGGGAGAGGTGCTTTGCTCTCTGGCTCGGTTTTTAGTTGAGCGGGAATATTAAAATGGCAGGGGAGCGAATTTTAGACCGAATTAACTCTCCCAGGGATTTAAAGGGGCTATCCCTCAAGGAATTAAACCAGCTTGCAGAGGAAATTCGCCAGCTGATTCTCAACACGGTTTCAGAGCATGGGGGACATCTTGCCAGCAGTCTGGGGGTGGTGGAGCTGACCATTGCTCTTCATTATGTTTTTGATACCCCAAATGACAAAATTATCTGGGATGTTGGGCATCAATGCTATGCTCATAAGATTCTCACTGGCAGGAAAGATAAATTTTACAGCATCCGCCAGTATGGGGGGCTTTCCGGCTTTCCTCGCCGGGAAGAAAGCGAATATGATGCTTTTGGCACCGGGCATGCTTCCACCTCTATTTCTGCGGCTCTGGGAATGGCAGAAGCAATGAAACTTCTGGGAATTCCCAATAAAGTAATTGCGGTGATTGGGGATGGAGGACTTACTGGCGGTCAGGCACTGGAAGCTCTGAATCAAACTCCCAGCACCCTGGAGCGCAGTCTGGATAACCTGATCGTGATTTTAAATGATAATGAAATGAGCATTGCTCCGAGCGTAGGAGCTTTAAGCCGGCATCTGAGCCAGGCAATTGCCAGTCCCAGAACCTTTAAATTGGTCAAATTCTCCCGCTGGCTGGCAAAACCTCTGCCCCGCTCAGTTCAGCTCAAATTGAGCGAATTAAGCCGGAGGTGGAGGAGAAGCCTGCTGGGATTGTTCACCCCGGGAATGTTGATTGAAGCTTTTGGTTATCATTATCTGGGTCCGATTGATGGGCACCGACTTGACCACCTGATTTATCACTTAAATAGGACAAAGGAAATAGATGAGCCCCTGCTCATCCATATTTTGACCAAGAAAGGCAAGGGATACAGCTATGCAGAGGAAAACCCCACCAGATTCCACGGCATAGGTCCTTTTGATGTCAAAACCGGCAACAGCGAAAAGAAAGGTCGGGTTTTAAGCTATACCCAGGTATTTTCTCAAACTATGCTTAAACTTTTTGAGCAGGAGCCAAAGCTGGTGGGAATAACCGCGGCAATGCCTCAGGGAACCGGGCTGGATAAAGTCGCGGAAAAATTCCCTGAGCGGGTATTTGACCAGGGAATTACCGAGCCTCACTGCGTTACCTTTGCTGGAGGAATGGCTTGTCAGGGCTTGCGACCGGTGGTGGCAATTTATTCTACTTTTCTCCAGCGGGCTTATGACCAGCTTATTCACGACATTTGCCTGCAAAGACTTCCGGTAATCTTCTGTCTGGACCGTGCAGGTATTGTGGGCGAGGATGGTCCCACTCATCACGGACTTTTTGACCTTTCCTATCTTCGCTCCCTGCCCAATATGGTAATTATGGCACCTAAAGATGAAAATGAGCTTCAGCATATGCTCAGAACCGCACTGGAAATAAATCAGCCGGTGGCAATTCGCTATCCCCGGGGAAAAGGAGTGGGAGTGGAGCTGGAGCCGGAGCTAAAGGTTCTTCCCCTTTTCAAGGCTGAGCTTTTAAGGGAAGGAAAAGACCTGGTAATGGTGGCGATTGGGAATATGGTTTACCCAGCTTTAGAATCTGCCCGACTTTTAGCTGAAAAAGGAATTCAGGCGTATGTGGTCAATGCCCGGTTTGCCAAGCCAATCGACCAGGAGCTAATTCTCTCCCTGGCAGAAAAAACCGGAGTGGTCATTACTCTGGAGGAAAATGTCTTAGCCGGAGGATTTGGAAGTGGGGTAATGGAAGCCCTGGAAGAAAAAGGGATTAACTGGGTGAAAGTAAAAAGAATCGGGATTGAAAATCAATTTGTAAAGCATGGCGCCCCAGAGAAGCTCCGTCAGGTTTATGGACTTAACCCTCTCTCCATCAGCCAGAAGGTGGAGGAATTTTTCAAGCAGGAGGAAATTCTTCCAGAGGCGGATTCAAAAAAAATGAATTGATTTGCCCGGTTTGGTTTTTTTTCTTAAAATTTAGTCAATGAAGAAAATCTCCGGATTAAACCAGGAACTGATTGGTCAATATCTGGGAAATGCGATTGGGATTGTTGTGGTTGGGATTATTTTTCTTGCCCTGGTGTTTTTTCAGTTCAAGCTTTTTACTGCCAGTGCTTTAGCTGGAGCTATCTGGATGTTTTTGTTTGTAGGTCTGGTGGGATTGGTTCAGCCCTGGGGGATAATTATCAGCCTTCGGAAGGATTATTTAAGAAAAAAATTCCAGCTGGCAGAGGAGGATTTAAAAGAGGTTTCTGCCAGCAAAAGCCTTAACCCCTGGTATCTTCCTCTGCTCTATTGTTTCCCTTTTAGTCTGCTGGTGGGAATGGTTTTTGGAGCCGGGATTTATTTTTCCTCCCGGAAAATTCCGGTGCTCTGGCTTGCTCTGGCAAGCTTTTTTCTTGCGATTTTACTTACCCAGGCATCTCTGCCCACCATTTTAAAAAAAGACCTGGCTCGCTGGAAAAGATTAAAAGAGGAGCCAGCTAAAGAAAAAAATTTTAGCGGTTATTTTTTTTGGGAGTATCTGATTTTCTGGCTTCCGGTTCAGGCGGTGATAAATCTGGCTTTAGGAGCCGGGATTTATTTCCATCAATTTCCCGGGAAGTCAGCTCTGGAACTTAATGCTCTGGCAAATGACCTGGCAATTACCGCTCTGGTGGTTTTGCTTATTCTCTTTTGGCTGGGAAAAAATCAGCTTCAGGCAGACCTGCTTTCTGGACGAATTGAGCAGGGAGCAGAGGTGAAATTAAAAACCCGGACCAAGGTGATACTCTTTTTTATTCTGGCAGGGGTGGTCTGGATAGGGGTAATGGGCACTGGCTCTGCCCTGGACCTCAGCCAGGTCTCTATAAAATCTGCCTCACTGCTGAAAACTATCTGTGCGGTCATTTGTTCAGGACTGGGGCTGTATTTTGCTCTGATGGAAGTGAAAATTCCTTTAGAATCTATCCCCAAAACCTGACCATCTAAAAACAAAGGTAATGGTTAAAGACCTGGCAATTATCTTAAAAGCTAAATTTTCCTCACTGAAAAATTCCCTCCAGCCCCGGCAGGCTCGCACCCGTTCCTTTTATCTTTTTCTTCTCGGGCTGGGCTTTATTCTTCTGGCTTATTTGGGCTCATACTGGCTCTTCGGATATTTCCGCTCCGTAGCAATGGATGAGCCGGACTTTGGCTTGGGACTGGTTGGCGACCTTTTAAACCGAATGATGCTCTCTTTAGTTTTTCTGGTTTTTCTCTCGGTCCTGATTTTTTCCAATCTGATTACCGGCTTGAGCAGTCATTTTCTTGCAGATGACCTGGAGCTACTTAACTCTATGCCGGTGAAAAAAGAAAGTCTTTTTATAAGTAGATTTTTAGAGGCTCTTTTAGAGTCAAGCTGGATGCTCTTTGTTTTCGGACTTCCAATTTTTTTTGCCTTTGGTGCCCGCTACCAGCTGGACCCTGGTTATTATTTTCTGGTGCTTCTGGTTTTGGTTTGCTTTCTTTTGATTCCTGCGGGGCTGGCGCAATCTCTGGTTATAATTCTGGTTAATACTTTTCCTGCCCGAAGGGTTAGAGACCTGCTTTTCCTTTTGAGTATTTTTGCCCTGGGGATTATTGTGGTTTTGTTCCGAATTATTCGCCCGGAAAGACTGGTAAATCCAGAGGTTCAGGAAACTCTGTTTGAATTTCTCCTCACCCTTCGTCAGCCAATGAGCATCTGGCTTCCCAGCTACTGGGCGAGTGAGGCACTGTTCCGATACAGTCAGGAAGGCTGGCAGGGAGCCAAGATTTTTCTCCCTCTGCTTCTGGCAGGAGCTTTGTTCAGCTTTTATCTGGCTTATTGGCTCTGGCTCTGGCTTTATCCAGAAGGATATTCCAAGGCACAGGAAGCCAGCAGAGCTCCGCTCAGCACCAGCTCGCCGGTGCAGAGGGTTTTAAATTTTTTCAGCTCCCCTTTTCATCCCTCACTTCGCCAGATTCTGCTCAAAGAAATCAAAACCTTTCTCCGGGATACCAGCCAGTGGTCCCAGCTATTTCTCCTGGGAGCTTTAATGGTAATTTATATTTTTAATTTTCGGGTGCTCCCCTTAGATAAAATTCCCTTTGACCAGTTCAAGTTAAAAAACGCAGTCTGCTATCTGAATATGGGCTTGGCAGGATTTGTCCTTTCTGCCCTGAGTGCCAGATTTGTCTTTCCAATGGTGAGCCTGGAAGGGAGAAGCTTCTGGCTGATTAAAACCGCCCCCATCACAATGCGCAGATTCTTATGGAGCAAATTCTGGCTCAGCTGGCCGGGATTGATGCTCATCGGAGAGGCTTTGATTATCATCACCAATTATTATTTAAAGGTTTCCGGAGTGGTCTGGTGGACAAGCACGGTTAGTCTCTTTTTCCTGAGCTTTGCGGTGGTGGGAATGGCTCTGGGTTTCGGTGCCTTATATCCCAGATTTTATATTGATAACCCTGCCAAGATTGCGGTGGGGTTCGGAGGAGCGGTTTATATGATTGTGGCAATGCTGATGATTTTTCTGGTAGTAATTGCGGAAGCATATCCTACCTATGTCTTTTTTATAGCCCATCATAATCAGGTGCCGGTAAATATCTCGGGCTGGGGCAGTGCTTTTCTGGCTGGAGCTGTGGTCCTGGGAGTCTCCAGCATCGGATTATTCCTCCCGATTAAAGCAGGGATTAAAAAATTAGAAGAACTGGAATTTTAAAATGAAGCGAAAGCCATTTTTATTTATGGTTTTTTTCTTTCTTTCCACCACTATCAGAGCAGACCTTCATTTTTTAGAAATCCAGACCCAGGAAGAAAATTCCCCGAGCCAAAAAATTATCAGAGAATACTGGCTGAAAAAAAATCTGCTCCGAATTGACCGAAAGGATTCCTCTTTAACTTATCTCTATAACCTGCACAATCATTCTCTGGTGGTTTTAGACCAGAAGAAAAATAAATTTAGCTTTTATGACCGGGAAAGCTTAAGGAGAAAATTAAACCAGCTGAACGGGAAAAAATCCCGGTTAATTAAAGAGGGCAAAAAACCTGCTCTGGAAAATAGCTGGCGAATTGACCCATTTGGGGTTGAGCGATTATTTTATTGCCCGGCTAACAAATTTGAAATTTCTCCAGACAAATCCCCGGGGAAATATCTAATCCTCTGTCAAAACCAGCCCTGGGCAGAAGTCTGGCTTAAAAAAGATTTTCTAGAGGTAGAAGAGTGGAAGAACTATCTTTTAGGACTTCGCCTGTTTAATCTTTTCCGCTATCGGTTTTTTTACCTTTTGCCGGGATTTCCGGAAAAAATCATCGGAGAAAAAGAAAAGGTGAATTATCAATATCAGGAGATTTCTTTTCAGCCAATCCCTTTAGAGATTTTTTTAATCCCGGAATCTGCCCAGCCAGATTTAAATCAGGATTAATCTTCCTCCAGCTTCCGATAAAAGCAGGAGCGGTTGCCAGTATGACAGGCAGGACCTTTCTGGTCTATTAAAATTAAAAGGGCATCGCCATCACAGTCATAGTAAATCTCTTTGACATATTGCAGGTTTCCGCTCGTCTCCCCCTTTTTCCAGAGGGTTTTTCGGGAACGACTCCAGTAATGACAGAGCCCGGTTTCTAAAGTCAAGCGGAGCGATTCTTTATTCATATAAGCGAGCATCAACACCTCTTTATTCTTATAGTCCTGGGTAATTGCTGGCACCAGCCCCTTTTCATCAAACTTGATTTTAGCAATGAGCTTATCATAATTTTTCATCTCTGCACTCCTTTATTTTCGGGAAAAGATTTTTTGAAAAATTCCTTCAGATTTCTTTTTTGCTTCCAGTATTTTCATCTCTCTGCTTGCTCCCCGATTCTTCGGATTTAAAGAAAAAGCCTTCTGGAAATACTGATAAGCAGATTCAGAATCCCCCTCCCTTTTCTTGAGCAAACCAAGAAAATAATAAGCCTGGTCAGAAGAAGGGTCCAGGCGAAGTGCCTGTCTTAAATATCCCTCTGCTTCCGCAAGTTCCTTTCCTGCACAATATAATGCCCAGCCAGTATAGGCAAAAGATTCTGCCTTCTCCGGATTAAGCTCAATTGCCTGTTCAAACCGCTCCAGAGCCAGCTGGGGATGATTATGGGTTAAAAACCATTTTCCCCGGCGAAATTGCCTTTCCGCCAGCTCCTTTTTCTGCTCCAGCTTCCAGGCTTTTTTCAGTTCTAGCCGGTATAAAGACTTCTCATACTTATCTCTCTCTAAAGGATTGCTTAGAACCGTCACCGCCTGGCGAATTTCCTGTCGCATCTTATCTGCTCTTTCTTTTAATTCTGGCTCTCCATTTTTAAGTAATTCATCCAGTTTATATTTCCCTAAAATTTTAATATAAGCATCTTCCAGCTCCGCAATACTCGCTTCTGGAGTCACCCCAAGCATTTGAAAATAATCAGCACTACTGGAAACCCAGGATTCCAGTAATTCCAGTTTTCTGATTAAATCCAGCTGAGCTTCTTTGGGAGCTGGCTTCACTGATTCTGCCTCTTCTCCTGGCTCAGCAGAATTTTCTTTTATAACTTCTTTGGGCTTCTCCTTTCTTTTCTGGACAATGATATAATCACTGGCAATTTCAGAGGCGGGCTCTTTTTCTTCCAATGCTGGTTCAGGTGGAGTTTCCTTTTTTTCCTGCTCCGGGGAGGAAGAAATCTTTTCTTCCCGGGGAGGTTCTGCAGAGATTTTCTTTTCCGGTTCCTTAATCTTAATTACCCCGGTCACCAGCATCAGGTAAAAGAAAGTAAAAGCCTGATTAAGCTCCTGGAACTCATTGAGAAAAATCCCGACCGCTTCGTCTAAAGAAAGGGGCTTTTGGAAATAATCCAGAAGATAAATCCGCTGATAAAAAATTTCCGGAAGTCGCTCCAGCTTTTCTATCTGGGGATTAAGCAGAACCAGCTTGCCCTTAAATTTTTCCAGCATCTCGGGCAGGCGAGGAAGATAAAATCGGTTTATTGCTTCATAGATAATTTCCATCGGGCTTAAATCATAAAGCGGAATATGCTCAGAAAAACTGGTATCCGGCTGAAAATAATATTCCCCCTGCTTCTGAGAGCAGGCACGAATAATTATCTCCCGGCAGAGAAGCTGTTTCAGGTGATAAAGCCTGGTGGAATTAACCACCCCCATTTCTAAAAGAGCCCGGTCCGGGTCTTTTCCCTCTCCCAGCATTTTTTTCAGCCGGGGCACATCCTCCCGCTCCAGCTCCCCCAGGCTGACCATCAATTCAAAGATATTATCGGTGGAGAGAGAGGAGCGGGCATAAACCGGAGTGCCATTCAGGAAAAACATCTTATATTCTGCCCGACGGAAGCGAAGGGAGAGAATTCCGGAAAGGTTTTGAGCATAAATCAGACCGAGCACCTCTAAAAGAGAGTGATTCTCTAGGTTTCCCTGCCAGAGTTGAGCTGAGCTTTTCATTTTTAACAAATTCTGGGTAGAGGGGTCCCTGCCAGCATTCCCAAAATCCTGGTGCCCCCTACCTGAGTGCGAACAATCACTTTGCCCTTTGGTTGAGAAATGACTCTCCCGATTACCTCTGCCTGCTCTCCCAAAGGATGCTCTCTTAAAATCTTTTTTGCCCGCTCTGCCTCCCCTTTGCTCACTAAAGCAAGCAGTTTACCTTCATTAGCAAGATAGAGCGGGTCCAAGCCCAGAACCTCACAGGCGGAATCCACCGCGGGCTTGATGGGAATTTTATCTTCAAATACTTCTATCCCGAACTCTGAGCTTTCTGCCAGCTCATTCAAAGCAGTTGCCACTCCTCCCCGGGTGGGGTCTCGCATCCATTTCACCGGAACCTGATTTTTATAAAGAAGCTCAACCAGTTCCCAGATAGGGGCGCAGTCGCTCTCCACCGGCATTTTTAATTCCAGCTCGCCCCGGGCAGAAAGAATCGCAATCCCGTGGTCGCCAATACTACCGCTGATTAAAATCTCATCTCCTTCGGAAGGAGCTTTTCCCATTGTCTCCCAGTCTAAAAGTTCGCCAATCCCGGAAGTGTTGATAAAAACCTTATCTGCCCCGCCCCGCTCCACCACCTTGGTATCTCCAGTAACCAGCTTGACTCCAACCCTCTGAGCAGATTCCTTCATTGAATTAACAATCCTTTCCAGCTCTGCCATCTCCAGCCCTTCTTCCAGGATAAATCCGCAGGAAAGATACAAAGGACAAGCACCCATTACAGAAAGGTCATTTACCGTGCCAAAAACCGCCAGCCTGCCAATATCACTTCCCGGAAAAAAAATCGGCTTGACCGTGTAGGAGTCAGTAGTAAAGGCAATTTTTGAACCTTCCAGCTCCAGGAGAGCAGAATCTCCCAGAGCCTGAAGCTGGGGATTTTCAAATGCCTGGAGAAAAAGCTCTTCAATCAGGTTTCTGGTAAGCCTTCCCCCATCTCCGTGAGCCAAAAGCACCTGTTTTTCTTTCATTGCTCCGCACCTACATATTTGTAATAGGCACTACAGCTCCCTTCAGAGCTGACCATACAGGGACCCACCGGCTTTTCCGGGGTGCAGACCTTTCCATAAAGCGGACATTCCGGCGGTTCAATCAATCCCTGAAGCACCTCACCGCACCGACATCCTTTATGCTCCTTTGGTGGTTCAACTTCCACAGGAATTGCTCTTTCTGCCTCCCGGTGAGCAAATTCCTCCCGAAGCTGATACCCGCTGGCTGGAATCCAGCCCAGCCCCCGCCATTCAGAATCCACCGGCTTAAATATTCTTTCCAGAAGCTCCTGCGCCCGCTGGTTGCCTTTTGCAGAAGCCACCCGGCGGTATTGATTCTTTACCGCTGGCTTTCCTTCAACTATCATCTCCACCAGCATCAATATCCCCTGAAGAATATCCAGTGGCTCAAAACCGGCAATCACGCAGGGAATCCCATAATCCCGCACCAGAAATTGATAAGGCTCCATCCCGATGATGGTGCTGACATGAGCCGGACAGATAAATCCCTGAATCCCGATTCTCTTATCTTCCACCAGTGCCTTCATTGCTGGAGGAATTAGCTTGTGCCCGGTCAGGATAAAATAGTTATCTATTTTTTCTTGTTCTGCCTGCTCAATGGTTCGGGCAATGCCCGGGGAGGTGGTCTCAAAACCCACTGCCAGAAAGACCACTTTGAGCTCAGGATTATCTTTTGCCAGCTCCAGAGCATCTTTAGCAGAATAAACCATTTTTACCTTTCCGCCTTCTGCTCTTGCCTGTTCAAGGCTCCGGGATGAGCCGGGAACCCTAAGCATATCTCCAAAGGTGCAGACCAGAACATCTCCTTTTAAGCTTAAAGCAATTGCCCGGTCCATATAAGAATTGGGCGTCACACATACCGGACAGCCCGGACCGGAAATTAACCTGACATTTTTCCCCCAAAGTTCCTTGAGCCCGAATTTATGCACTGCCATTGTATGGGTTCCGCAGACCTCCATAAATTTAAACTGCTGGTCTCTGGCTAGCTCCCGGATTTTTCGGGCAAGCCTCTGGGCAAGCTCAAAATTCCGAAACTCCTCAAGATACTTCACCTTTATCTTCCTCCATCAGCTCTACCATTTCTTCAATCAAGCGCAGGGTCTCCCGGGCTTCTTCTGGTTTTAAAATCTCAATGGCAAATCCAGCGTGGACAATCACATAATCTCCCACCTTCACTTCCGGCACCATTGTTATATCTACCTTTGCTTCTACTCCGGCACTGTCAACGACTGCCAGATTTCCTTCTATCTTTTCAACCTTCATTGGAACCGCCAAGCACATCTTTTAACCTCCTTAAGCCAATTACCGCCTGCCCCAGGCTGATTCCTCCATCATTGGTCGGAACCTGATGATGGACAAAAACCTCAAAACCCCTCTCCTCCAGCCAGGTCTTTATTTTACTTAAAAGCCAGAAATTTTGAAATACCCCTCCGCTCAAAGCTACCTGATTTATACCAGAACTCCGGCGAAGTTCCTCACATACCTGAATCACCATCCGACAAACCCCATTGTGAAACCGGGCTGAGATTTTCGCCCGCTCCTCTCCCAGCTCCAGCTCCTCTACCGCTTTTTTAATCGCCTCTTTCGGGTCAATAATCAGAACTCCATCCTGGGAATAAAACTCAAAGGGATAAAATCCTGGCTCTTTTTCATCTGCGAGCATCTCCAGTTCTATGGCAGGCTGACCCTCATAGTTTGCCTCCAGGCGTAAGTTAAGCAAGGCACTCATCGCATCGAACAATCTTCCCATACTTGAAGTAAGAGGAGCATTGATGCCTTTCTGAGTGGCAGAGAGCAAAAGCTCTGCTTTCTCCTGACTGATTCTTTTTAAAAATTCCAGCGGAAGCTCCCGGAAATCCGCTCCGAAAATTCTCTCCAGCCAGACCAGCGCCATTCTCCAGGGCTCTTTAATTGCTTTCTCTCCGCCCGGCATCGGGATATATTCCAGATGAGCCTTTCGCTCAAATCCGAAGTAATCCGCAATTAAAAATTCCCCACCCCAGATTGCCCGGTCAGTGCCATAGCCAGTGCCATCAAAGCTCACCCCAATTACCGGACCTTCAAGATTATGCTCTGCCATCACTGAGGCAGTATGGGCATAATGATGTTGAACCCCCAGCCCGGGCAAATCCAGAGAAAGGGCATACTGAGTGGAAAGATAATCCGGATGAAGGTCATAAACCACCAGCTCCGGCTCAATCTCAAAGATTCTTTTCAGGTGCTCAATTCCTTCCTCAAATGCCCGCAGGGTCTCCAGATTATCCAGGTCGCCAATATGATGAGAAAGAATCACCTGCCCGGCTTTGGTCAGAGCAAAGGTATTTTTTAGCTGGGCTCCCACTGCCAGCACTGAATTGGGAATGGAAAAATGAAGCTCCAGCGGTCTGGGAACATAGCCCCGTGCCCGACGAATTGGATAAAGCTTTCCCTCAAACACCCGCACCACAGAATCATCACAGCGGATATAAATCGGACGGTTATGGGTAAGAAAATAATCCGCAATGTTTTTCAGCCGATTCATTGCTTCTTCATCTTTATAAGCAATGGGCTCATCGCTTAAATTCCCGCTGGTCATTACCAGAATCATCTGACTTTCTTTTAAAAGCAGATGATGAAGCGGGGTATAGGGAAGCATAAACCCCCAGTTCTTTTGATTGGGAGCCAGGCTTGGAGCCAGAGTCGGACTTTCTCGTTTTTTTAAAAGCACAATCGGTCGCTCCGGGCTTAAAAGCACCTCCTTCTCCGCCGGAGAGACAAAAGCATACTTTTCTATGGATTCTAAATCCGGTGCCATTAAGGCAAAGGGCTTATCTTCCCGAATTTTTCTCTGCCGAAGGGTTTTAACCGCCTGCTCATTTAAAGCATCACAGGCAAGCTGATACCCGCCCAGACTTTTTACCGCAATGATTTTGCCCTCTTTCAGGAGCTTGATGGCATTTTGAATGGCATCGCCGGGAATTTCCCTACCCTGGCGGTCAAGGAGAACCAGCCGGGGACCGCAGACCGGACAGGCATTGGGCTGAGCATGAAATCGTCGGTCCATCGGGTCGTGATATTCTCGCTCACATTCCGGACACATTTTAAAAATCTTCATTGTGGTATAGGGGCGGTCATAGGGGATTTGCTCTATGATGGTATAGCGGGGACCACAATTGGTGCAGTTGATAAATGGGTAGCGGTATCTTCGGTCTTTCGGGTCAAACAGCTCCCTCAAACAGTCCGGACAGGTGGCAGAATCAGGCGAAACCTGAGTATTAACCACATCTCCCCGCTCTGATTCCCGAATGACAAACTCTTTCTCTCCCTGAGGCTCAATCTCCCGGCTCTCCACGGATTTTATCCGGGAAAGAACCGGCGCCTGCTCCACTGAGGCTTTTAAAAATCTCTCTACCTGCTCAGGCTCGCCTTCTACCTCTACCGTGACTCCGCCCGGGTCATTATTCACCCAGCCAGCAAGCTGGTGCGCCCTTGCCAGCCGGTAAATATGAGGGCGAAACCCCACCCCCTGA
>CAZKMM010000010.1:0-34535 GCA_964553915.1 uncultured bacterium
GCTGGACGAAACCCTGCATAGAACAGGTCAGATTCCAGATATATCTGACCGTCAGTGATGGAAATCACGTTGGTGGGAATATAAGCGGAGATGTCTCCTGCTTGAGTCTCTATAATGGGAAGTGCGGTTAAAGAGCCACCGCCGTGCTCATCGTTCAATTTTGCAGCTCGCTCCAGCAGGCGGGAATGAAGATAAAAAACATCTCCGGGATAGGCTTCTCTTCCCGGGGGTCGGCGGAGGAGTAGGGACATCTGCCGATATGCCTGGGCGTGCTTGGAAAGGTCATCATAGATGACCAGAGCATGCCTGCCAGAATCTCTGAAATATTCTCCCATTGTGCACCCGGAATAAGGAGCAAGAAACTGGAGCGGAGCCGGTTCGCTGGCAGTAGCAGAGACCACAGTGGTATATTCCATTGCTCCGAATTCCTCCAGCTTGGCAACCACCCGGGCAACTGTGCTCTGCTTCTGACCAATGGCAACATAAATGCAGTAAACATCCGTATCTCTCTGGTTAATGATGGCATCAACTGCCAGGGCGGTTTTTCCGGTCTGGCGGTCGCCGATAATCAGCTCCCGTTGTCCCCGACCAATGGGAATCATAGAGTCAATGGATTTTAATCCAGTCTGGAGCGGTTCCTTAACCGGCTCTCTCCAGACAATTCCCGGTGCCTTCAGCTCCACCCGGCGGAATTCTTTGGCTTCAATCGGACCCTTGCCATCAATGGGCTGACCCAGAGGGTTAACCACTCTTCCGACCACCGCATCTCCAACCGGCACCTCCACAATCCTGCTGGTGCGACGAGCGGTATCGCCCTCTTTAATATCTCGGTCTTCTCCGAAAATTGCCACTCCCACATTGTCTTCTTCCAGGTTCAATGCCATTCCATAAACCCCGGCAGAAGGAAATTCCACCAGCTCCCCTGCCATACAGTTCTCCAAGCCGTAAATCCGGGCAATACCATCGCCCACCGAGACCACCACGCCAGTTTCTGCCATCTCAATTTTTTTGCCAAATTTCTCTATCTGCTGGCGAAGGATTTCACTAACTTCTTCCGCACGAATCTCTGGCATTTTTACCTCCTCAGGCAGATTTTAGTTTTTCTTCTATCATACTTAACTGCGCCCGAATTGAGCCATCTATGACCAGGCTTCCTACCTTGACTTTTACCCCGGCAATTAAATCCGGCTCTTGAAAATACTCCGCTTCTATCTTTTTATTTAATTTTTGTTCTAAAAGCGAAAGCAATTTCTCTTTGAGAGCTTCCGATAAAGGACGAGCAGAAAAAATCTGTGCCCGGGCAATGCCTGAAAGCTGGTCAGAAAGAATCTGATATTCCCGGACAATCCGAAAGAATAAATCCAGACGATGTTTTTGATTAAGAAGAAGCAGGAAGTTGACCAGGGTTGGGCTTAATCCCAGTTTTTCTCCGCTCAGCTTGAGCACCTCTCCCCGCTGAGAGGGAGAAAGCTGAGGACTCAAAAGCTGGCGGAAAAGTGAGAGATTATTTTTAAAAAATTCCTCCAGCTTCAAAAGTTCTGCTCCGAGGCGCTCCAGCTGGTTTTCTTCCTGAGCAATTAAAATTAAAGCCCGGGCATAACGACGGGCAATACTATCCAAGCTCGCCACCAGCTACCTCCTTTAAAAACTGCTCCTGAATTTCCGCGTCTTTTTCCGGGGTGAGTTCTTGCTTGAGAATCTGCTCTGCTTTCGCCAGAGCTAATTTGATTATCTCGGTTTTGAGCTGAGCCTGGGCGGTTTTAAGCTCCTGGCGAGAAGTAAATTCAGCTTCATTTTTAATCCGCTCAATCTGCCTCTGGGTTTCCTCAAGAATTTTATTCCGCTCCAGCTCTCCATCCTTTTGAATAATCTCTTCAACTCTTTCCAGCTCCTTCTGGAGATTTTCCCAGCGGGATTTTATCTTCTGATGCTCCTGGGAAACCTGCTCATAGGCCTGTTTTGCCTCTTCTATGTTCCGGGTGATTTGTTCTTTTCGCTGGGCAAGGAAGTTCCTAAACCTTTCCCTGGTCAAATAATAAATCAGGGTAATAAAAATTAAAAAATTTGCCGGGGCAAAACCATTTGCCCAGGGAGCAGAAACTCCCCGGAATTTAAATAACAAACTTAATCCTACCCCGAAGGCGGTCCAGAGAAGAATCCAGCCCAAAAGGGGATAAGAAAACCTTTTTTCTTTTTTCTCTTTATTCATTTTTATGCCTTCCCGAGGATTTTTTCTGCAATTTCTTCTCCCAGCCTCTCTGCCTGCTCCTTTGCTTCCTTGAGCGCCTGCTGATATTCAAGGGCAATCCGCTCCCTGAGCTCAGCAATCATCTCACTGGTTTCACTTCTTGCCTTTTTAACCATCTCTTCCTGCTGATTTAAAAGTTCCTGCTTGAGCTTCTCCTGGCGGGCTTTTGCCTGCTCCTTTGCCTGACCAAGCTTTTCCTCTAATTTCTGGGAAAGCTCCTCAAGCTCCTGCTTGAGCTGTTCGGTTTTTTTCAGGCTGCCTTCGGTTAGCTCTTCTCTTTTCTCCCAGATTTTTAAAATCGGCTTGAAAAGAAACTGGTGCAAAATTACCACCAGAAAGAGAAAAATTGCCAGCTGGACAAAAAAACTGTAGTTTAAACTAATCATTTAAAACCTTCCCCTTCAAGCCATAGTTTAAATTAAATTAACTTGTTTTTTAAATTTTTCAAACAAAGAAAACCAGGGTGACCAGAACAAAGATGGGAATCAGAATGCCAAGAGACCAGAGCATATAACCGAAAAAGCTGGGCATTTTGATGCTATTTTCCTCAGCAATTGCCTTGACCATAAAGTTGGGACCATTGCCAATATAGGTATTGGCTCCCATAAACACCGCTCCGCAGGAAATGGCTTCTAAAATGATGTGGCTGATGCCAGCTCCGGAATGAAGCACCACATCCGGGGAAAGATTCAAACCTTCTGCCAGGCTCAAAAAGACCAGATAGGTGGGAGTGTTATCTAAAAAGCTGGAGAGGGAGCCGGTCATCCAGAAAAAGTGCCAGGGCTGGGTGACGCCGAGTTCGGCTCCGTGCAGGCGGAGAAGCTGAAGAGCTGGAACCATTGTTACAAAAATTCCGAAGAACAAAACCGCAACCTCTATAATCGCATTGAAGCTAAAATGATGAGCCTCCCGCACTCCTTTGGGAGTGGTGAACCAGGAAATGAGAGAAAGAGCAATCATTCCCAGCTCCCGCCAGGGGCTCGGGGTCTCAAAATAGATAATCGCCACCACTCCTGCCAGCCACAAAAAATTTATCTTTCCATGAAGTTTTAATGGGAGTTGATATTTTTCATCCCATTTTTTTGCTTCATCTGACTCTTTTTTCCAGAAATAACGGTCCATCAAATAATAAAGAGTTAAAAGCAGAGCAGAGGTAGGAAGCCACATTTCCCAGAGCCGGAAAGTCCAGACAAAAGGCACTCCCCGAAGATAGCCCATAAAAAGCGGAGGGTCTCCCAGCGGGGTTAGGGAACCACCGATGTTTGCCACCAGAAAGATAAAAAAGACAATGGTATGAACCTTATATTTTCGCTCCGCATTGGTATTGATTACCGGGCGAATCAAAAGCATTGCGGAGCCGGTGGTTCCGATGAAGCTGGCAAGCAGGGTGCCCACTGCCAGAAGAATGGTATTATTTCTCGGGCTGGCATAGATATTTCCGTGAAGATAAATCCCGCCGGAAATCACAAATAAAGAACCCAGCAGGACAATAAAGGAGATATATTCGTGGATCTCATGAGCCAGGGAATGCCAGTCCTGAAGCAGGATATAAATTCCAAAGGGAATTGCCAGAGCTAGAGAAACTATTGCCTTATTTAGATTAGATTCCCACCATTTTTCTTTGACCAAGGGAATAACTGCAATAGATAACAGCATCAGAGCAAACCCGATGGTGCTCCACAGGGGCGGGTCCCAGACCGGATGATGGACAGCTTCTTCACTTTTTAATTGCTCGGAAGATTTTTCTTCTGCTTCTGAGCTGGTCAAAGCTTGAGAAGAGATAACCTGATGCTCGGGAAGACTTTTTTTCTCTTCCGCCCTCACGGAAAACGAGCCCAAAACCAAGCCTGTGAACAAAAACAAAAAGAAAATAAATAATCCTATAAACTTCTTATCCATTTTTCTTTACCTCGTGGAACTACTATTTCTCAGGTGCGACTACTGGGATGTGGTTGGCTTTTCTGGTGCTTTTTGCTCCTTTTTTGACATCTGGCAATTTCCATCAAAAATGGCACCTTCCTGAATCACCAGAGAAGATGCGGTGATATTTCCTTCCAGCCGGGCCGGAGGCTGAAGCTCCACCCGATTCTGAGCATTGATGTTGCCCTTAATTTTACCACTAATTATAGCATTATCTACCCAAATTTCACCAATCACTTCCCCATTCTCCCCAACAATCAATCTTCCTTTAGAATGAATTTCTCCTTTAAACTTACCGTCAATCCGCACCGTGCCTTCAAAAATCAGCTTTCCATCAAACTCACTTCCCCTTCCCAAAAGAGCATTAAGCTCCCGAGAAGAAACCGCTGACTCATCCTTGCGATTCATCATTCCCCTCCTGCCCGGCTCAGCAGGTGCTGAGCTCGGCTCTGGTTTCTTATTTCGCTCTCTTAATAAAGCCAATTAACCTCTCCAGTTCCTCTAAATTCTGAAAATAAATCTCTATCTTTCCCTTACCCCTGGAGCTTTGAGTAATTCTGATTCGGGCACCTATAATATTTGTCAGCTCCTGCTCCAGTGCTCTTAAATGAACATCCTTGGGGCGAGAGCGTCTTTTCCCCTCCGCTTTTTCCTCCTGGAGTTTTTTTGCTTCCCGCTCCGCTTCCCTAACACTTAGCCCCTGTTCAACTATCTTTTTAAATAACCATTTTATTTTTACCGAAGAATCCAGAGAAAGTAAAGTCCGGGCGTGTCCCGGAGTAATGGTTCCTTTTTCCAGCTCCTTCTGAATCTCCGGGGGGAGTTTTAAAAGCCGAAGGGTATTGGCAATGGTGCTTCGCTCCTTGCCCAGAAGTTCTGCCAGCTCCTGCTGGGTGAGATGAAAATCTTTGGTCAGCTGTTGATAGGCTTTTGCCTGTTCCACAGGATTCAAATCTTCCCGCTGAAGATTCTCAATCAGGCTCAGTGCCAGTGCCTGCTGGTCATTTACTTCTTTGACCAGGGCAGGAACTTTTTTTAAGCCAGCAATTTTCGCAGCTCTCAGTCTTCGTTCTCCGGCAATAAGCTGGAATCCTCTTTCTTGGTTGGAAATAGGACGAACCACCAGGGGCTGTAAAATTCCCTGCCGGCGAATAGAGTTTGCCAGCTCCTCCAGAGCCTTTGGCTCAAAATTTTCCCGGGGCTGGGAAGGAGAGGGATGGATTTTTTCCACTTCCAGATATATCAACTCTTCCCGTTCCTCACCACCGGGAATTAAAGCATCCAGACCTTTTCCCAGGACTTTGCGAGGGCTCATCTCTCAGTCCTTCTTTTTAAAAATTCCTCTGCCAGGGCTAAATAACTCCGGGCACCAGTGCTATTTATATCATAGAGAATAATTGGTTTTCCAAAGCTGGGAGCTTCTCCCAGCCGGACATTTCTGGGAATAACGGTTTTATAAACCAGCTGGGGAAAATGTTTTTTAATCTCCTCAGCTACCTGCCAGGAGAGATTATTTCTCCTATCAAACATTGTCAGGACGATTCCTTCAATTTTCAGGATGGGATTAAGTCTTTCCCGAACCAGCTGAATGGTTTTGAGCAGTCTTCCTAATCCTTCCAGGGCGTAATATTCGCATTGAATCGGCACCAGCACCTTCCGGGCACAGGCAAGAGCATTAATGGTAAGCAGGCTCAGGCTGGGAGGACAATCAATGATGATAAATTCAAACTGTTCCTCAACCTCTTTTAAAGCCCGTTTCAGGAAAAATTCTCTTTCTGATAAATTTACCAGCTCTATTTCTGCTCCTGCCAGATTTTCATTACTGGGAACCAGTTTTAAAAATTTTAGCTCAGTATCTAAAATTGCCCGGGAGATGCTCAGCCCCTGAATTAAAGCCTGATAAATACTCGCCCGTGCCCGACGACCATTGATTCCCAGCCCGCTGGTAGCATTTGCTTGCGGGTCTAAATCAACTAAAAGAACTTTTTTCTCTCCCACAGCCAAACAGGCAGAGAGATTAATGGCAGTGGTGGTTTTTCCCACCCCGCCTTTTTGATTGGCGATTGCCAGAATCTCAACCATCTCTGGCAAAAATTATATCATCAAGCAGGGCAAAAGCAATTTTTAAACCAGGCGGATTATCTAAAGTATCCCAGGCTTTTTAATCTTTCTATTACTTCTTTGCTGAAAGGAGCTGGCTTGGCTGGAAGCGGTGCCAGTGAGGGAGGAGCAGAAAACTTTTCCTCCAAATCCCGGGCAGTTTTGGAGAAGGGGAGGGGATGTTTTTCCTCTGGGTCAGATTTCAGGTCAAAGAACCATTTTTTTTCTGTTTCTCCAAGAATTATTTTTTTTAAATCCCGGCTGATTACCGCTCCTTTTTGGGAAAAATAAATGGGAAATTCACTCACCAGGTATTTAAGGGACTTTTCTGGCTCCTCTATGGAGATGAGCAGATTAGGTGGCTGGGAGGTTTTTGCTCCGGCAAATTCAAGGAAGGTAGAATAAATCTGGAGCGTGCTTACTGGCTGAGAAATTCTTTTTCCTGCCCATTTGTTCTGAGGGAGTTTAACCAGAAGAGGCACCAAAATCAGCTCCTGATAAAAGGTATGACCATGCTCAAAACTGTCGTGCTCCCAGAACTCTTCCCCATGGTCAGAGGTGAAGATAACCACAGAAGCACGATACCGACCCAGCTCCTTTATCGTGTTAATAACCTCTCCTACCTGTAAATCAGTAAAAACTACCTCCCCCTGATACAACTCATAAATATAGAGCCGGTCATTCAAAGATAAATTGTAATATCCACTCCGTATCAATTCCACCCTGCCCCGACTTACCGCCCGTCTGATTATTGGCTTGGCAAGAACCGTAAGGGAAGTCTGCGGATGCTTCAGATAAGGAAGGTGAGGGTCAAAGTAATGAACCCACAAAAAAAGAGGCTTTTTTTCTGAATTATTCTTAAGCCAGGATTTGACCCGCTGGGTCATCCAGGCACCGCCCGAATAAGAAAACCTTTTGGTAAATAATTGATACCCTGCCCGGAGCAGGCGAATTCCCAACAGATATTTACGTAAACTGGGCGGAGACTTGTAAAAAAAATAATCAAACCCCTGGGCAAATCCCATTTCAGGATGAAGCCAGGGATTATCCACAAAGGCGCAGGTATAATAGCCCCTTTCTTTTAATGCTTCTGCCAGAGTATAAGCAGATTCCTCCAGTCGGTTGTAAGTTTCTTTTTCCTGGTCAAAAATACCTTTACCTGCCTGATGCTCTCTGGGAAGTCTTCCGGTGAGCCAGCTAGCAATTGCCGGAATTGTCCAGTTAGAGGGGCTGATGGCGTTTTCAAAAATTAGCGAATCTTTTGCCAGCTCATCCAGATTAGGAGTTTGAGGGGCACGGTCCGAATAAACCCTAAGCTGGTCTGCCCGAAGAGTATCAACCGTAATTAAGAATAAATCAGGCAAATGCGAATTGACCGAGGGCTGGGATTTGCTTTTTTTTATCTCCCCGAGCAGAGAACCTGAAAAGGCATAAATCGCCACCAAAAGCACAAATACCAGCCAGAGCCGAAAGATAAATTTTAACTTGAGCCGGGAAAGAAAATAAAAAATTATCCCCAAAATCCAGCCAGAAAAAAGAAAAGAGAGCCAGAGAAAAAAAGTGTTTAGCCGTGGTGGTATTTGAAAATAGGTTTTAAAGCCTTCCTGCTCATAGAACAAAAGCCAGAAAGGAGCTGAAAGCAAAAAACCCCCCAGAAGAGGAAGACGAAAACTCTTCAGCCGGGAGGTTAATCCGAGAAAAATCCAGAGAAAAAAGGCAGTGAGAAAAATTATTCCCGGAAGGAAAATGGTAAAAAACTTCTTCATTCCCAGGCTTGCTATTTCCTGGCGGTGATAACTGAACCAGGACAAAAAGAACAACCCGGCAAGCCACAACCCAGTGCTTGCTTCTAATTGCTTTTCTGTGAAAATCAGCCAGACCAGAAGAATTATTCCCAGAACCATTGCCAGCCAGAAAAGATACTCTAAAGCAAGAGCAGGGCAGGGAAGATATTCTTTCTTTAAAGCCAGCTCCAGAAGAAAAAAATAAGAAAAAGAAACTAAAAGAACCCGAAAGGAATTGTAAAGGCGGGACATCATCCAGATTTAGAAGCCTTCTGGTTGACCAAAAGCTTTTTCCAGCCCTGTTTTTGAAAATGCACTTCTGCCAGTTCTCTTCCCCCTCCGCTCCTCCTGATTTTTACCACTACCCCGTAGTCCTTCCAGAGCGGATGATAAATAGTCTCTCCAGGCTTATATACCTCGCTGGGTTTATATTCCCGGGATTTCTCTGGATTTATTTCATACTCCACAGCTGGGGCGGGTTCCTCTTTTTTCTTCTTTTTGCTTTTTTTCTTTTTGCCTGATTTTTCTTTGGGTGGAGTTGGAGGAATAATCTCTATCTCTTCTTCCTCTTCCAGCATCTCTTCCTCTTCTTCCGCTTCCTCCTCTCTCAGCTCATCTGCCACCTGGAGAATATCTATAGGTTTGGTCTCATTACATTTCGGACATCTCACCCAGACCAGATGAGGATTTGAGGAATCTCTCTGGACAATGGGCATTTCCAGTTCCTCATCACAGATAGAGCAATATTCTAATACGGTCTTTTCTTTTTTCATTGTAGGTTCCTTGTGAAACTTTTATTAAGTTTATTCGTCCAGGATTTCCAGGATGTATCTTTTCCCATCCTTACCGCTGGCAGCCATCAGCAGGGTGCGAATCGCCTGGGCATGAGCACCTTTTTTGCCAATCACCTTGCCGATATCCTCTTTTGCCACTTTCAGCTCAATCACACAGGAATATTCTCCGCTCACCTCATTCACCTGCACCTGCTCGGGATGGTCAACCAGTTTCTTGGCAATCATCTCAACCAGTTCCTTCATACCTTTTTCCTCTGCCATCTCTTGCCCTCCGCTTTTAGCTTACTATTTCTCCCTCGGGAAATTATCCAGCTCCTGATGATTCTCCATTATAAATTCAGTCTGAAAAAAATGCAAGTAATCGTTAGATACTTCTTTTGATTTTTGCAAAAAATAAGATGATGTTTATAATAAAAACTAGTCGGGATGTAGCGCAGACTGGTAGCGCGCTTGGTTCGGGACCAAGAGGTCGCGGGTTCAAATCCCGCCATCCCGACCATTTTTATTTCCGGACTGGCTTTAAGTAATATCTTCAAATTCCTCTGAGGTGCGGACAAAATCTGGCATTGTGGTTCGGGTAACCTCTTCCAGGGTAGTTATTTTGTTCTTGACTTTGGTCAGCCCTGCCTGGCGGAGGGTTTTCATCCCCAATCTAATCGCTTCTCTTTTCAGCTCGGCCGGGGTGGCGCCCGCGAGAATCAATTCAGAAATTTCTCCCCGAACCGTAAGCACTTCAAAAAGTCCGATTCTGCCCTTATAACCCCGATGAGCACATTCCGGGCATCCTCTTCCTACATAAGGAACAAAATCATCCACTTCCTCCGGAGAAACCCCCATTTCAATTAAAGTTCTCTTGGGAATTTCCACCGGCTCCATACAATTCGGGCAAAGCTTTCTTACCAACCGCTGGCTGACCACGGTATTAAGGGAGGCGGTAATCAGGAAGGGCTCAATTCCCATATTTAAAAGCCGACTGATAGTGCTGGGAGCATCATTGGTATGAACCGTGGAAAGAACTAAGTGTCCGGTAAGAGCAGCTTTGATGGCAATTTCTGCGGTTTCAAAATCGCGAATCTCTCCGACCATAATAATATCCGGGTCCTGACGGAGAAAAGCCCGAAGGGTGAAGGCAAAATTCAGCCCGATTTCATCTTGCATCTGCACCTGATTGATTCCCTCCAGATAATATTCCACCGGGTCTTCTGCGGTGGAGATGTTGTCTGTGACTTTATTTAATTCCAGAAGGGAAGAATAAAGAGTGGTGGTTTTGCCACAGCCACTGGGACCGGTGACCAGCACCATTCCATAGGGCTGAGAAATTCCCCAGCGGAATGCTTCCAACTGCTCCGGCTCCATCCCCAATTTGGTCAAATCCAGCTCCAGAGAACTTTTATCCAGAATTCTCAGCACCACTTTTTCTCCCCACATTGTGGGAAGGGTGCTAACCCGAAAGTCCAGCTTTTTGTTTCCCACCTTCATAGACATTCTTCCATCTTGAGGAAGCCGACGTTCCGCGATATCCAGCTTGCTCATAATCTTCAACCGGCTCACCACCGCATTTTTTAGTTTATAAGGAGGGGAGACAATCGGATAAAGCACTCCATCTATTCGGTATCTGATTCGGAAGGCATTTTCATACGGCTCAAAATGGATATCGCTGGCGCCTTTCTGAATTGCATCAAAGATGATATGATTAACCAGCTTAACTACGGGCGCCTCTTCACTGGCTTTCTCCAGCTCAGAGATGTCCACATCGTCTTCTTCAATCTCTGCAAGGTTGATATCAGAGTCATCAAAAGTGCTCATCACCTCATCCAGCATAGCTGCGGAATCGTGGAATTTATCTATGGCTTCTTTGATTTGATTTTCGGTTGCTACCACCGGCTCCACTTTGTAATCGGTGAGGAACTCTATCTCCTCAATCGCCTGAAGATTGGTAGGGTCTGCCATTGCCACCACCAGGGTTCTGCCGGTTCGGTTGATGGGAATAGCTTTATATTTCTTTGCTAATTCCTCAGGAATCAAGGAGACAATCTCCTGGTCTAATTCCATTTCTTTGAGGTTAACCGCGGGCACTTTATAATATTTGCTTAAAAAGTCGCTCAGGTCGTCATCTTCAATTGCTCCCATCTCGCACAGGGTGTTAAGAAGGCTGGTGCCTTTTTCCCGCATCCGTTTAATTGCTTCATTGAGCTGGATGGAATCTATAATTTTATTCTGTACCAAAAGTTCACCAATTTTAACTCCTCCGGTCCTTCCGGGCAGATAGGCATCCACCGCCTCTCGCAGATTGGAAAGGAGCAGGTCAGAAAGCTTTTGCTTGACCAGGGCTTTTTCATCCTCAATTGGTTCTGGCTCTGAAGCAGGCTTTTTCGCTACCGCGGGTTGAGCTGAGCTACGGGAAGCAGGTGGCGGGGAAGGGGAGGGGAATTCATCTCCTCCTACCGGCACCTGTTCCAGTTCTAAGTTAAGCTCCTGAGCGGTTTGCTCTGGTTCTATCTCCTCCAGCTCTATTACCCGGGAACGACGAGGTATTTTGACCGGCGGTTCTTCAAATTCCTTAATGCTTTTTCTCTCTTCCACTTCCAGCAGGTCGCAGAGAAGTAGAATATAGACAATTTTCAGGGTTTCTGCCAGAGGGAGGTCACTTGAAGCGATAAGGCGGGCAAAGGCTTTCCCCTCCCGAGCCTGTTCAATCAATTTCTTTTCTTCCACCGAGAAAAGAAAAAACTCTTTTTTCTTTTCCCATTCCGGACGGAGCTTAATCCATTTTTCCTTTAATGGCTCCAGCTCCTTCTCAAGCCTTCTTAAATCATAATGCTTTTTAATTCCCTGATAAATAATCTGCTCGGGAACAATCGGGAAAAGTTTGACGGAAAACTGAAATTTACTTACCGGAATTTCTTCAAATTCAAAATTCCCTTCCTTCAGGGCAAAAAGGCTCACCAGCTTCAGCTCCACCTGTTTTTTCAGCCAGGTCTCTAACTCCTCCTGAGTGAGAAGCCCTTTTTCCAGCAGTATTTCCCCAATATCCTTGTCTTCGGAAAGAGCAAGCTCCTCCAACACTTCCTCCAGGTCTTCTTCGCTGAGTTTTCCCGCTTTCAAAAGAATTTGACCAAGAGCTTCCTCAATCGGACCATACTCCACAAAGGCAGAATCTCCTGCCAGGAAATAAACTTTCTTTAAAACCAGATTATCTTCTGGATTTCTAACAGTTAAAATCCCGGTTTTTTCCCGTCCAGCAATGGAATAAAATACCCGGGCAAAAGGAATATCTTTGAAATTGCCTTTTTTTACCAGCTCTGGCATCTTCTAATTTATCTTAACATCAGCCCTGCTGAGCGTCAATAAACATCTAGTCAGAAAAATTGAAAAAATGCTTTTGATTTACCCGCCCGTGAGTTTTTTCCGTCAAAAGTATCAAACAATGTCATCTGCTTTTAGGGAATTCCTCTGCCTTTTTCCAGTCAATTTCAGAACCCTCTTGTATAAAGCGGAGACCTCTTGTTCACAAGCTCCCCAATGGATTTTTCCTGAAAGCTGGACCTAAACGAATTGGCTATTTTATTTCCCGGAAACCGAATTGCGGAAATCTGCCAGGAAAGGGGATATCTCAAATCTGATTATGACTTCTCAGATATTGATTACTTTGAAGCCAGATTTGATACAGAAAATTGGACCTCAGAGCAGATTGAAAAAATGAGAAGAAAATGGTTCTGGAAATAGAACCTGAGTCTGCTTTTCAAGCATCCGATCCGCTTCTTTTACCGCTACAAAACTATCATCTCACGCCCCAAACTCTTATATGCGATAATCAAGCGGAGAATCAGAAGATAATTGCATTTATCCTTAAATAATTTTTTTCTTTTGTCTCTCGGTCATTCCAACAAAAATGCCCAGGCATATATAAAAATGACGAAAATCTTCAATATCCAAAAAAAGCGAAGCCAAAAGCATGCCAACAACAGCCCAAAACATAAGTTGAAGTTCAAGCGGAGCAGAAGGTTTTAGCGAGAACTTGGCTGAGCGCTTTATTATCCATCCCAGAAAAAATAAATAGCTAATAAGTCCTAATATTCCTCTTGTTGACCATAAATTAAGAAATATATTATGCCCATCAACACCTTCTGGGAAGTTACAATGTATTTTACAATTGCCTATTTTTAAAGGTCCTGTGGCGCATTTATCTAATCCACGACCCCAAAAAGGGTTGTTTCTTATTTGTTCTAGAGCGCTTTTCCATATAATTTGACGAGGAGTGGGATTGAAGAAAAATATAAATTTTGGTTCTATTTCTTTGCCTTTAAGAGCCTGAACAAAATGAGAAAATTTTGGACTGTAAAAGCAACTAAAGAGCACAAAAATTAAAAGAAAGGATGAAAAAATTAAACTGAAAGCCTTTCTTAAACGATTTTTAGCACTATGTGCTTTCCAAAATCCGAATGCAACAAAACAAAGAAAAAATGAGCGCTCCAGGCTAAAAAAATCTACTATGAAAAGCAATATCAGCAATATTATCCACAAAGCTCGATATTTTTGAGATTTTTTAGCCCAAAAATAAAATATGAAAAAACTTGGAATAAGATAATGGGCAAGGTATGCTGCACTCAATAAAGTGCTTGATATTCGGGGATAATGTCCAGAGGGAAGATCAAGCCCATAACCCGCTATGAAAAGATTCTTTTCAAATCCTGCATAATAAAACACAATACCTAAAAGTCCGCAAATGATTACCAAAACACCAGAAAATGCCCACACCAAAAAAATTTTTTCATAATAAACTACTTTAGATTCTAGCAAATATACGCTGATAATAAAAATAAAAATGAGATAAAGCTGAATTATGATCTCAAAAGACGCTTTTAAGAAATTGTGTGAAAAGCAAAGAGCCAAAAGCATCGGCAAAATTACAGATACGCCTGCCAGCCAATAACCTAAAGCAGGAAATTGCTTCCTTTTCCACCAAATCAAGCCTGTTATTAAAAAAAGAAAAAACGCAATAAAATCACTCAGTTGAACTTTATAATTCAAGATGCTTATTTGTGGAAATTTCATCAAGGGAAGGGTAAAAATCAGCACCAAAAATATAATGCCAGCAGTTTTTTCTATGATTTTCATTTAAAATTCAATGAGTTGGCAAGTAGAATTTCTTATCTTTATTTAAAAGTTAACATAATTTATCTTAAACGAAATCAAACCGGCAAAAGCACAGGAAAGCTCAGAGTCTATCAGTCCTTTTTTCTTTATTTGTTTGTTATTCCACAATAAAGTTCTCTTGGGGAAATTTCCAGCAGATAGCCCTTTGAGCTGAGAAGATAAATTTTGCCCTTTTCAAGGCAGGCTTTCTGACCCCTTCCCGGGTATTTTTTTATCAATTTCAGCTCCTCACTGGCAGGCTCAAAAGAATAAATCCTACAAGATGTGATGATTAAGACCGCTTTTTCACCAGGGAAAATCCCCAGCACCTTCTGGCGATGCCATTTCTCCAGCTCCTTCAAATCAACCCGCTCCTCAACCAATCCCACGCTTGCGTCTATTTTTAAAAGCTCCAGGTCCTGATTGAGTAAATAAATATTGCCAGCAAAAAATTTCGGAGCAACCAAAACCTGCTCCTCAAGGCTCCAGAAAACCTTCCCGGTTTTTTTGCTTAAAGCAGAAATGCCTATCTTAGAACTGGGATAAATAGTTTTCTGGTCAGAAATTAAGGGGAAATCAAGGTCAGAGAGGATTTTACCCGCAAAAATCTCTCTTTTCCAGAGCATTTCTCCAGTTTTCAGCTGATAACTCGCTACCACACCGGCACGAGAGGCAACAAAGACACGCTCGCGGTCAATCAGGGGCGGGCTGGCTCCCAAAAGGCTCAGTTTTTTCCCGGCTCCCAAAAGTCTCTGGAGCCAGACCAGCTCACCGGACTCCTCATTCAGGGCATAAACCCATCCCTGCCCGCTCTGAAAAACTACCAGCCCATCACTTATTGCCGGAGTGCTGGCAGAGGAGTCTTTAAACTCAAATCTCCAGAGTTCTTTACCACTTTCCAGCTTCCCGCAGACCATAACCCCTTCTTGGCAGGGATAATAAAATTTACCTTCTGAAACCATCGGCGGAGCACAGGGGGTGCAAAAGCTTTTTTTCTGCCAGAGAATTTTTCCCTCCGGGGTGATTAAGCTCATCCATCCCCGGCTGGTCAGGGCAAAGATGCCCTTTTCATTAAACACCAGCCCTGCCCTTTCCCGATGATTAAATTTACTTCTAAAAGCGGGAGAGGGAACTAATGGATATCGTTTAATCCCTCCTTCTGAGAGACCTAGCAGAAGGACCCCAGAAATCAGGCATAAAAAAAATTTCTTAATCATTGCACTAAAATGGCATTAAGCTCCAGCTCGGCTAATTGAGCATAAATAGAGTCCGGATAAAGCTGAATCAATTTTTCCAGCTCCTCTTTGGCAGGCTGGGTTTTTCCTAATTTTGCCAGGGTTTTTGCCTTGCCCAGGCTGGCTTCTGCTAAATAGGTTTCATCTTTAGAATCTAAAACCTTTTGATAGTATTCCAGAGCCTTTTCATACTCTCCCTTACCGTAATAAGCCTGTGCCATTCCCAGGTAGGCGGTCAGGCCCAGGCTTAATCCTGCCTGAGAATGATGTTTTTCCAGGGAAGAGAAAAAATCCTGAAAATAATAAAGCGCATTATCCCAATCTTCCTGCTCCAGATAAAGGCTTGCCAGATGATAGCGAGCTTCCAGACCTGGCTCGCTTTTTCCAAATTTATCTATCACCTGCTTAAACTTGGCAATGGCATCCTCACTCCGCTCTTTTTGAGTAGCATAAGATTTACTCCCCTTGATAATCTGGTCAGTGGTAAGTTCTTCGGTTAAGGGAGTGTTTAAAATGGAAAAAGCCTGGGCTAAAAGATACTCTGCTTTCTGCCTCTGGGTGCGATAAGAATAACTTGCCAGATTAATCAAGAGCAAAATCAACAATAATCCGGCGCCTATTCCAATAGCCAGATTTTTTCTTTCTGCCAGATATTTTACTACCCGGTCCGTAAAGGTAATGAACTCATCTGGCTTTTTAATCTGCTTTCTTGAAACCTTAATTTTTTTTGCCATCAATTCCTCCTTTTATTCAAAGATACCCAATCCCAGATGTTTATCAATCTCAAATACTAACAGGATAAAAACCAGAATCGGAGTAATATAGCGAATCAGAAAATGCCAGATTTTATAAAACCTCTCACTGCCCTTCCCTTCTAAAAACTGCCTCTTTTTTTCCACCTTATCCATAAACCAGCCCAGGAAAAAAGCAATAAAAAACCCCCCAATGGGAAGAAGATAATTGGTAGCAAGCAAGTCCAGAGAATCCAGAACTGGCATTGGATTGCCATCTTTATCTCTAAAAATATGCACACCTTTTAAAAGGTTATAGCTCAGGGCAGAAAAAATACCTAAAAGATAAATTCCCATCCCACCGAGCAAGGTTGCCCATCTTCGGCTCAGCTTCAGGTCATCAATGAAAAAAGCGGTTACTACTTCCAGAAGGCTGATGGCACTGGTCAAGGCCGCAAAGGCGAGGAGTAAAAAGAAGCAGATTGCTAAAACCCTTCCTACTCCTCCCATCTGGACAAACGCCAAAGGCAGAACCATAAAAGTAAGACCAGGACCCTGTGCTGGCTCCAGCTTATTAGCGAATAAAATTGTATAAATGGCAATTCCCGCCACCAGAGCAATCAAGGTATCAAGAAAAACTATCATTGTGCAAGCCCGGCTGATTCTCACCTCATCCCCAAGATAACTGCCATAGGTAATCATTGCTCCCATTCCCAGACTCAAAGAAAAAAACGCCTGCCCCATTGCTTCCATCATCGGTCGGGGTGTGAACTCACCGCTTTTAGTCAGAACCAGTTTTTTCCAGTCCGGCTCAAATAAGAATCTTAAAGCTCCCACCGCATCTCCCCGCACCAAGCCGTAAACCAAAAGAATCAGCAGACTGAGAAAAAGCAGGGGCATTAAAATCTCTATCCATCTTTCCAGACCTTCTTTAATCCCAAAAATCACAATCCCGATAGTCGCTCCCATAAAAATACTGTGCCAGGTAAGCTGACGAGCCGGGTCAGAGATCATTTGATTGAAGGCAGAAATAATTTCATCCCTGCCCTTCCCGGCAAAATCATTGGTGACAAATTTGGCAAAATAATCCAAAGTCCAGCCCGCAACCACGCTGTAATAAGACAAAATCACAAACCCGCTAAAAATTCCCAAAAAACCTACCAGAGTCCAGAATTTATTCCCCTGAGAAAGAGTTTTAAAGGCTCCGACCGGATTCTTCCTGGCACTTCTTCCAATTACCACCTCCGCAACTAACAAAGGATATCCCACCACTAAAACACAGCCCAGATAAAAAAGAACAAATGCCCCTCCCCCGTAAGTGCCAGTGATATAAGGAAATCTCCAGACATTGCCCAAACCAATGGCACTTCCGGCTGCTGCCAGAATAAACATTAGTCCGCTCGACCAGAGCCCTCTTTTTTCTATTTCTCCTCTGGACTGGCTCATCTTGGTTTATGGGATTTTATCAAAATTATCTCGGTTTGCAAAACTTTTACCAGAATTTTCAAGAAGAAAACCGGGTTATTTTTTTTCTAATCTGCTCCGGGTCAAATCCAGGTAAATTCTGGCTTCCTTTAACTCCGGCTCCAGCTCCAGAGCCTTTTTAAGATGAGTTTCTGCCTGCTCAAACGCCCCCCGCATATAAAAAATTTTCCCCAGCCCCAGATTTGCCCGGGGATTATTCGGCTCCAGCTCAAGCGCCCGAAGATAAGCGGAAAAGCTTAAAGCATAATCTCCTACCCGCTCGCTGGCAATTCCCAGATTAACCCAGAATTTTGCCACCTGAGGATTTTCCTTAATTGCCTTCTGGTATGATTCTATTGCCTTTTTGTAATCCCCGCTTCTGGCATAGGCATTACCAAGATTATAATAGGCATAATCCAGGGTCTCTTTAACCAGAGGTGCCCAGACCAGAAGATAAAACATAGCGGTTATTCCCAGAGCTATAGCCAGATTTCGCCAGTTCTTCCCCTGAAATTCCTGCCACAGAAACTCCAATCCCAGCCCGGCAAAGAGCAAAATCAGGCTGATAATCCCCAGCCGATACCGGGAAAAAATGTAAAAAGCACTGATGCTCAACCAGTAAATAATTAAAAATCCACCCAGCACCAACCCCTTTCGCCGATACAACCCGATTGTTAACCCTAGCAGTGCCAGTCCTCCGAGCCAGCCAAAATCCGGCAGGAACCGAAGCAAAAAAGAAAACTCCCGGCGAAAAAGATATATGCTGACATTGTCCGCAATCTCTTTTCGGTTCCAGAATAAAATCAGCTTCAAGCCCAGCCTCTGGAAAAATAGTCCTGGCTCTGCTTTTATCTCCTTAAAAGCCTCTTTAAACCAGAAACGACTTATCTCGCTCGGCTTTAAATCCTTCCTTCCCAGCCTCTTTTCTGCTTCCCGGCGGAAATCATCTTCTTCAAAAAAAGGATTTGCGCGAACAAAATCCGGAGCATAATAACTGCCGGTTAAATTTCCCTGATGATTGCCAATATAAAAATTCTGCCCTGCCTGGGAAGTGGTAAGAACCAAATCCCTTCCCACCACCCAGTTGCGAAGCCCACAGAGGGCAATAATCAAAATTACTCCCAGAGCAAAACCAGAGGATTTCCTGCTCTGCCCGGTTTTGCCGAACCGAAAATATAACCAGGGAAAAAACCAGAAAAGACCAAGAAGGTAATTATCCCGCACCAGACTGGCAAGCCCGAGAAAAATTCCAGAAAAAAATCCTTTAACCCAGCTGGGAGAGCGAAAGCTGAGCACAAGAAGATACAGGCTCAAATCAAAAAGAAAAATTCCTAAAAAGGTTTTGATTACTAGTGCCTGATAAAAAATCAAAGGACCATAAATCGCCCCCAGAAAACCAGCAATAAGACCTGCCCTTCGTGCAAAAACATTCTTTCCAATTCCATAAAGCAAAAGGCAATCCAGTGCTCCCAGAATAATCTGAACCAGATAAATCAAAAACAGCCTCCTAGCAAAAAGAGCATAAAATATCGCCAGAAAATAAGGATAAAGCGGGGACTGGTAAAAGACCTTATCTCCCAGCCAATCTCCCCCGGCAATCCTTTGCGCCCAGAGGTCATAAGCCTGAAGGTCCAAGCCCGGATCAGTTAAAAGCGGACAGTGGCGAACCTCAAAAAGATAAATCAGGCGGAGAATTAAGCCGAGAAAAAAAATCCCCAAAAGCCAATACCATTCCGAAAAATCTCTTTTGGGTTTTTCAGTCATTTTTAAATACCCAGATGGAATAACCGCATCGGGCAACCGGTTTTTTCTTTAAATAACTTTTAAGAACCGGGGCAGGAATTATTACCGGCTTGCTAAAATTTTTCAAGATTTTTTCCGCTTGATGATATAAAAGCGGATAATAAAAATACCCTGCTCCCACCAAAAATTGAACGCTGACCGCACTGTATTTAAGCCTGGGCTCCTCGCCCAGAACCTGATAATCTATCCCGTAAAGCTCGGGAAGAATATGTCCAAAATATCCCAGCTCTATTTTCTCAATCTGATTTTTGTCCATAAATTCTTTTAAAGCCGGAAGGTCCTGACCCCAGTCCAGATTGGAGTCTAAGAGAACTTTATGCCCGTTTTTAGGACCCCCGCAGTATTGATTGAAATATGAAAGATAATCCGGATAAATCCAGAGCGTCTCCACAAAAAGCCAGACCAGAAGCAAAATTAAAACCGCCCTTTGAATCTTTGAAGAAAAAGCCATCTCTCCTACTCTGCCCAGAAGAAAAAACCCCAGCGGAAAAAAAGGAACCAAATAGCGAACTCCAATTTGAAGCTTGTTTTTTAAAGAAAAAAGCAGAAATACCCAGAAAAGAACCGCGAGGATAAAAATCTCTTCTTTTCTTAAACGAGCCCTTTTCCTGAAAATCCCCAGAGCCAATCCCCAGATAAATAAAACCTGAACTGGCACCGGCACCTTGACCAGAAGCGCTACCAGAAAATATTTTTTTGAAACTCCCCGATACCATCTCCCAAGAAGATAATTAGCAAATTCTCCCTGCTCCACATTCCGCATCTGAAGGTCCAGCCCGTAAAGATAAATCTCAGGAAAGGGCGCAGGAAGCGGAGCAAAAATTTTCTGCACCTTTTTCAGACCCTGGCTGTGAAACTTATACTCAGCGGTTTTCTTAAAAACTCCTTTAAACCCATAACCGGCACAGATAATCAAAGACATAACCAGCAAAATACCTGCCAGCTCCCCTATTCTTTTCAAAAAATTTTTTCCGCTCTTTTCCTGAGCAGAAAATATCCAGGCGAGAACCGGTGCCAGAAAATAAAAGGGTAAAATTAAAAGCCCGGTAAATTTTCCCAGCTGAGTCAGTCCAAGAAAGATTCCGCAAACCAAAGCTTTTAACCAGCCCGGCTTTTTCAGGTATTTTAGAAAAGAAAAAATCGCTAAAAACATAAACCAGCTGAAGCCAATATCCGGAGTGGCAATTCTGGTGTGGGCTAAAAGATTCGGGCTCAAGCAAAAAACTATTAAGCTTATCCAGGCTCCTTTTATCCCATAATATCTTCGGGAAAATAAATAAAGGCTTGCTCCTAAAAGCACACCAAGAAAAATCTCCACCGCCCTTCCCTTTTCAAATAAGTCCAGATAGCTGGTTTTATTCCTGAGCATAAAATCAGTGCCATAAATCCAGGGAAGCCAGCCAAATCGAAAAAAACGTGATATATCTTTTTCCAGGGAGGGATTTGCCCGAAGCCAGGAAAGTGCCTGAAGCATTTTGACCAGCGGAGGATTCTGGGCATAAAGCCGAAAATCCCCGGTCTTCAGGTAATAATAACCAGCCGGCAGATGAGCAAATTCATCAACAGTAATACTCTTTTTTTTCTGGCTGAAAAAAGCCAGAGAAAAAAACATAGTCAGAGATAAAATTACAAAGATAAACTCTGCTTTTCTCAAGGCAAGATTATTCTATCAAAAGAGTAAAAGGGAGAAAAATTCAGGATTTGAGTTTTTCTTTTAATTCCTTGAGCATATCCCGAACCTGCTTGAGCTTGGTTTCTATCTCAACCACCATCTGCACCAGCTCTTGCTTTTCTAATTCTTTAATCATTTCTTGGGTTTCCGGGCTAACCTCTTCCAGAGCAGGTTCTTGCTCAGAAGCAGGCACCACTTCTTCTAATTCTTCAGGAGCCACTTCTTCCAGCTCCGGGCTGGGCTGGGCTGATTCAAAGATTTCTTCTTCTGCCTGCTCGCTCACTTCTGAAGAAGGAGCTGGTGGTTCAGAAGCGGGAATCTCCGGTTCAGGTTCAGAAATTGTTTCCAGCTCCGGTGGAGCAAGTTCCTCTACCTCCTCAACCGGCTTGAGCTCTTCTTCCAGCTTGGGAGCAGGTTCTT
The DNA here is from genome assembly GCA_964553915.1 of uncultured bacterium. GTDB lineage: Bacteria > RBG-13-61-14 > RBG-13-61-14 > RBG-13-61-14 > DRUE01 > CAZKMM01. Next base: position 21,308 of record CAZKMM010000010.1, read on the forward strand.
CTGCCTGCTCCTCTCCTTCAATAAACCGCATCTGTCCGGGGAAGAATTCCTCCATTTTCTCTTCCCGACTCTCTTGAGGTTTCTGCTCTTCGGTTTCTTGCTCAGATTGTAAAACCTGGGAAGCTGATGGTGCTTCTTTCCAGAGCTCTTCAGTATCTTCTCCCACCACCTGTTCCTCGGGCTCTTTTTCCATCCGGGCTTCTGCTGGTTCCTCCTGGGTACCCAGCTCTTCAGGCGGAGCTGATTCTGAAAGATTTATCTCTGGCACTTCTGTGGGTAGTTCCTCCTCTGGTTTCTCTGCTTCCTCTTTTTCCTCTGGTTCTTCCAGAGGCACTGGCTCCTCGCTCTCTGCTACTTCTTCCAGGGCTACTGGTTCCTCTGCCTCTGCGGGTTCTTCCTGCCCGGCAGATTCCTCCACCGGTTCCAGAGCAACCGGCTCCTCTTCTCCTCCCGCCTCCTGTGGTCTGGCAGATTCTTCTGCCATTGGCTCAGGAGCTTCCTGAACCAAGCCTTCCTCTCCGCCCAGCACCACTGATTCTTCTTCTATTGGCTCCATTTCTCCTTTCTCGTTTTTGCGAAAAGCCTTTTTTACTGGCTTGACTACTCCCAGAGAAACCTTCTCCGGCAAAGTATGAGCCAGTTCTTCCACCTGACTATCCATTGCTAAAACCAGGCGCACCTTCATTCCAGTGATACTTCCCAGTTCCTCTTTCAAATTCTCCCGGTCTGGCTCGGAAATAGCTACAACCAACTCTTCTCCTTCTATCCTTAAAGGCACTGCCATTAGCTTTAGCCCCTGGTCTTTGCTTAATTTCTTCTTAGCATCCTCGCTGGGAGGCTCTTGATACAAATCCACCAGCTCCATTTCCCACTGCTCTGCCAGAACCTCAAATAACTGCTTTTCTTCTATGTATCCCAGTTCCTGAAGAGCTTTACCGAGCCGAATTTTCCACTTCCGCTGATGACTGAGAGCCGCAACCAGTTGAAATTCACTGATTATCCCCTTCTCTTCCAGCAGGGCACCTATTTTTTTCCTGGGCATAAGTTCCCGCCTCCTTCTTCCTTGACAGATATTTTAACATTATTTTTCTGAAAATGACAATTTTTGAAAACAAACCGAACGGGTAAAATAAAAGGATGGGGAAAAAAACCCGGATTGAGGAGTTATACCAGGAGAGCTTTCGCCAGCTTCTTCATCTGGCAACTTTTCTGTTCATTATTCCTCTGCGATGGTTCTCTTACCGATATGCGGTCTGGTTTGGGATTATTTCTTTCTTCTGGAACTGGAAGGTTATGCCCGGGTATTTTCCAGATGCCTTTCGTAGTGAGGAGCAGGCTCGGAGAATTTCTCCAGGGATGCTCTGGTATTCGGTTTCGGTCTTGCTTTTGGGGCTATGTTTTCCGCTTCCGGTTCTGGCAGGAGCCTGGGCGGTTTTGAGTATTTCTGACTCTCTTGCCACTTTGTTCGGAAAGTTCCTGGGAAAAAAATCTCTTTTCTGGAATCGCGCAAAAACCTGGCTGGGATTTTTGGTTTATTTTTTTAGTGCCGGGATATCTGGCTGGGCTTTTTTTCTCTTCACTCGGGCAAATGTGGAAGCATCCAGTTCCTTCTGGTTCCAGGCAGAAAGTCTGGGGAAGATGATGGCAGTTTCTCCTCTGCCTCTTTTAGGAATCTCTTTCCTTTCCGGACTTGCCGGGGCTTTGATGGAAAGCCTGCCTTTTTCCCGAATCAATGACAACCTTACCTCTCCTTTGGTCTATGCTCTAATAATGACCCTTATGGTTGTTATGTTGAATTAATTATGATAAATTTTTTCAAAATGAAAAAAACTCTCTGGTTTGCCATCCTGCTGGGTCTGGGACTTTTTCTCTCCTGCGAGCAGGAAAAAAAATTAACTCTCCAGGAGCAGGTTTTTCAATTTCCTTCTTTTGAGACAATTCCTGCTCTGGCAAAATACAATCCGGGCTTGAAATATTTTCGGGCAAGAATTGGACATCAAGAGCGTGAAGCGGTTGCATATCAGCCTTTTTCCCGGCTGAGTCTGGGAGAAATAAAAGGAGAGCGGATGAGATTTTTCCTCGGGGTTATCCCGCAATATTTTGCCCGGCATTCTGAGCCCATTTCTTATCAGGTCTGGCTGGAGCAGGGAGAGAAAAAGGAAACCATTTTCAAAGGAGAAATTGCTCCTTCCTCCAATGCCCATTGGAAAAAGATTGAGCTGGAGCTTGCAGAAAAAAAGGGCGAGCTGTTCTTTTCTGCGGAGGTGAAGGACTGGGGTCTGTTTCTCACAGCTCCCAGATACCTGAGCCAGACTCCGCCAGAAAAGCCGAATATAATCTTCATTTTGATTGATGCTCTTCGGGCCGACCATCTTGGTTGCTATGGCTATCCTCTTCCCACCAGCCCGGACTTAGATGAACTGGCACGCTCTGGAGCTCTTTTCCTTAATGCCTATACCGCTTCTCCTTTTACCGTGACCAGTCTTGCCAGTATTTTTACCGGCTTGTATCCCTGGGAGCATCGGGTAATTTTTGCCTATGACCTTCATTTAAAAGAAAGCTTTCTAACTCTGGCAGAGGTTCTGCAAAAAGCAGGATATCAGACCGCCGGTTTTAGTGCGGTTTATTTTCTTCCTACCAGTCTGGGGTTGAGCCAGGGCTTTGAGCTTTCTAATGAGAGCTGTGCTTCCAGCTTCTTCTTTGGTGATGCTCAATGCTTGACCGAACAGGTAATAAAATGGCTGGAGCAGGAGGCAAGCCCGCCCTTCTTTCTTTATATCCATTATGTCTCCACCCATGCTCCATATCGGGCACCTGAGTTTTATCAAAAGCTTTTCAGTGCGGGAATTAAAAAACCCGGAGGCGAGGTTGGAAAAGGAGAAATTTTGCGTTTCGGCAAACATCGGCGCTGGTATCAGCTCCCTCGCTCCCCCACAGAGCAGGAATTAAAATGGCTTATCTCTCAGTATGACGGCGAGATTCGTTATGCCAATGACCAGATTGCCCGGCTCCTTGAATACCTGCGGAGAAAAGGAATTTATCAAAAAAGCCTCATTTTGGTCATCGCGGACCACGGCGAGGCTTTTTTTGAGCATAAAAAAATGGACCATACTGAGGAGCTTCACCGCTCAGTGGCGCGGATTCCTTTGATTCTTACTGGACCGGGAATTCCTGCTGGAAAAAGAATTACTCAGGTGGTTCGGAGCATAGATTTTGCTCCGACTATTCTGGAATACCTGGGCATTTCTGGTTTGTCGCAGATTTCGGGCAAGAGCTTTCTTTCCTTACTCAAAAAAGAAAAAATTGAATCTCGTTCTGCCCTCTCGGTCAGGTTCTTGAACCGCAAGAAATTTCAAATCAGCCTGGTCAAATATCCTTATCATTTTTTGCTCTACTTTCCTAAAAAGAAAAACATAGAACTTTACCGAATTGACCGGGACCCACAGGAAAAAAATAATCTTGCCCCAACAAATCCAGAATTAGTAGAAAAATTACTAAGCCTGGTCCCGGGCTATCAAACCGTGCTTTTAGGCAAAAAACCCGCTCCGGGCAAATATGACCAAGAGACCATCCGCCGGCTGAAAAGCCTGGGCTATATGGAATAATTACGTCAGCCCGGCTCCTTTAATTACCTCTGGCACCAGCTCATCCCAGCCCAGGGGCATTAGATGAACCCCTTGAGAGAGGGGCTTGATTTTCTCAATAATCCTGACCGCCACCTCTACCGACTTCTTTTTTCGGTCTTCTTTCGCGGTCTGTTCAAATTCTTTGATCAATTCTTCCGGCACCTCTATTCCCGCAACATTTTCATTCATATACCTTGCCATCTGAGCACTCTTTAAAAGAACTATTCCTGCTAAAATTGGAACCTTGAATTTTTGAACCTGATTGATAAATTCCTCAAATTTCTCCGGATTATAAATCGCCTGGGTCTGGAAAAATTTTGCCCCAACTTCTATTTTCTTTTCCATTTTAATCAATTGAGGTTCCAGCGGGTCAGCAAAAGGGTTTACCACTGCCCCGACAAAAAAGCTCGGGGCTCCTTCCAGCTCGTGCCCGGCCATATCCTTTCCCTGATTAAGGAAAGATACTGTTTTCAGGAGCTGAACCGAATCCAGGTCAAAAACCGGTTTGGCTTCGCGATGGTCTCCAAGATAGGGATGGTCACCAGTCAGGCAAAGGACATTTCTTATCCCCAGGGTCCAGGCACTGAGCAGGTCGGATTGGAGAGCCAGACGGTTCCGGTCCCGGCAGGTAAGCTGAAAAATCGGCTCAACCCCCTTTTCCACCAGCCGGGCACAAACCGCCATAGAGCCAACCCGCATTACCGCACTCTGCTGGTCAGTGACATTTACCGCCACCACCAGGTCTTTGATTCTTTCCGCATCTTCTAAACATTTATCTAGATTAACGCCTTTGGGTGGACCAATTTCTCCGGTCACAGCAAATTTTCCAGCCTCCAGAGTTTCTTGTAATTTGCTCATTTTACTCCCTCCTTTCAAAAAACTGCTCAATCTTTATTAGGAACAGTTATTTCCCCGGCCAGGGATTTAAAGGTAAGCTCCCCTTCTTTAATGGTGAGATTTCTCGGACGGGACCAGCGAGCATAATTCTTTGGTTCCTGATACCGGCGAAGATTGTCCAGCTTGCCCAATTGTTTGAGCCGGTCATAAATCAATTTCCAGCCACAATCCTGCTCCGGGTTAACCTCGCATTTTCCATTTTTAGAACCCCCGCAGGGTCCATTGAGCAGGCTCTTGGAACAAAGGGTAACTGGACAAAGCCCCCCGGTGTAATCAAGGATACATTCCCCGCAAAGAGAACAATACTCAGTAATGAAATTGTCGGTTACGGTTTCCCCACCGAAGATGGTATCACAGCCGGGATGAACCTCTCCTCCATCAGTTGCATCAATCACGGTGTGAATTCCCTGCCCACAGGCAAGGACCAGAAAAGAATCGGTCTGCTCCACTTCTTCTTTGTGCTCTTCCATCAGCATCGGCTTGGTAACACTTAATTTGCACAGGGAAACTCCGCTCGGGGTGCAAGCCCATCCGGAGACCTTTACCCCTCTTCTTTTCAATCGTTCTGCCATTTCTTTGGTTTCCGCCTCGCCCCCGGAATGGCATTTTTCCGCACAATTACCACATCCTACAACAAATACCCGCTCACCCGGTTTGAGGAAACCAAGAATCTCCTCCATTGGTTTCTGAATAGTAGCGTGCATTTTTACACCTCCTTACTTGGAATTTGAGAACTTCTTTTTACCGCTTATTTTTTATATTTCAATATTGGACTAGCTTTATATCATAATCATTTGATAATGTCAAGAAAGAAAAATAAACCCGAAAATTCTTCTTCTAGCGGTTTCCATCTCAAGCAGTTGAGAGATGGAGAAAAGCAAATTATTATAAATTTAAAGTTGTGTTTCAGCGAGATAAACAGAGCTGTTCGGTTTGTTTGAATTGCCTTCGGGCTTGTCCGACCCAGGCAATTGCCCTTCGCAAGAAGCGGGTAATTGAGGAGCGGTGTATTTTTTGCGGGCAATGTCTGGTAAGCTGTCCGGAGGGGCATTACCAGAGTTCCGGAGGAGAAGAGTTAAAAAATTTGCTTGCCCGCTCCGGGAAAAAGCTGGCTCTGGTTCATCCTCTGGTAGCGCTTGATTTCAGAGGTTATGAGCCGGAAAAGCTTGCCGGAGCCTTATACTGGCTGGGATTTGAGCAGGTTTATCTGGAAAATTTTGGTCTGGAGCTGGTGGCGGAATTTTATCAAAACTGGCTCCGAGCTTCTGAACCATCGTCAGTATTTACCAGCCACTGCCCGCCAGTAGTGGAATATATAGAAAAATTTTACCCGGAATTGATTGAGCATCTGGCAGGGGTATTCAGTCCAGAGTATGCCAATGCTCAGGCTCTTTTAGAACTGGAATCTCCGGACTGGCTGGTGGTTTTCACTCCCTGTCCGGCACGCTTTCAGGAATTTCAGGAAACCGAAAAAATAATTTCCGTTAATATCTGGGAGCTGAAAAAATTTTTTGAGCAGGAAAAAATTTCCCTGGAAAAAATTGCTCCGGGCAAATTCTCCTGTTTAAAAATACCAGAAGCTTCTCCCCTTTTGGGGGAGGGAGACTTGCTTTCTTATTTGAGTTTGAAACTGGGCTTAACCGGAGAAAAGACCTATCTGATAAGTGGCAGAGAGCAAATTGTTCGTTTTTTAAAAAAGTTCCGGACCGGTGAAGTGGATGTGGGTCTGGTGGAGATGAATTTTTGTCCCGGGGGTTGTTCAGGAGGAGTTTTGCTTTCCGGGCATTTCTCTTCTTCTCACCGGTACCATCAGGCAAAAAGATATCTAGAATTGACCGTCCGTGCCAAACAGGTGGAGCTTCAACTGGTGGTCAAGCCCGAGCTTGATTTATCCCGAAGCTTCTATCCTCAAAGAAGAAAGGAGAAAAAGCCAGGCGCCGAGCAGGTTAAAGAAACCCTGGAACGATTGGGCTTCAACCCTGACCATCCCCCGCTCAATTGTGGCTCCTGCGGGTATCCTTCCTGTGAGGAGTTTGCTGGAGCGGTTTTGAAAAAGGAGGCAGAGCTTAATTATTGTCTTCCTTATCTGGTCCGGCAGATTTCCCGAATGGATGAGCGGATTCTCCGTTCCGAGCGACTGGCAAGCATTGGTCAGATTGCCAGTGGTCTGGCGCATGAGATAAATAACCCGCTCGGACTGGCAAGCGGATATGCCCAGACCTTACTTAATGAGCCGAATCTCTCCGAAGGAGCCCGAGAGGTTTTAAAGGTGGTAAAAGAAGAAATTGAGAACGCCTCCAGCATCATCAAGCAATTGCTCAGTTTTTCCCGGGAGCACTCTCGGGAATTTCAGGAGGTAAATCTTTATGAAGTTTTAGCCAATACCTTACGGCTGGTTTCTCCCCGGCTGGAGACCAGCGGAGTGGTCTTGAATTTAAATTATCTTCCGGACCGGCTCTGGATAGAGTGCGACCCACAGGGACTTCAGCAGGTTTTTACCAATTTGATAATTAATGCCTGGCAGGCAATGCCGGAAGGTGGGGTTTTGAGTATTTCCGTAGAGGCGGATTCTGAGCAGGTGAAAATTAAATTTAAGGACACCGGAGCGGGGATTGCTCCGGAGCATTTAAATCGGCTTTTTGACCCGTTTTTCACCACCAAGCCTGCGGGACAGGGCACCGGGCTGGGATTAACAATGGCTTATAAAATCATTGAGGAGCACGGAGGAGATATTCAGGTAAAAAGCCAGCCGGGAAAAGGGGCAGAATTTATTATTAGCTTACCACTTCGCCAGTCCCGCACGGAAAGGAAGAAAAATGAATCAGCGGATATTGATTATTGAAGATGAAAAACGCTGGTGTGATTTTTTAAGTCTGCTGGTGCGTCAGGGGGGTTGGGAGCCAGTAGCAGAAACCAGCCCGGAAAAAGCACTGGAGCTGGTAGCCGAGGAGGACTTTGACCTGGTGCTTACTGACCTGCGGATGCCAGCTCTGGATGGAATTGAGGTTTTAAAAAAGGTAAAAGCCTTAAAGCCCGACCTTCCAGTCATAGTCATCACCGCTTATTCCACGGTTGAAGCGGCTATAGAAAGTATGAAGTTTGGAGCATTTGATTACATTACCAAGCCTTTTAACAATGAGCAGGTTCTTCAGGTTATAAAAAGGGCACTTCGCCAGGTTCAGCTGGAGCGAGAGCGGGATTACCTTGCCCGGGCTCTGGAGGAACGAGCCCGGCTGGATGTTCTGGTGGGGAACAGCGAAAAGATGCAGGAGGTTTACAAGCTGATTGGCAAGGTTGCCACCAGCAATGCCACGGTTTTGATTCTGGGAGAGAGTGGAACCGGAAAAGAGCTGGTTGCCCGCACCATTCACCGCAACAGTCTCAGAGCAAAAAAGCCCTTTGTGGTGGTGGACTGCTCTGCCCTTCCTGAGACCCTTTTAGAGAGCGAACTTTTCGGGCATATTAAAGGGGCTTTTACCGGGGCACAGGCGAGCAAAAAAGGATTGATAGAAGAAGCTGAAGGTGGAACCGTGTTCCTGGATGAAATTGGGGATATTTCTCCCACGGTGCAAATGGACCTGCTTCGCTTCCTTCAAAGTGGAGAAATCAAGCGGGTGGGAGATACCAAGTGGAGAAAAGTAGATGTCCGGATGATGGCCGCAACCAATCAGAACCTGGAAAAGCTAATCAAGGAAGGGAGATTTCGGGAGGATTTGTATTATCGGCTAAATGTGGTGACTATAGTCCTTCCGCCACTTCGGGAGCGGAAAGAGGATATTCCGGAGCTGGTTCGGTATTTTATTCGTAAATATAACCAGCTGGAGCGATTGAGTATTCAGGGAATCAGCAATGAAGCAATGGAGCTTTTAATGAGCTATGGCTGGCCGGGAAATGTTCGGGAGCTGGAAAATACCATTGCCCGGGCAATGGCTCTGGCACGGGGCAAGGTGATTATGCCCGAGGACCTTCCGCTGGGAATTTCGGTTCAGCCCAGAGCTGAGGAGCGGGAGCTGGGGTTTTATGAGCTGAAGAAGCGGTATCTGGCGAATTTTGAGACAAGCCTGCTCCGGCACTATCTGGAACGGGCAGGAGGAAATGTCACCTTAGCTTCCCAGTATGCCCGGATACCCCGGCAGAGCTTTCATCGGCTGATGCGGAAGTATCAAATCAAGCCCGCCCGGGAAGGCTCACAAAGAAAATCTCCTTCCACAAACCACCAAGCAAATTCAGAAAATCAAGCTTCTGCTCTGGAATCTCACAAAAAATCCAGGGAGAAATAATTTTTATTCCTGCTTCTGAGAAGGAGCGGGAGAAAGGTTTTTATAAGAAGGAGGTTTGGCTCCCCTGACTTCATAAGGTCTTTTAAGTTCCGCACCCGGAAGTTTTGAGCCCGTCTGCTTCCACCACTGCTCCCATTTGGCAAGACTATCCCCGAAATCTTTTTTGCTGATTTTTTTCAGAGCCTCAAGGGCATATTTTCTTTTTACCTGTGCTTCCTGGCGAAGTTTTTGAGGTTCTTCGGTTATTCCCATTTTTTCTAGAGACTGCGCCAATTTTTCCTGTTCTATCGCCTCCCGATAGTATTCCAGAATACCGGGCACTGCCCGAAGGTCTTTGATTTCTCCCAGCGCCCAGACCAGATACTGGCGATATTTGTTGCCAGTGTCCAGCACCGCTTCAATGATTTGAGGAACCGCAATTGCTCCAATTCTCACCAGCTCCTCTGCCCAGAGCTGGCGGTTTTGCTCCACCCGAAGTGCCTGAGAAATTCTCGGGTCAGAATCATCCGGCACCACCCGAAAATCCTGATTCTTCCTTCCATCCGGAGTATAGGGCTTCCAGTTCGGGTCCTTCACCACCCGGGCTTTGGGATTAACCGCTAAAAGATTTGGCTCCTGATTGATAAGTTTAATCAATTCCTCTACCCGTTTTTTGATTTTTTGCTCAATTTTTTGCTGGTCGGCTTGAGAAGTTTTTGTAGAGGAATTTTCTGGCTTTTGTGCAGGAGAGGAAGAATTCTGGGCAGAGGAAGAAAAAGAGAAAAAAGCGAGGAGCAAAACCAGGCTGACTGTTCTCATTTTTGCTCTCCTTAGCTCTCTTTTTCTACCCGAAACTCTCCGGTTTGAGGAGAATAAATCAACTTATAGGTGGTGGTTCCGTCCTGGCTTTTGAATTTTGCGGTATTGTCAAAATTGGTTTTTGCCTCAGTAATAAGATATTTAAGATATTCCATTTTGCTTTCTTTAATGATTTTTAGTTCTTTAATTCCCTGACTATCTCCACTTAATTTCATTAAAAACCATTTTACCAGATTTATTCAGAAAATCGCAAGTTAAAAAAGAAAAAAGCAGATTTCTTCCTAAAGAAACCCTTTAAATGGGTCTTTAGTCTTAATTCGGAATTTCCTTACCCGCTCCCGAAATTCCAAGAGGATTTCCTGCCAGGCTGGTTCTTTTGTCGGGAAGTTTTCATTGCTGGAGAAATTTTAACAGAAAACTGCTTCGCCAAATAATTCCCGCTCACCATTTTTTCCAGGGAGCTTTTTCTCTCCGCTTTTTTTCCTTTTTTCCTTTTTTCTTTTTTATCAAAGCGGAGGGTTGTTTTTGTTCTTGGATTTTTTTCTTCTGCTTTTTTTCCGGGTCATATTCTCCCTGAGCGAGCATTTTTTGAATAAATCTCTCACGCTGGCGAATCTCCTCCCAGGTAAGCTCCAGCTCCATCTCCTTGAGAGGACGGATTTTCAGCCCGGCAAAGCTTTTCTGCCAGAGGGCTTCTGCCCGGACCCGGATTTGTTCCGAATTTCTCAATCCTTTAAGCCATCGCTCTGGAATCGCTTCCTCTCCGAACCTTGCCCCGAGAATTGCTCCGGTGATGGCTCCCAGGCTGTCCGCATCCCTTCCCAGATTAACCGCTTCAATCAAACCAGATTCAAAATCCCGGCTCACCATTCCCAGAAAAATTGCGGTAATGCCCAAAGCCAAAGAAAAATTCTGTGCCGGCGAGGTAATTTTCTGACGGGGAAAGCCCTGATTGGCAAGATTAACAATCTGCTTGAAGACCAGGCTATGCTCCATTCCCTGCCAGTGAGAAAGCCCTTTTAAAGAGCGGGAGAAAAATCCAAAAAAATCATAAGCCTGAGCCGGTAAATAAGCGATGTATTCCCGCTCAATCAACTCCTCTATCTTCTCCACCTCTGAGAGGAGTTCCTCAATTTGCTCCCGAAGTTTAAGCTCTGCCCAGCCCGGCTCTAAATATTTTCCTACCAGCCAGGCTACTGTGGCAGAAAGCGCCAGCGCCCTCGGGTCCGTATGGGTGAGCAGAGATTGCTTTATGGCTGAATCAATCAGGGCTTGCGCCTCTCCGGCAAAATAAAGCCCGACCGGAGCTACCCGCATTGCTGAGCCGATGCCGGCACTGGGAATTCCGGTTTTTTGTGGGTCTGCTCCCTGTTCCAGCTCGGTCATTACCTTTCTGAAGGTAGGACCAATTCCCCGGAAGGCGCCATATTTTAAATCTTCATCTGCTTTCCAGAGCTCAAGCAAAGTTTTGGCAAAATTATTCAGGTCAAAACCATAACACCGCACCAGACTTTCTGCCAGGCAGAGTGCCTGCTGGGTGTCATCAGTATAAACCCCGGGAAGCCGGAGCCGATAGGGTCTTTTTTGATAAGCATTGCGGTTATCTAGATAATCCCGCACCTCCTGAAAAAGCTCCCGAATCCTGCCCGGCTTCATTCCTTCAATCGGCGCACCCAGAGCATCTCCGACTGCCAAGCCGAGCAGAGCTCCCCGAAATTTATCCGGGGAGTAATCTGAATGTTCTAGGGCGGACATTTGGCGCAGATGCTACGGAAAAAATGAGTGCTTAAATACCTGTCTCCCCGGTCCGGGAAAACCGTAACAATTATGCTTCCAGCAGGAGCAGACTTTGCCAGCTCCACTGCTCCGAACAAACTTGCTCCACTGGAAAGTCCGACAAAAATTCCCTCCTCTTTTGCCAGCCTCTCCACCCAGTAAATTGCCTGCTCATCACTCACCGAGATGGTCTCATCTACCTGACTCGGGTCCCAGATAGCTGGAATATAAGATTCAGTTAAGTTTTTCAAACCCTGGATCTTATGTCCGGGTTCTGGCTCTACCGCAACGATTTTCACTTCTGGTTTTTTCTCTCTTAGCCTGCGGGCAACTCCCATTAGAGTTCCAGAAGTGCCAATGCCAGTGGTAAAGTGGGTAATCTCTCCTTTGGTCTGCTCCCAGATTTCCACCCCGGTGCCATAATAATGGGCATTCAAATTGGCAGGATTATCGTATTGATTGGCAAGGAAATATTTATCTGGCTCAGTTTCTACCACCTGACGAGCCCGGTTAATTGCTCCATCCACACCTTCCTGACTCGGAGTCAATACCAGTTCTGCTCCAAATGCTCGTAAGATTGCCTTTCGCTCCTCACTCACGCATTCGGGCATAAAAAGCTGAAGCTTCAGCCCATAATAAGAGCAGACCATTCCCAAGCCAATTCCAGTATTACCGCTGGTGGCTTCCACCACAATTTTATTTTTATCCAGCTTTCCGCTCTCCATTGCCTCCCGAATAATAAAATATGCAATTCGGTCTTTCACCGAGCCAGCAGGATTAGCCCCTTCTAACTTGGCAAAAATCCGCACCCCGGGGTTGGGATTTAACCTTTTAATCTCCACCAGCGGAGTGTTGCCAATTGCCCTCATCACCCCTTCGGGCTTGAGTTTTTCCAGAGAATACTCCACGATTTTTACTGGTGGCTCCATTTTATTTCCCTATCTGCTGGTTGATTTTTTTAATTTCCTGGAGATGGATTTTTGGCTTTCTCATCTCATCCAAAAGCCCGTTCCTCTCCTGTTCCACATCATAAAGCTGGGTATAACAAAATCCCTGAAGATAAGAATACCGGGCAATTGCCCGGGTATATTCCTGATAGTTTTCCAAAAGAGACTTTGGCTGAGATTTGTAAAAACCAAATCCACCATATTCACTGATAATAATTGGCTCTCCCTGATATTTCGCCCCGGGAAAAAGCGGAGGAAAAACCGGCGATGCTCCTTTAAGAGCCAGACGGAAATTTTTAAAGAAACTGCTCCAGGGCTCGGAAAGTTCTTGATAAAGAATTTCGGTTTTATCCACCCGGGAAAGATATTGATGGATATCCATAATGTCTGTGTCCCGATGAAGCCAGCCAGAATTGTCCACCACCAGCCGGGTCGGGTCCTGCTCCCGGGTCTGCTGAACCACCTTATCTGCCCAGCTCCGAACCGAAGGAGAATAAAGCCCGGCTAAAATCCCCCAGCTCTCATTAAACGGCACCCGGACAATGATGGAAGGATGATTAAAATCCCGCTCAATCACAGAAAGCCATTCTTTTTCAAATTGCTCCTGCCATTTTTTTCCCACCGGAAGAATTAACCAGGGAAACTCTGCACCCATTGCCGGCATCTCCTCCCAGACTAAAACCCCGAGCAGATCTGCCCAGTAATAAAATCGCTTTGCCTCTATTTTCTGGTGAAGGCGAAGACCATTAAATCCCATTTCTTTGAGCAGTTTCAGGTCCCGGACAAATTCCTCATCGGTTTTCGGAGAATATATCCCGGGCGGATAATACCCCTGAACCAGAACCAGCTTCTGATAAATCGGCTCCCCATTAAGCCAGACCCTGCCTTCCTTTACCTCCACCTC
>CAZKMM010000011.1:0-33227 GCA_964553915.1 uncultured bacterium
GGTGGTAGAGCAGGACCAGATACCACCTGCCCTTCCTTTATATTTTGAGGTAATCAGCTGGAATCATCTGTTTAAGCTGATAGACCCGGGGCAGGCAAAGGGGAAAAAGATTTATCAGCTCAAGCCGGGATATTTTACGGACCAGCTCTGGAAACATTATCGGATGACCAAAAAGCATCAGGGACCTCTCTCTCAGGACCGGGCACATTTTGGCTGGGAAACTATGGGCAAGGAATGAGCCTCTAAACCTTTGCCGGGCAAATATCTTCCCGCCCGGTTTTTCTTTACCAGTTGAGAATTTATCTGGCTTGAAATAAAATGAGAGTAAGGAGGAAAAAAATGAGAAGAGCAGGTGGGATTTTTGCTCTGTTGGTTTTTTTGCTCGGGATTTTCTCCTGTGCCCGTCCCAAGCAAGAAGAAAAGACCGAGAAGAAGCCCAAAGCAGAATATAAGGAAATAAAAGCAGAGGAATATCCGGTTCCGGAACAGCTCAAGGAGCTTTTGCCCGGGCTTTTGAATGATAAAATCCGCATCTGGCGGGAGATTGCCAAGACCATCAATCTGGTGGCTTATATGAAGGATTATTCTCTGGAAAAAGCGATTGAAAAATCTGCCCAGGTATTTTTGCTTTTGCGTCAGTATCCGGAATTTAAAAAAGATATTGAGTTCTGGATTATCCAGCTCCAGCCGGAAAAAGGCTCCGAGGTATTGGTCTGGGGGGTTCGCCCGAGCGAGGTAGAGGAGTATCAGGCGAGCGGGGACCTGCGGAAATTTTTTGCCCAGTCAGAATATGTTTTAATCAATGACCAGATTATTGAGAAAGGCGAGGAGAGATTAAAATATTTTCCGGAAAAACCCAGCCCGGAGAAAAAGAGCACTAAATGAATACCTCCTCTCAAACCTTTGCCCGGCAATTCGGGGAATGGGCAAGCTCGCTGAAATTTGAGGAGATTCCTGCCTCAGTCAAAGAAAAAGCCAAGCTCCAGATTTTGAGCGTGCTGGGTGCGATTTATTCTGCCAGTCAGACCCGAGCCGGGAAGATTCTGGCAGGCACGAGCAAAAAATTTTTTGGAAAAGGAAAATTTCCAGTGCCGGGACTGGGAAAGAATTATTCGCTTTTTGGTTCGGTTTATTCCTGGGCAGGTTTGAGCGTGGCGCAGGATTATGATGATTACCTTCTTTTTGGTCATAGCGGTCATAGTGCGGTTTCAGTTCCGCTTCTGCTCGGAGCCGAGCAGGATGCCAGCCCGCAGGAGATTCTCACCGCCCAGATTATTGCCAATGAAATAGAGGGGAGAATTGGTGCCAGCGTGGTGGTGGGACCACATAATGGTCAGGGCTGGTCTTTTATTCATCTGGCAGGCTCGGCTTTGGCTTGCGCCCGGCTTCTGGGGCTGGATGAGGACCGCTCTGCTCAGGCGCTTGCGATTAGTTTTTATCAGCCCACTTATCTTCTCTGGTCCGGATTTATGGGACCGGATTCCAAACTGCTCACCTCTGCCCTTCCTACCACGGTGGGGGTGCAGTCTGCTTATCTGGCAAAAAACCGCTTCACCGGAGCTCTGGATATTATTGAAAATCCTCAGGGGTTTTTGAATCATTTTTCCTATTATCCGCTTCCGATGATGTTGAGCGGATTGGGCAAGGTCTGGACCACTGATACCCTGGCATACAAGATATATCCGGGCTGTGCTTATATTGATACCACGGTAGATGCGGTTTTGGAGATTCTTCGGCGTTATCAGGAGGAGCAGGGAAAAGAGCTGGAGCCGGAGCAGGTGCAGGAGGTGGTGGTAGAGGCAACCATTCTCACGGTGGAAATGGACCATTTAAGCAAAATTGCCCGGGGAGTGGATGAGCTGAATCCGGTGCGGATAAACTTCTCCATCCCCCATAATGTTGCTCTGGCAATTATTCATAAAAAACTGACCGGGGCAGAGCTGAGGGAGGAGAGTTTAAAGGAGCAGGCTCAGAAAATCAAAGAGCTGGCTCGCCGGGTTCGGCTGGTTCACAATCTGGAGCTCACTCTGGGAATGCTTCGGAAGATGTCCGCACCCCTGAAACTTGAGGAACTGCTCCGGCAGTTAAGTTTAGCCCGTCTGCTTCGGGCAGAGCAGAAAATCCGAACGCAATACCGCACCCGGCTGGGAATAGAATGGAGGGAGGCGTTTCAAATTCTCTCCCGGGAAGCTAAACCACTTCTCAATCAGATGGAAGCAAGCTTTAAGAATCTTTTAAAGAACTGGCTGGAGCCAGCAGGAAAAAAAGAAGGCTGGAGCCTGGAAAAAACCGAGCTGGGAAAATTTTCTATGCCTTTTTCTGCCCGGGTATCAATTCGGCTTCGGGACGGTCGGGTATATACTTACCAGCAGGACCTTCCCAGAGCAGGAGCAGGCACTTCCATAGAGGAGCAAAAGCAACTGGTCATAGATAAATTTCTTCGGGAGGCAGGCGCGGTTCTGGACGGGAAGCAAGCAGAGAAAATTTGCCAGCAGGTGCTGGGTTTTGAAAATCTCGGCTCAATTAAACCTTTACTGGAGGAGCTGGGATGAAAAAGAAATTTTTGGCTCGGGTTATCTTTTTCGGGCTGATTTTTCTGTCCGGGATTATACTGGCTCAGCAAAGCACCAGCCCTGCATATCCCTATCTTCGGGCAGGAGATAGATTTTTTGAGCAGGGGAAATATAAAGAGGCACTGGCAGAATATGAAAAGGCGCTCCAGGTGGAGCCAGATAATCAATATGTCCAGTTCCAGATCCAGCAGATTAAGGAAAAAACCGGAATTGGTTTAAAGCCCGAGCCGAGCTTTGAGCTTCTTCCTTATCGGGACTATTCTCAAATCAGCTATGAGCTGGGACCTTATTATAAGGACCCGGTAAATAATCTTGCCATTCGCTATCCCCGGGAATGGCTGGTGGATAATTCTGATAAAAGCTTTACCGTGAAATTTATTGAGCCCTATTCTGAGGCTTTTTTGTTCATCAAGGTTTTACCCACCCCGGAACCGGTGATTATCAATTATCAATTTCGCGACCGGGTGGAGATGATGGCACGAAATCTTCTCAAACAAATCCCGGATTCTACCCTGCGATATTGCAGTTTTGAGAGATTCAAGGATGACACGGTTTTGCGAGTAGAGATTATTTTTAAAGCTGGAAAAAATCGGGTTTTAATTGTCACCCGGCTTCTTTCTGATATAGACCGCCTGATTATCATCGGCTGGGTCTGTCAGGAGAAGCTGGTGCCAATTTTTGAGCCCTGGCTGGAAAAATCCCTTGCCAGTCTGAAACTTACCTCCTCCTGAAAATGCCCGAGGTTCTTTTCCTGCAATTTGATTGGTTTGAACATCTGGGGATTCTTTATCTTTCCGCATATTTGAAAGAGCAAGGAATTAAAACCGCTCTGCTTATTACCCGCTCTCCCAAAAACCTGGTTAAAAAAGTAAATCAGCTCCAGCCCAGACTGCTGGCAATCTCCCTGCTCAGCGCGGGATATAAAAAACCCCTGGAGATTTTAGAAAAAGCAAAAGCTCAACTTAACTGTCCGGTGGTAGTGGGTGGGTCGCATCCGACTTTTTTCCCGGAGGTGCTTTCTCATCCTGCTCTGGATTTTATTATTCGCGGAGAAGGAGAAGAAAGTCTTTATTTGCTGGTTCAGGCGCTAAGAGAAGAAATTTCTCTTAAAGAGGTGCCCGGGCTGGGATATAAATCTGAAGACGAGCTGAAATATAACCCGCTGGGAAATTTAGTTGAGGAATTAGATTCCCTTCCCTTTCCGAACCGGAAGCTTTATTTTGGCTATGGCTATTACCGCCGGCTGGGAATGAGACGGGTAATAACTGCCCGGGGCTGTCCGTATAGTTGCCGATATTGTTATAATGCCCGGCTCCGCTCCTTTTACCCCGACCAGAAGTATTTTCGCCAGCGCAGTGCGGAAAATGTCATCCGGGAGCTGAAAGAGATGCGGTCATATACCCGGGTGGTAAATTTTGTGGATGACAGCTTTGGCATCAATCCAGAGTTCCGAAGAGAATTTTTAGAGCGGTATGCCCAAGAGGTCAGACTTCCTTTTATTGTTAATCTTCGCCCGGAGCTGGTAGATAAAGAATTTGCCGGTCTGCTTGCCCGGGCAGGATGTTATTGTGCCCAGCTGGGAATTGAGAGCGGAGATGAAGCCCTCCGGCAAAAATTACTGGGAAGAAAAACCAGGGATGAGCAGATTATTTCTGCGGTTCATTATTTAAAGGAGCTGGGGATAAAGATTCTCGCCTATAATATGCTTGCTCTTCCGGGAGAGAGCCTGGAGCAGGGATTAAAAACCATTCAGCTCAATCAAAAGCTGGGGGTGGATTTTCCCCGCTTCAGTATTTTCCAGCCCTATCCGGGCACCGAGCTGGCAGAGGAGCTGGTAAGAGAAGGAAAGGCGAGCCAGAACCAGCTTTTAAAGGCTCTGGAAGGAAGTTATTTTCATTCCAGCCCGCTGGAAAGCAGGGAAATAAAAAACCTGGAAAACCTCCAGAAATTCTCCAGCCTCTTAATAAAATTCCCCGGGCTGGAGCCAGCAGTAAAAAAACTGGTCTTGCTTCGGTCCAATCCGGTTTTTGACCTGGTCTTTTTGCTCTCAATGGCTTTTCAGTATAAACAGGCAACCGCTCGTTCGCTTCGGGAGACCCTGGAGCTGGGCATCAGGAACCTGAGCCTTTATTTTCAATAGAAATTTCCCGGAAGGGCAGAAGCTCATCAAGAGAATTAAGTCCCAGAACTGCCATCACCAGCCTTTCCAATCCCAGAGCCAGTCCGGAATAATCCCGGGAAATTTTTTTCAGGCTCTCTAAAAATCTTTTCGGAAGCGGGATGATTTTTTTCCCCTCACGCTTTCGCTTTTCCTGTTCTCTGATAAACCTGATTTTTATTTCTTCCGGGGCAGTCTCCTCGCAGTAGCCATTGGCAACCTCTATTCCTTTAAGGTAAAGTTCAAATCTCTGCGAGAGCCGGGGATTTTCCGGATGAATTTTTGCCTGAGGAGTAAGCTGGGAAGGAAAGTCAAAAACAAAAACCGAGGGAAATTTTTTTATAGCAGGCTCCAGAAACTGAACAATGATAAAATCATAAATCTGCTCCTGCGGGGTTTGAGAGAAATCTCCCCTCCCCTTCTCTTTCAGCCATAAAATCAGCTCAGAATGGGAAAAAGCCATCAGGTCAGCTCCTGCTTCCTTCTCCACCAGCCGGGCAAAAGGCTCTCTGGGAATCGGGCTTTTAAGCTCAAAAATATCTCCCAGCATCTGCTCCAGCTCGTCCATCAATTCCCAATATCCTTTATCCGAAGCATACCACTCCACAATGGTGAATTCCGGATGATGAAAAGGAGAATATTCTCCCTGGCGATAAGCAGGACCAAGATAAAAAATTTTTTCCAGCCCCTCTGCCAGAAGCCTTTTCATTAAAAGCTCGGGCGAGGTTTGAAGGAAAAGCTCGGATTGAAAATCATCAAAGGCAGAAAAAAACTGAGTGGAAAAAGCCTCCAGATTAAGCTCCGGGGTAGCTTCCGGGCTGAGAGTAGGAACCAATACTTCCAGATAGCCCCGGGAAGTAAGCCAGCTCCGAATCTGCTCCCGGGCTCTTAAAAGAAAAAGATAATTTTCTAAAAGCAGAGAATTTTTCCCGCCCATCTCTTAAAGCCACTCTCCTTCTTCCCATTCCCGATAAATGAGCAGGTCGCTGAGGCGAGCAAGCATTGTCTGGGTATTGATTCCAAAAATTCCAGCAAGCTCCGGAGCAAGCTTTCGGATTTTTTCTTTTTCCAGAGCCGGAGCCACCCGGTCAAGCATTGGCATTGGCACTAAAAGCTCCAGGGCAAAAATATCTGCTTCCCGCTCCCGGGGCGTGCGGGAAGAAGGATGATATATCCGCACCCGGCGAGAAATTTGACAGCGATGAGAAGAATCCCGATGCAGAAAAGAATGAGCTATCTCGTGGGCAAGGGTGAAGCGAATGGTTCGCTCCCGCGAGCCCAGCCGATACCGGATAACTTTTTTCCTCTGCCTGAGCAAAAGCTCGCCATCAAACCCCTGAGGAAGACGAGCCGGAACAATCTGATAATCAGGAAAAAGCTGAAAGAACCGCTGGAAGGAAAAAGGAGGATGATAAAACCCCATCCGCCGATGAATATAGCTTACCGTGGCAATTATCTGATTCTCTCGCTCCACCGAGATGCTCATTGCCCGCTCCGAGAATAAATCAGCTCTACCAGATAATCGCCCTTCAGTTTCCTCACCACCTGATAATCCCTCCCCTTCTTTAAATCATAAGCGACCAGAAAAGCAGAAATAAATGGTGAGCCATCTAACAAATAGCTTATCTTTTTTTCTTTTAAATACCGGTCTAATTTTCTCTCTCGCAGAGCCTGATAAGCAGATAAACTTACCTTGCCGTCTAAATTGTAAAAGCGATATCCCCGCCCGGTCAAATAATAATGATACAGCCCGGAATTAAACCCTGCCAAAGTCTTTTGGGGAGAAAGATGAGAACAAATCCAAGACACATTCTCCATCCGCCAGTAATTCCAGTTTCTGGAGTTGAAAATCAAAAATTTTACCAGAACCAGAATTACCCAGAGCAAAATCAATCCCCAGAGAGCAAGTTTTTTCCAAACAGGTTTTTTCAGCAAATATTCAAGCAAAATCGCACTGGGAAAAAGAGCGAGAAGAATCACCGGTGCCAGGTATCTGGTCATAAACCAGTGGGCAGATTTAAAAAAAAGATAGCCGGAGATTAAAAATATGCTGGAGACCAGCAGGGAAAGAAAAGGAAGCTCCTTGATTTTTTGACGGAGGGAATCTTTCCGCCAGAGCAGGCTTGTCCAGAAAATCATTCCGAGCAAAAATCCAGCTAAATTCAGACCGCGATGGTCAAAAACCGAAACAAAAGAAATTGGATAAAAAGCTGGAATCCGAAGTATAGCCCGAACCACCTGATAAAACCGGTTTTCCAGTGTTAAGCCTCCAAGCAAACTGGCATAGGTAAAAACCCCGCTTACTGGATAGGGCTTTCCCCAGAGCCAGAGATTATATCCCAGCCAGGGAAGTGCCAGAATTAAAAAGAATAGAAATCCTGCACTGAACCCGAGCAAAGCTGGATACGGGCTTTTCCCTGCCTTCCAGTGCCTGAGCAAGGCTCCCAGCCAGAGGGGAGGAAGAATTAAAACCGCATCTATTCGGCAAAGAAAACAAAGCCCGCTTACCGCTCCGAGCAAAAGCCAGGAAGAGATTTTAAAAGAATCGGTCCGCCAGAATTTTTTACTCAATAGATAAATTAAAAGTGCCAGAGAAAATAAATAAAGCCCGGTCTCCATCCCGCTGGAGGTCCGAAAAAAAACAAAAACTGAACTGAGCCACAAAAACCAGGTAAAATCTGCCAGCTTTTGGTCGGAAAAAATTAATTCCGCGCTTCTTTTCACCCAGAAACCACTGAGCAGAAAAAAAAGTATTCCCAGAAAAAGAGAACAAATTATCGGGGTTAGCTCTGAAGAAAAAATTTTAAAAAACGGAGTAATTAAAAATAACCAGAGTGGCTGAAAACCATTGCTCCATTCTCCGTTGTAGGTTATGCCTTTGCCAGTTGCCAGATTCCGGGCAAGAGAAAAATAATAATAAGCATCATCCTCCGCAGATAAATAAATCCATTTTTCAAAAACAAAGGGAGCCAGCATCGTCAGGAACAGGAGCAAAATCATTATTTTTACTGCCCGGCGAGAAGAAAAATTATACCAGGAATCTTTAGCCATTCTCTCCTAAATCCAGAAAGGGATTATAAATGTATTCCAGGGAAAACTCCTCTTTAAATTTAAACTGCCAGTTAATTGCCCAGGCTGGGTCAAAAGCCCAGATTCCTTTGCTCTTTCCGGCTCCGGGAAGGGACTTTCCCCATCCCCAGAAGCAGTTTGCCGCGTCCGGGCGGTTGGCAAACCCGCTTAAATCTCCATCAAAGGCACGAGGAACCTGCTGGTCTTTAAAAGGACATCCTTCGGGATTAGGCTTGAGGGAAGGACGGGAGGGTGGAGGCTGATATACCAGAGGTTCAGCATCAAAAGTAGATAAATCACAGCGCCTCTCCCAGATTCCCCCCGGAGCATCAAAGGGAATTAAATCATAGCCCACCTCCCGGTCATTGGGACCCTCTGGAGCCTCTGCCCTGCCCTTGAACCGATAGATTACCCCTTTATGCCCTTTAAAATCTCCCCGATACTTATAAGCACTTTTCCAGCTATAAAGCCCGTAAGGACCGTGTCCGCCCCGCTGAATGTAAATCAAGGGATGCGAGCCCTCCAGATAGGCTTTTTCCACCCGCCAGACCTTTCTCGGCTTCAGCCCCTCTTTGCTGGAATAAATATTCCACCAGTTATGTGCCCAGGTCTCAAAGAGCCGAAACCTGCCCATTGGATTATCCTCTACCTTCTGCACCACCACCATCATTCCCTCCATATCATTCTCATGGGTGGTGCCGGGAATAATCCGGCGAAGCGGATGGTCATAATCTACCGGATGAAAAAACCCGTAAATGATAAAATAATGAGTTTTGCTCTCCATCACCGTGTAGTAAAGATATGCCGGATAGGGACGAAATTTTCCTTTTAAAAAATTGTCCAGATTGTTGTTGCCCACCCAGTCGCCATCGCCGTCAAAACGGGTAAGATAATCTCCCTCTGGCATAAACCAGGTATCCTGATAAATAATCGGAGACCAGTGTCCGGCAAGCTGATAATAAAATTCCCCCTTAGGCGATGCCCAGAGGCTTCCTGCCAGCCCGAAAAGAAATGCCCAGAGAAAAACCCTCTTCATCTCTTTTCCTCCTAAGTTTGGAAAAATGCTTTTATCCCGGAAAGAATATACTGCACCGCTAAAATTACCAGAATCAAACCCATTATTCTGGTTAGAAAATTAAGCCCGGTTTGACCAATCCCGCGTAAAATTCGCTCCGCATACCAGAATAAAAGAGCGGTGAAAGTCAGAACCAAAAACACCGCACCCAGAATCACCATTTTCCCTTCCAGCCCGGGATAACGGTCTGTTAAAACTACCACCGTGGTAATGGCACCGGGACCTGCGAGCATGGGCACTGCCAGAGGAACCAGGGAAACCTCCTCTCGTTCCGAGCATTCCGCAATCTCCGAGTCCAGGCTCCTCATCCCGAGCGGACGGGCAAAAAGCATTGGCAGACCCGCCAGAAAAATAATCACTCCCCCTCCTACCTGAAAAGCTGGAACCGAAATTCCAAAATAATTCAAAATCCATCTTCCCAGAAAAAGAAAGAGCAAAAGGACCAAAAAGGCATAAAAACAGGATTTAATTGCCACCTGTTTTTTCCGGGAAATATCCATTCTCTCAGTCAAAGCCAGAAATACCGGGATATTTCCAAATGGGTCAATAATGGCAAAAAGAGCAATAAAAATCGTGAGAACCTGTTCCTTGCCAATCATTTCCCTGCTTAAAGAATTCAGGCTATTATATCCCAGTTTTCCCTAGAGCCAAAGAAAAACTTAACTGCTTAATCCTCAAAGCCTATCTGGCAAAAGCCATCGGGCTTTTTTTTCTCATAATTTCTGCTATACTTTTTAGGCTGAAAATTGAAGGCAAAGGGAAAAATAAAAATTCGTGCGGAATACTGCAAATCCTGTGGATACTGCATTGAGCACTGCCCAAAGAAAGTTATCGGGCTGGATTCGGTCTATAACCCTTCCGGGTATTATCCAGCAAAGTTTTTAGGAGGGGATTGCACCGGTTGTGCCATCTGCGCCCTGGTTTGTCCGGAAGCCTGTATTGAGGTCTGGCGTGAGTAGGAAAGAAAAAGTTCTGATGAGCGGGAATCATGCCCTGGCAGAGGCAGCGATTCGTGCCGGGTGCCGGTTTTATTTCGGCTACCCCATCACCCCGCAGAATGAGGTAGCAGAATATATGGCAGAGCATATGCCCAAAGCCGGGGGAGTGTTTATTCAGGCGGAGAGCGAGATTGCTTCTATCAATATGGTTTTAGGAGCCGCGGTGACCGGAGCCCGGGCAATGACCAGCTCCTCCAGTCCGGGCATCAGCTTAAAGCAGGAGGGAATCAGCTTTCTTGCCGGGCAGGAGCTTCCTGCGGTGATTGTTAATATGGTTCGGGGCGGACCCGGGCTGGGAAATATTGCTGGCTGTCAGGGAGATTATTTTCAGGCAACCCGGGGTGGAGGACACGGAGATTACCGCACCATTGTTCTGGCTCCCAGCTCGGTGCAGGAGCTGGTTGACCTGATGGTGCTGGCTTTTGACCTGGCAGATAAATACCGAAATCCGGTGGTAGTTCTAGGAGATGGAATGACCGGTCAGATGCGGGAGCCGGTGGTACTACCGGAACCGGTAAGCGAACTTCCAGAAAAGGAATGGGCACTCAGAGGAGCCAAGGGAAGAAAGAGTCGGTTCAGCCGGTCTCTGATTTTAGATGTTCGGGCAATGGAGGAGCATAACTGGAAGCTCCAGAGAAAGTATCAGGAAATAGAAAGGAACGAACTCAGATATGAGGAATTTATGCTTGAGGATGCTCAGCTAGTGGTTGTGGCTTTTGGCAGTTCCGCTCGGATTGCCAAAGGAGCAATTAAGCGGGCACGAAGAGAAGGGTTAAAAGTGGGCTTATTCCGTCCCATAACTCTCTGGCCCTTCCCTTCTTTAAGGCTTCGGGAACTGGCAGAGCAGGTTAAGGAATTTTTGGTCTTTGAGCTGAACGCCGGGCAGATGGTAGAAGATGTCCGGCTGGCACTGGGAGATAAGGCAGAGGTATTCTTCTACGGCAGACCCGGGGGAGTAATTCCCACTCCACTGGAAGTTGCCAAAACCATTACCAACCGATACTATCAACGGATTAAAGGGAAAAAGAAATGAAAAAGGTTTATTCCCGACCAAAATATTTAAAGGAAAAAAAGTTTCATTATTGCCCGGGATGTGGACATTCCATTGTTCACAAGCTTTTGATGGAGCTGGTTGAGGAGCTGGAGATTGGGGACCGAACCATTGGCGTGGCACCAGCAGGTTGTGCGGTTTTGGCTTATGATTATATGGATGTGGATATGGTGGAGGCAGCTCATGGAAGGGGACCGGCAGTCGCCACCGGAATTAAGCGTTCCCTGCCTGAGGCAGTGGTTTTCAGCTATCAGGGAGATGGAGACCTGGCCGCGATTGGCACCGCGGAGAGTATTCACGCTGCCAGCCGGGGCGAAAAAATTTTAATTATTTTTATCAACAATGGAATTTATGGAATGACCGGGGGGCAGATGGCTCCTACCACTATAGAAGGAATGAAAGCCACTACGGCTCCTTTGGGGAGAAGCCCGGAACGAGAGGGATATCATCTGGATTTAACCTATCTTCTCTCAGAAATTCCCGGCACGGTTTATGCGGAGCGGGTCACGGTCAACAGCCCGAAAGCAATTCGCCGGGCAAAAAAAGCCCTGGAAATCGCGCTCCGCTGTCAGCTGGATAATGAGCCGGGGCTGGCAATTATTGAAGTTTTGAGTATGTGCCCGACCAACTGGAAAATGAACCCGCTGGATGCCTGCAAATGGATTGATGAGGTGATGAGCAAAAAATTTCCCCTTGGGGTGCTCTGCGACCGAAGAAAGAAAATCAAAAAAAGAGCGGTGGCAGGAAATGTTGATTAAGACATTTCTTGCTGGGTTCGGGGGGCAGGGAGTGCTCTCAATGGGCTATCTGCTCGCCTATTCCGGAATGTTGGAAGGAAAAGAGGTTACTTATTTCCCGGCTTATGGTGCTGAGGTTCGGGGTGGAACCGCTCATTGCACCGTAGCAATTGCGGATGAGGAGATAGCTTCTCCGGTGGCAAGTGAACCTGAATATGTGGTGGCTATGAACCAGCCCAGCGCCAAGAAATTCCAGAATTTTATCTGCTCGGGCGGGACAATGTTCATCAATACTTCTCTGGTCTCCGAGCTACCCCAGAGAGGGGATATTGAAATTGTAGAGATTCCTGCCAACCATTTAGCAGAGGAAATAAAAAATCCCCGAGGAGCAAATCTGGTGATGCTCGGGGCTTTTGTCAAATACACCCAGCTGGTAAAATTTAAGTCAGTAGAAAAAGCGGTTCAGGAGGCGTTTAGCGCCAAGAAGAAATATTTATCTGCCAATCTTAATGCTTTAAGAACTGGCTATGAGTATCTTAAAGAAAGGGGTTAAGGAATGATTTTGGAGCAAATTTCTGTGGAGCTCCCCAATCAGCCCGGAGAGATGAGCAAAGTCAGCGACCTTTTGGGCGAGGAGGGAATCAATATTCGGGCAATCTGTGCTTCTCCGGAAAATGCCCAGAGCGTTGTCCGGTTCGTGGTTGACCATCCGCAAAAAGCCCTGGAGGTTTTAAAAAACAATGGCTACAAAACCTGGAGCGAGCCGGTTCTGGCAGTGGTCACTCCGGACCATCCTGGCGGATTGAACGCGGTGCTCAAGCCTTTAAAAGAGGCTCAAATTAATGTAAATTATCTTTATCCTTTAATTGGCAGGTTTCGGGAAGATGCGGTGGTGATTTTAGGGGTAGATGATACCGAAAAGGCAATAGAGGTTCTGAGAAAGAATTATATTCAGATTCTGGAAAAGGAGCTTCTTTCTATTTAGGAAGATGAAGAGAGGAAAAGCGGTTTATATCCTTGCAGGATTTTATCTGTTGATTTTCTTTTTCTGGCTTTCCGCACTAATTTTTGCGGAGCTGAACTTTTATCCTCTGGCTCTTTACAAGATGATTGGTGCTGGCTATGCCCGGAACCCAAAATTTCAAGTTATTGTCTGGCTTCATTTGATTTTAGTCTGGCTGTGTGCTTATGGAATTCTGCGGGGAAGAAGCTATGGAAGGAATCTTTCTCTTACTTTGAGCCTGATGCTAATTATTCGTAGCTTCCTTAAAACACTTTATGCTTTTACTGCCACTCAACCAGCAATGCTTTCTCCAGTGCCTCGTACCCGGGTATATCTAAATCTAATTTTTCTTGGTATTGCCAGCTTGATTTTATATCTGAGCTTACTTCCTTCAGTAGGAAGACACTGCCGGGTTTATCCAAAAAAATCAACTGCGGAACCTGACCAGATTTAAAAGCCCGCCCTCAGCTAAAATTTTCCTCTCCCGCTCACTGAGAACCAATCGGGCAGTAAATTTTTCGCCTCTTTCATCAAGCAGGCTCAGGCTCTGAGTTCCCTGCACTTCCTTTTTTAAATTTAAAAGCCTGAGCTTTTTCCCCGGCAAAAGCTTCTTGTAAAAAGACTCATCAATTAGCCCGGGAATAATTCCAAAGTTAATCAGGTTTGCCCGATGAATCCGGGCAAAGCTTCTGGCTAAAACCAGCCTCACTCCTAAATAACGAGGAGCCAGCGCCGCGTGCTCCCGACTGCTTCCCTGTCCGTAATTTTCTCCAGCAACAATCACCCCCATTTTCCCCTTTGCCCGAGAAACAAAATCCGGGTCAATTCTAGAAAAAACATATTTGCTGATTTCCGGGAGATTGCTCCGAAGAGGGAGAATTTTGCTTCCTCCGGGAAGAATATCATCGGTGCTGATATTGTCTCCCAGCTTGATTAAAACCTCCAGCTCTGCCTGCTCGGGAAGGGAATCAAAATCCGGCAAGGATTTTATATTTGGTCCCTTTCGCAATTCTATTTTCTCACCTTCTTTTCCTGGCGGAATAATCATAGAATCATCTATCCAGAATTTTTCTGGCTCAGAGATTTTCGGGTATTCTCCCAGAGTTCTCGGGTCAGTTAACTTACCGGTCAGGGCACTGGCAACCGCGGTCTCCGGGCTGGCTAAAAATACCCGGTCATCTCTGGTTCCGCTTCTGCCAGGAAAATTCCGGTTATAGGTGCGAAGCGAATTAATCCCGGTAGCGGGCGCAGAGCCCATCCCAATACAGCCATCACACGAGGGCTCAAAAATTCTTGCTCCTGCCTCAATCAGGCTGGTAAGCCTGCCTTCATCTGCCAGCATTTTTAAAACCTGGCGGGAGCCAGGATTGATGTTCAGGCTCACAGAAGGAGAAATTCTTTTTCCCCGCAAAACCTCAGCCACAACCGCTAAATCCCGATAAGAACTGTTGGTGCAGGAACCAATGTTAACCTGTGCCACCTCAACCTCGCCTGCCTCCCTTACCACCACCACCCGATCCGGACTGCCCGGAAGTGCCACCATTGGCTCCAGCCGGGAAAGGTCAAGCTCTATAATCTGTTCATATTCCGCGTCTGACTCTGGAGAAAGAGCCTGAAACACCTCCTTCCTGCCCTGCTTTTGCAAAAATGAGCGAGTGATTTCATCAGAAGGGAAAATGGAACTGGTTGCCCCGGTCTCAGTGCCCATATTACAAATCGTGGCACGCTGGGGAACCGAGAGCGTCTCCACCCCGGGACCAAAATATTCCAGCACCTTCCCCACCCCGCCTTTGACTGAAAGCCGGCGGAGAATCTCCAGAATCACATCTTTAGCACTTACCCACTCAGGTAGTCTGCCGGTAAGATAAACCCCGAGCACCGAAGGGCAGGGAAGATAAAAAGCCTCTCCTGCCATTGCCACCGCCACATCCAGCCCCCCGGCACCAATTGCCAGCATCCCGGCTCCACCCCCTGTAGGGGTATGACTATCTGAACCAAGTAGAGTTTTACCCGGAGCAGAAAATCTTTCCAGATGAACCTGATGGCAGATGCCATTACCCGGGCGGGAAAAATAAAGCCCGAATTTCTCCGCACAGCTCTGAAGAAAAAGATGGTCGTCCATATTTTCAAAGCCGAGCTGGAGGGTATTGTGGTCTATGTAAATTACGCTCAGCTCGGTCTCTACCCGCTCCTTTCCCATTGCTTCAAATTCCAGACAAGCCATTGTGCCCGTGGCATCCTGAAGCAGGGTCTGGTCAATTTTGATGCCAATTTCTTCTCCGGGCTTCAACTTCCCCACCAGCAGATGCGAGCTTAAAATTTTTTCCAGCATCGTCCCTTTCACTGCTTTCCCTCCCAGAAAATTTATTGCTCAATTCCCAGATAAAAATTCAAAAACCCCCTGCTGACAGCAAAGGCAGTTAGGATTACGCTTGATTTTCTGCTGGGTGAAATTTAATTCCCAGAGGTCAAATTGTAATAAAACCGAGTCCGGCTTTTTCACCTCAAGAAAAATCTTGATTGCTTCTATCACCTCCAGAGCAGAGAGCAAAAGCGGAGCCGGGTTCAAAACCCCGAGCTGAGCTGTTCCTGGAGTTTTTAAAGACTGCTGAGGAGCAGGAAACAAACAGCGCAGGCACGCGGTTTTTCCGGGAAAAATGCTCATCATCATCCCGCTCGCTCCCACCACTCCTCCAAAAATATAAGGGATTTTATTTTTAACCGCAAAATCATTAAGCAGGTATCTGGTTTCCAGATTATCCAGTCCGTCCATAATCAAATCCACTCCCCGGGCTATCTGCTCAATGTTTTTAGCGGTGAGTCTTTCCGGCACCGGGGTAATCTTCACCTGCGAGTTCATTTGAGAGAGCTTTTCCGAGGCAATTATGGATTTGGCTAAATCCCTTTTCAGGTCAGGCTCGTCATAAAGAAACTGGCGGTGAAGGTTGGAAAGCTCCAGCCGGTCGCCATCAACAATAATCAACTCTTTGATTCCGGTTCTAACCAGACTGATTGCAATCCCGCTTCCCAGAGCACCGCATCCGGCTAAAAGCACCTTTTTACTGAGAAGTTTTCTCTGCCCCTCTTCCCCAAAAGGCGGGAAGATAATCTGGCGTTGGTATCGTTCCCAGAGCTGGCTCATCAGATTCTCTTCTCCTCCAGAATTTGTCGGTCAATTTTATCAGCCAGGCTGGAGCGGGTTTTTTCTCCTTGTTCGGTTTTTTCCACCAGAATCATTGGCACCTGTGGAGCAGGAGATTTATGGACATAATAAGCTAAAATTCTCTGGGCAAGTTTTAAATCCTGCTCTGTAATTTCTCCTCGCACCAATCCGGTGGGACCGGGAATTCCATCGGTGTGAATTAAAACATCTCCGGGCAGTGCCAGAGAAATGATTTTTTTGTTCTCCCGGTCATTTTTCCCCACCACCAGCTTTGCCTGAGGGGAAAGCCGGAAATGTCTGCCCAGGCGAAGGAGCTTAACATCGTTCAGCCCAAAATCCGGCTGATGCTGAATTAAATCAAAAACCTTCCTGCCAAATTCCTTTTCAGTAAGAAGACAGCCACCTGCAGGAGAGGAAAACCCCTCCAAACCATATTTCTTTGCCAGATGAAGCTGTACTTTGCGGGAGCGACCAATCAGCCCGAGCAGTTTTTCTCTGTCCACCCAGCCTTTTTCTTCCGCAAGGGTGGGATTAAGAATCCGGGCAGAGAGCGGGCGGAGGATGATTTTTCCCAGCCCGGTTTCTTTGTCAATCAGCTTGATGATTTCCCTTCTCTGGCTCATTGGTCTCTGCCCCACCACCTCGCCGGTAATGATAAATTGAGCAGATAATTCCCTGAGCAATTTCCCGGCTCTCCTCAGCCTTAGAATCCGGCAATCAATGCAGGGATTGGCAGAGCGTCCGTAGCCATATCTGGGCTTTTTTACTATCTCCAGGAATTCCTCTCCCTGCTCCTCAATCACCAGTTCAATTCCGAGCTGGCAGGCAATTTTTCCTGCTGGAGAGTTGGGAGCAGATTCCCGCTCATATTTAGAAAATGGGTCAACAAAGAAAATCCCCACCACCTCAACTCCCTGCTCCTGCACCAGCTTTACCGCCAGGGCACTGTCCAGCCCACCAGAGACTAATGCTAAAGCCCGGATTTTTCCCATTTTATTTAGCGCCAGAGTCGGAGCTTTTGATCAGGTAAATAGCCATCTCAGCAAACAAATTAGGAAAAAGCCCGGAGGGAATTAATCGGTTTCCTGAAATAAAATACCGCTGGAGAATCTCTATATTATGCTCCTGGCAGAAGCGTTCAAAATCTTTAATGGTCAAAAGGTGAATATTGGGAGTGTTATACCATTCATAAGGAAGCTGAGCGGTTTTGGGCATTGTCCCTTTAAAAAAAAGTTGAGCCCGCACCTGCCAGTGGGCAAAATTAGGAAAGCCCACCACTCCTTTTTTCCCCACCCGAACCATTTCTTTAAGCACCACATCTGGCTTTTTCACCACCTGCAGGGTCTGGTTGAGAATCACATAATCAAAGGAATAATCCATATAGTCTTCCAAGCCTTCGTCCACATCGCCCTGAATCACATTAACTCCCCGGGCAATGCAGGTGGAAATGTTGGCTTCATCTATTTCTATTCCCTGTCCGGAAATCTGCTTTCTTTGAGCAAGAAACTCCAGTAGCTCCCCATCCCCGCAACCTAAATCCAGCACCCGACTGCCAGGTTCAATTATCTCGGTAATAATCCGGTAGTCTATTCTTTTTTCCGGGCTCATCCTCCAATCAAGAATTTAACCTAAAATTCCAGAAAATAAAACCGGAAAGCTATTTAGCGAAGTTTCTCCAATAATTTCCGGGCTTGCTCCTGGTAAAATCGGTTTTCGATCTCTACTTCGGGAAGGATATCTGAAGGGGTTTTCATAATATATTCCAGCTCTTTAATTGCTTTATCCTTCTGCTTCATCTTCAGATAGGTTTCTGCCAGCCAGAAGCGGGTCATTAAAAAGTTTGGCTCCACCTTCAAAGCCTGCTGATATAACCAGACCGAATCCCGGGGAGTAAAATGAAAAAACCTGCCCAAAAGACCGGGTATCTCATATATCACCCGTGCCCAGTAGCGATAAATTCCGCCGTAAAAATAATCCAGGTCTCCATTGCCAGCAAAAATCGTCCCAACAATCGCTTCTTTAAAAGAATATCCACCCCGGAAAATTCCTTCTGCGATGGTCTTGCCTGCTAAATTCCACATCCGCCAGAAATGAGCATAAGAATTTCTCGGCTCACGAGCGAGAATCTCCTCACAGGCTTTGGCTCCAATCTTGAAAATCTCTACCCGCTGATTTTTATCCATTGTCTCCAAGCCCAGCTCCCCGGCAGTCCAGTGAGTAAGACGAGCGAGCTTGAGCCTGATTTCATTATCTTCTGACTTAAGTCGGGTTGCTTTTTCATATAAGTTTATGGCTTTGATGCAGTTCTCTATCTGGTCTCGCCTCTGGAAATACTCATCTCCTTTTTTGACCAGAGTTTTAAAATCTTCTGCCCGAAGGGAAAAGCTAAAGATTATTCCGAATAAAAATATCCCCCATCTTCTCATTAGAGGTCCCCCCTGTAGTTTGAGGTTGGTTAATCTTCCAGAAATTTAATCGCCTCTTTTAAATCAATCTTTCCCTCATAGATTGCCTTTCCCACAATCACTCCTTCCAGACCCCATTTCTGGTAAGGCTTGAGCAAAAGAAGGTCATTAAGGCTGGAAATACCGCCCGAAGCGATTACCGGAACCTTTACCGCTTTTAAAAGCTCCTCCACCCCGGAGATATTCGGTCCCTTAAGGGTGCCATCCCGCTCTATCTCTGTGTAAATAATTGCCCGAATTCCCTGCCGGTCATACCGCTTTGCCAGAGTAATAAAATCCCAGCCAGTCTCCTCTTCCCAGCCCGCCACACTTACCCTTCCCCGGAACGCATCTATCCCGATAACGATTCGCCCCGGATATTCCCGAACCAGCTCCTCCACCAGTTCCGGCTGGCTATGTGCCACGGTCCCCAGTATCACCCGACCAACCCCGGCTTCCAGATATTCCACCACAGTTTCAGGAGCGCGAATTCCTCCCCCGACCTCTATCTCAGAGGGAGAAATTTTTGCCAGATGAATAATCAATTCTTTATGAACCGGCTCCCCTTTTCTCGCCCCCTCCAAATCAACAATATGCACCAGCCGGGCACCCTTGCGGGCAAATTCCCGAAGAACCTGCTCCGGAGAAAAATGATAATCCTTTTCCCGGTCAAACCGACCCTGATAAAGCCGAACCACCTTGCCCTGATATAGGTCAATTGAGGGAATTACCAGCATTGGCTTCTCTCCATTTACAAAAATCCTGGAAAATTTTCTCCAGCCCCTCCCCCGCCAGCTCCTGGGCGGTAATCCACCTCCCTCCTCGCTTGATAAATTTACCTATCTCAAAAAGATTCTCACTTAAAGGAATCTGCTCCTCTAAAAATTCTCCCTCAAAAACTCTTTTTCCGGAATCAGAAGAAAAGAAATGAAGATGAAAACCCACCCGGGCTGGCTCAGACACGCTCAAGCTGGTTCCTTTCCGCTCCTGCCAGCAGAATAACACCACCGCTAAAATATATTCCGCCTGATTCCTCTTTGCCCATTCCTTTCCTGCCTTTAATTGACAATTAAAATCCTTCTCCGGGCAGGAAGGTTTAATCTCAATCAGGTTTATCCGGTATTTTTGAGCAATTTTCTCCAGAGCATTTTCCAAACCAACTCCAGCCTCTGGCTCTATCTGACAGGGTAAAATCTTTTTCCCGCAGACCGGACAAATATCTTGGTAAACGAGCTGAAGCGGAAGCTGAAGTAAAACCAGGTTCTTTTCTGGCTTTACCTCTTTTTCTCGGGTGAGGGCACACTGAAAAATAAACAGCAATCCCAAACAAAAACCCGCCCTCAATTTAAATCTCATCTAACTATTACTTTTTATAAACCAGTCGGGCAAAATTGTCCAGAAGCTTAAGCCCTTTTTTCTGGCTCTTTTCCGGATGGAACTGGCAGGCAAAAAGATTATCCTGGGAGACAGCAGAGGCAAAGCGAATCCCGTATTCGGTCTCACCGGCAACCAGACTCTTATCTTCTGGCTCCACATAATAGGAATGGACAAAATAAAAATAACTGCCGGATTCTATCCCCTCCAGAACCGGATGAGGTTTTAAAATCTCCACCCGGTTCCAGCCCATATGCGGAACCTTAAGAAATCTATCTTTTCCCTCCGGCGAGGGCATCTTTTCTGAAAAACGCCGAACCTTTCCCGGAAAAATCTTCAAACCCGGGCTGGAGCCAAATTCCTCACTCTCAGTAAACAAAATCTGATAGCCCAGGCAAATCCCCAGAAAAGGTCTGCCCGTGCCAAGAAAATCAAGCAGAGGCTCCATCAAGCCCAGCTCCTTTAAATTCCGAATACAATCCGGGAAAGCCCCCACCCCGGGCAAAACCAGCCCCTCTGCCTCTGCTACCTCCTCAGGCTCGCTGGAAATCTTTGCCTGCCAGCCCAGTTTATGAAAGGCTTTTTCCACAGAGCGAAGATTTCCCATCCCGTAATCCACCACCACAATCATTTTTTCATCAAAGCTTTCCCTTACTTGAAGGAAGGGATTTCACCCGGGGATTTAGGGAAACCGCTTTTGAAACTGCTCTGCCAAAGGCTTTAAAGATTGCTTCCAGGCTGTGGTGATAATCCTTTCCGTATTCCAGTTTTATATGAAGGGTGACTCCTGCCTGATTAACAAATGCCCGGAAAAAATCCTCCACCAGATTAACATTGAATTCCCAGCGACGAGAGCGGGGAATCTTCACCTGATAAACCAGATAAGGACGGGAGGAGATATCCACCACCACCCGAGCCAGTGCCTCATCCATTGGAACCAGTGCCCAGCCAAACCGATTGATGCCCTTCTTGCTCCCCAGTGCCCGGGAAAATCCCTCACCCAGAGCCAAGCCCAAATCTTCTATTAAATGATGCTCATCCACCTCCAGGTCGCCTTTTGCCTTCAAGTCCAGGTCAAAAAAACTATGAACCGTAAAGCCTTCTAAAAGATGGTTGAAAAATCCCAGCGGACTGTTTATCTTGGCTTTTCCCTGACCATCCAGGTTGAGCTTAAGTAAAATCTCGGTTTCACGGGTCTTTCTCTTTACTTCCGCAACTCTCCTCTTTTTTGCCATCTTATCACCTCACCATCACCGAGGCATAAGCCACCACTTCCCGGTAATCACCGGTCACATCCCCGGAATTGCGATAGTCCACCAGCTCTGCCTGGCTGGCTCCCAGCTCCAGCGCAGATACCAGCATCACCGTAGCCGGAATAAATCCGCACATTGAAATATTGTGCTGATATACCACCTGATATAGCCCCTCCGGGTCCAGATTAATCATTCGCTCCAGTGCCAGCTTATCTTTCCGCTCTGCCTCCTCTGCCGAGATATAATGGCTCATATCCGAGCTGGCAACCACCAGAACCGGCTTTGCCCATTTTTTGATTGCCCGAGCCAGCCCCTTTCCCAGCTCCTCGCACTCCTGATAGCTCATCCGCAAAAGGCAGAACGGCACCAGCTCAAAATCAGGACGAAAATATTGAAGAAAAGGAAGCTGAACCTCAAGAGAATGCTCAGAGCGATGCGCCCGCTCGTCCTCCTCCACCAGAGAGCACTCCTCAAGAATCAAACCGCAAAGCTCCTCTGCCACCGGAATCTCCCCCAGAGGCGTGAGCCACTTCCCCTCTGACCAGAGCGCCACATCCGCTCCTATTCCCCGATGATTCGGAGCCAATACCACCACATACTTGGGAATTTCCACCCGGCTGTAAACTATCCCGGCACCCTTTCCAGAATAAATATATCCAGCATGGGGAGCCATTACTCCCAGAGCCGGGCTCTTCTTTGCCCCCGGTTCAATAAACTCCTCAATCATCTGCCGAAGCTCCCCCGGGTCTGAAGGATAAAAAGCTCCGGCAACCGCTGGGGCTCTTATCTTCATTCTCCCCTCCTTATTTCCCAGAGCTGACTTTTTCCTTCTCCTGTTCTTTATAATATTCCTGAACAAAACGCTCTATCTTTTTCCGGTCCCGGGCTTTGATTTTTAAAAACTGAACCCCCATTCCCGGAGGAAGACCAGGACGCTCATCCTTTTCCCGACACCAGACCACCTCTGCCAGAACCTGAATTTTATCTTTATTCTCAGGCAGGGAAAATTGAAGGGCGATTTTGGTTTTTTCTGGCAGGGGGTCTGAGGTAATTAAAAACATCCCTCCTGCACTGATGTTTCCGCTGATAAAAAAAGGCGGTCTTTTTAAACTGCCTCTCCCCGGCTCCACCTCCAGCCGAACCACTGCCCGCAAGTCCCGGCGCCGGTCAACCATTCCCCGCGGTCCCCCGGATTATTTCTTGGCTTTATGCCGGTCTCTTTTCCGGCGCTTGCGGAGTTTGTGCTTACGAATCTTTCTCCGACGCCACTTTACCACACTGCCCATTTTTTCTCCTCTTAAAAGCTTTTTGACATTGTTAATTATAAGCAGGGAATTTAAAAAAGCAAATTTATTCAGAATCTTTTGGCGGGGAATCTTTTATCCTTTGAATTTTTGGCTCTTTTCCACGAAGAATTCGTGCCAGATTCTCCCGATGTGCCCAGAAAATCAAAAGGCACACCCCAGAACCTACCAGCAAAAGCCAGAGTTCGCCCGTGAATATCCAGACCAGAGCCAAAAGGGAAAGAGTGGCAACCAAACTCGCCAGACTCACCACCCTGGTTAATCCCACCAGAACCGCCCAGATGCCAAAGGAAATCAGAGAAGGAAGTGGTGCTAAAACCAGCATTGCTCCAAATCCGCAGGCAACTCCCTTCCCTCCCCGAAACCTCAAATAAGGGGAAAAAATATGCCCGAAAACCGAAGCCAGCCCGCAAACTCCCGGATATATTTCCTCTCCCAGAAAATACCGCCCGACTAAAACCGCGCCCGCACCTTTTAAGGCATCTAGAATAAAAACCAAAACCGCCCATCCCAGCCCCATCGCCCGGTAAACATTGGTAGCACCAACATTTCCAGAACCCAGACGCCGAAGCTCTATTTTTTTCAGGCGGGAAAGCAACAAACCAGAAGGAATCCCTCCCAGTAAATAAGAAAATAAAAGCAAGCCTGTTAGATTAAGCCAGAACATTAAAATTTATCTTAATCAGGAAGAATTTAAAGGCAAATTGAAGGACTTATGGCTGGAAGCGCTCAATCTGAATCCTGGCGGGAGAGGTGGAGAGCCGATAACAGCCATTATTGTATTCAATCAGGTTCTCATCCACTCCTGCCTGACGAAATGCCCGCCGGAGCTTATAAACCAGCTTATGAACATTGCTGGCATCCACTCCGCCCACAGTCCAGGGAAGCTTCTCTACCAGCTCCTGAACCGGCACCCACCCCTGCTGGTCCGGATGACGCTTCTTTTCCTGCTCCTCTTTCATTGCCTGAGCTAAATACTGAGCCAGCTGAAACGGCATCGGTGCCAGACGAACGACTGTCAGCTCGTCATTCTCCACTTCCAACAATCCTCCCGGAACCGGACCGCCGGGGTTCTCTATCAGCCGAAGATAATAACTGGTCTGGTAAAACTCCAGCCCGGGCTCCTTTTTCTCCTCTTTTGCTACTGGCTTGATTTTCACCTCCTCCCTATCCAGCTCCGGCTCCGCAGGTAGCGATTTTAACTCCTCTTCCAGCCAGGGTTGATATAAGCTCAAAACCACCCGTGCAAGAGCAGACCTGCTCTTCTCCAACGCGGTAATACACTCGGAAATCAAACCACGCTCAACTTTCAAATCCCGGCGAATCTCCCATAAACTCACCAGAGCATAAAAACAATAGGCATTTGCTGGATAAAGCCGAAGGGATTCCTGATATAGCTCCACCGCCGGCTCCAGCTCCCCACCCGCTTCTCGCAAAATCCCCTCCAGAGCATACAAAATGGAAATTAAAAACCTTTCTTCCAGCGGATAATACTGCCCCATTATCCAGTCAAAAACCAGAGTCAACCAGTAAAAAAGCCGGCCCCAAAAACGCTCTTTCTGATTGAATAATCTTTCTCTTTTTCGGCGGAACCGGGCGCAGAGGTCTCCTGCCTGAGAATATCTCCCGGAGCGGATTAAATTCCTCAAACTATAAGAAAAACTCAACCTGCCCAGACCAAGCCTTAACAATGCCTCAACCGAAAGCCAGCCCAGAACAAATCCCAGACTCGCACCTATAATCCCACCCACAGGACCATAAAGAGAACCTGAGGGGTCAAGCCCGCTGGCAAGTCCTCCCAAAGAACAAAGCCCGCCTACCAGGTAATTTAACCGCCGGGGAACTGCCAGCTCCAGCCCCTGCCAGTAAAATAACTCTTCACAAGTCCTGAGAGTACGACCGGGTGTGTCCAGATTGAACTCTGGGACATTTAAATTTAAACTTCTTTTAATTTTCATCTTCCCCCATCTGATCCTTAAACCTACCTTTTTAGTCCTTTTCAGGACTTTAGGATTCGGTGAGTTTAAAAAAATCTCTTTATAAATCAAACAGCTTTTTAGGGATTTTTGCAATAGTCAATATCTCTCTTTAAAATCACCTTAAAATCACCAGTTATGAAATTTGCAACTATCAATTATTTAAATAAGAAAATAAAAGCATTAAAGCCCAGGAAAGCATCAGCAGGAGAATAAGAGGCTTGATTTATCAATAAAATCGTTCAGGGGCAGTTTGACAGAAAGGAAAATATCACCAAAAATAAACTCAATTTTAAATTTGTTTTGGTAAAAATGGGAAAACGGGGAAAAAGAAAAGTTAAAACCCGGACCAAAGCCCGCCAGCTAACTGGAAGGATTATCATCCATCCTGAGGGTTATGGATTTGTCGTTCCTGACCAGGGCGGAGCTGGGGACATTTTCATTCCTCCGGGAAAAACCGGTACCGCCCTGCCTGGAGATAAAGTTCTGGTTCAGCTCAGTCCCTCCCGGAGAAAAAAGCGACTTTTAGAAGGGAGGGTGGTTCGGGTTCTGGAGCGCAAGCTCAAGGAGCTGGCAGGATTTTTTAATGGCAGGCATCTGGTTCCAAGGCAGGAGCGAATTCTTTACTGGTTTTATATTCCCCCGGATAAAACCTCGGGGGCTAAGCCCGGGGATTTGGTCTGGGCAAAGATAACCTCCTATCCCACTTCCCGCGGTCAGGCACAAGCGGAGATTATTGAAATTATCGGAAAAGAAATCACCCCCTATCTGGAGAGCAAGGTTATACTCCGCCAGTATGGCTTCTCTGAGGAATTTTCTCCTTTGGTGGAGAGGGAGCTGAAAAAAATTCCCGATAAAGTAAATCCCCGAAATTTTCCCGGGCGAAAAGACCTTTCGCAGATTCCTCTGGTCACCATAGACCCGGTTGATGCCCGTGATTTTGACGATGCCATCTGCGTGAAGAAATTACCGGATGGCTTTCGGCTCTGGGTGGCGATCGCGGATCTCAGCGAATATGTAAAGCTAGAGACCGAGCTGGATAATGAAGCCTATCAGCGCTCTTTCAGCGTTTATCTTCCGGACCGGGCAGTGCCAATGCTTCCGGAACCTATCTCCGGCGGAATTGCCAGTCTAAAGCCCGGAGAATATCGTCTGGCAATGGTGGTGGAGATGGATTTTGACCAGAAAGGAAAGCGAAGGCGAACAGATTTCTACCCGGCAGTGATGAAAAGCTGGGCACGGCTCAACTATCAGGAGGTTGAAACAATATTTTCTGGAGATAAAGAGCTTGCCCGGAAATATGAGCCGGTGGTTGAGATGCTCGGTCAGGCTCGGGCTCTGGCAAAAATTTTATCACAGCGGAGAATTCGTCGGGGTGCCATAGACCTGGATATTCCAGAGCCAAAGGTAGAGCTAAATGAAGAGGGAGAGCCGGCGGATATTTATCCTCACACCCGGCTTTTTTCTCACCGGCTGGTGGAGGAATTTATGCTTCAGGCAAATCAGTCAGTGGCAGAATTTCTTACTAAGAAAGGATTGAGTTTTCCTTACCGAATTCACGAGCCACCAGCTCCGGACAAAATCCAGGAGCTGGATATTTTTCTCTCTGCTCTTGGATATCCCTTGCTAAAACCGGGCAGAGACCCGGCTCAAATTCAGCCGAGAGACTTTCAGAACCTGCTTCGCCGGATAAAAAATCGCCCGATTTCCGGGTTGGTTTCCTATCTGGTTCTCCGGGCACAGATGCAGGCAAAATACAGCCCGAAAAATCAGGGACATTTTGGACTGGCTTTAAATTGCTATTGCCATTTTACCTCTCCCATTCGGCGCTATCCGGACCTGATGGTTCATCGGGTTTTAAAGCAGGCACTGGGAATCTTACCCACCGGGCAGGAGATAGCTCCCCAGCCCCTGAAAACCGCCTGTGAGCACTGCTCGGAGCAGGAAAGAACCAGTGAGGAAGCGGAGCGGGAGGTAATTCGGGTATATCAGGTTCGGCTGATGAGCAAATATCTGGGCGAGCAGTTTAGGGCAGTGGTTTCCGGAATCGGGGAGCCGGGAATTTTTGTCCAGTTAGAAAAGCCGATGGTAGAGGGGCTGATTCCGGCTCGGGAACTGGCAGGATATGATTATCAGCCGGAGCTTTACACCGCATTTATTAAAGAACCGAAGCTTGAAATTCATCTGGGCGACCAGGTTCTGGTGGCAGTGGAATCAGTCAACCTGGAGCATCGGGAGATAAACTTCCGTCTGCTCGGGCTATTAGAATCTGCTCTAGAAATCTCTCTGGCAGGAATCCGAAAAGCTCGCCAGCAAAAGAAAAAGCCTTCTGGGAGAACGCAGAGAAAAAAGTCCCGAAGAAAACCCGGAAAAAGACGAAGATAATTAAAATACCAGCCCCAATATCAGCCGACAAGCCAGGCTGATGAACAAAGCCACCCCAGAGGTAAGGGCAAAAGCTCCAGCCACTCCCCTCCAGCCCAGCTCCCGATAAAGCACCGCCAAAGTCGCCAGGCAGGGAACATAAAAAACCACAAAAACCGCAAAAACCAGGATTTGGAGGGAGCTGAGAACCGAGGCAAAATCAGTGGTGCCCAGAGCCTGAGCAAGCATAATCAGGCTCAATTCTTTTCTCAAAATCCCGAAGATTAAAGTCATCCCTACCTTTTCCGGCAAGCCAAGAAGATAAACCACCAGCGGGCTTAAGCCCCGGTTAATCAGGTCATCTAAATGATAAAACTCCAGAAGGCTTAAAAAAATGCTTCCTAAAATTAAAATTGGCCAGGCAACCACAATGAATTCTCTGAGCCGAAACCAGGTTTTTCTTAAAAGCATTACCGGGCTGGGAACCTTATAACTGGGCACCTCCATAACCAATCCTTCTATGGGACTTCGCTGGAAAAGAGTAAGCATCCTGCCCACTCCAGCAATAACAATGATGTTTAAAAGATATATAAACACTGCCCAGCCGGGTCCGAGCAGAGATGCTACCAGGGCAAAGATAATCACGGTGCGGGCAGAGCAGGGAATCATTGTCACTAAAATTCCAGTAATAAATCGGTCCCGGGGATTTTCCAGGGTGCGGATGGACATTACCGCAGGCACACTGCATCCATAGCCGAGCACAAAAGGAATAACCGCCTTTCCGTGCAGACCAATTCGGTGCATAAAAATATCCATTAAATAAGCTGCTCTGGGCAGATAGCCAATATCTTCCAGAAAACTCAAGCCGAAAAGGAAAGGCACCAGATAAGGAAGGACAATTCCCACCCCGCCGGCAATTCCCTGAATCAAACCGACCATTAAAGAAGAAAAGAGCCCGGTGCCTAACTCCTTCTCCATTATTTCCTGGAGCCGGTCAAAGAGTCCGAGCAGAGGCTCTTCCAGAAACTTTCCCATCCAGAAAACAAAGGCAAAAAGCAGAAACAGAATTATCCCCAGAAAAACATATCCCAGATATTTATGCATCAGCCAATAGTCCACCTGCTCCCGAAGGTCTCTGCCCTGCCGGGGCTTAACCCGGGCTACTTTTTCAAAAATATTCAGGGCAAGGGCGTGCCGTTCCGAGCAAATCACCTCGCCAGCACTTTTTCCGTGCCGGGATTCTAAAGATTTTTGCTTCTGGTAAATCAGGGAGATTTTTTCCGGAGCAACTTTCTCCAGCTGAGCTATGATTTCCAGGTCATTTTCCAGAAGCTTTAAGATGAAAAACCGTTCCGGATAGCCCAGCTTTTTGTTCACTTCTCCCAGAAAAGACTTTAGCTGTTGATATACCTCTTCCACATCCTGACTTAACTTTAACTCTTTTGGTGGGAGAGGATTTTCAATCAGCTTCTTTGCCTGCTCAAATACCCGGTCAATACCTTCCCCTTTGGTGGCAATGCAGGGAACCACCGGAATTCCAAGGATTTCAGAAAGAGCGGTGCAATCTATCTCAACCCCTTTCCGCCTGGCTTCATCCATCATATTCAGGCAGAGAATTAAAGGTATGCCCAGCTCCATTAGCTCAAGGGTAAGCTCCAGGCTTCTTCCCAAAAGAGAAGCATCTAAAATATTAACCACTAGCTCAAAATTCTGGTTCAGGAGCCATTCCCGGGTGAGTTTTTCCGCTGGCTCGGACCCTTCAAGAGAATAGGTTCCAGGAAGGTCAATCAGCTCATAAACTTCCTCTCCTATCCTTACCAGGCTCTTGGTATAGCTTACAGTCGTGCCCGGGAAATTGCTTGCGGTTGCCCGATACCCTGCCACCGCATTGAAAAAAGTGCTCTTACCACAATTGGGCTGACCAACCAGAGCTATCCGATATGCCCGGGAAGAGCTTTTTTGGTCCTGCTGAGCGCGATTCAATTTTACCCGTCCTTTTCTTCTCCTGATAGTAATTATTCTAAACCTGGCTCAACTTCTACTCTGCTCGCGGCTCCTCTGCCAATGGCAACCTCACTGCCTCTAACCTCTACCAGAATCGGACCACCAAAAAATCCGCTTTTTATTACCCGGAGCTTCTCTCCCGGATAAATCCCTAAAGCCATCAGCCTTCTTCTAAACCCAAATCCTCCCAAGAGGTTCTTAACTACCACCACCGCACCTTCTCGCGCCTGGTCTAAAGTCATTTT
Source organism: uncultured bacterium (assembly GCA_964553915.1). Lineage (GTDB taxonomy): Bacteria > RBG-13-61-14 > RBG-13-61-14 > RBG-13-61-14 > DRUE01 > CAZKMM01. The sequence goes on from CAZKMM010000011.1 coordinate 28,792, forward strand.
TTATCCTTTCCGGTTTTTTTAACTTTTTCCAACCTCCTGCTTAGCTCCTTTTGAGCAGAAGGATGGCTTTTAAAAAATTCACCAAGAATGATAATCCGCTCTATGGTCTCAGGACTCAAAGAATGCTCTGTCCGACAGGCATCACCATCTGCAACCTCCTCCCCCAGCTCCAGAACCTCCTGGAAAAATTCTTTCAAAGCCTGATGCCGGGAGCTGATTTCCCGAGCAATCTTCTCTCCCTGTTCGGTCAGGTGAATATATCCATAAGGCTCCTGCTCAACCAGCCCCTGCTCCCGGAGATGCCGAAGCGCTCCCACCACACTGGCATTGGTCACCTGAAGCCGGCGAGAAATCTCCTTGACCCGGGCAACCGGGTGCTCCTGCAAAATCTGATATATCGCCTTTAAATAATCCTCTAAACTGGCGGTGATCTCCTTCATTTTGCTCCCTTGAATTTAGTTTAAACTAATTTTATTAGATTTAAAGCAAATTTTCAACCAAGAAAAAATTCAGCTAACCAATCAGGTGGGAGTATTTTTCTACCAGCTCAGAGATGAGCTTCAGGGTCTGGGGAGTAGAGCCTTTGGGCGTGGCATCCGCAGAGCCAAGAATAAAACCATTGCTCTTAGCTTCCAGCCGAAAAATGATGCCTTTAACCAGCTCCTCCAGTTTTTCCGGGTTGCCTTCTACCAGGCTGATGGGGTCAATCCCTCCGATGATGACTTTTTCCGGGAAGAATTTTTTGGCTAAAACCGGGTCTGTATCTCCGGGAGGAGGGGGTGAAATATCGCAAAAGCCCTCAGCGGTCAACCGCTTCAGCAAATTTCTCATTGTCCATAATTTTCCGCACATATGAATCAGGTGAATTTTTCCTCGGGCTTTAAGAATCTGGCTATATTGGTTAAGGCAGGGAAGCTCGTATTTTTCAAAAAGCCTGGGACCGGTGGTAGAGGAAGAAGTGTTTTCATAACTAATAAAAACCCGGGCTGAGCTCTCTGTCAGAAGCCGGCAAAGCTCAAGATTTTTTTGATGAACCTGAGAATGATACTCCTGATACACCTCAGGAGCATCTGCCAGAAGATAAACTGTGGTCTCCAAACCAGCATAAAGATTGACCAGAAGCTGTAAGGGGCTGGTGGGAACATCGGCACTGGCAAGCCCATCATCGCCGATTTGTCTTTCCAGCTCCTGAAAGATTTTTTCATCTGGAAAGAACTTAAGCTGGGAATAAATTTCCCCGAAGGCTTTGAGGTCGTCCGGGCTTTTAATAAGGTATTCCACCACCCAGGGGATAAAAGGAGAATACTGGTTAAAAATAATCCTCTGGCGAAGTTGGTATTTGCCCAGATAATAACGAATACAGAGACTGCCCTGCTCCTGGCTCAGCTCCATTTTTATTGGCGAGCTTTCTCCCGCTCTGGTGGGAGCAGGTAAAAAACCAGCAAGATTTATCTGATAAACCGGAATATGTCGGCTGATAATCTCACAGCCGGCTTCTTTAAGAACCTGAATATCGGTTTTCCGCTCCTTTAAGCCAGAAAGAAAATATCCGTCAATTAAAGGAGCGAACCCGATTCGGTCTGCAGGCTGGTTTTTAAGGAGAAGAAGTAAGCGCTCTCGCCCGCACAGCTCCTGACTCAACTTCCCTTTACCCGCTCCACATATTCACCGGTTCGGGTATCAATTTTAATCACATCCCCGACATTGATAAAAAGGGGAACCTGAACCTGCATACCGGTCTCTAAAACCGCGTTCTTGCTTCCACCGCTTACCGTATCCCCTTTCACCCCCGGTTCAGTCTCCACCACTTTAAGCTCAACAAAGGTAGGAAGCTCCACCCCGATGGGCTTGCCCTTATAATAAACCACTTTAACCAGACACTGCTCCTGTAAAAATCCAGCAGAATCTCCTAACTGCTCTCTGGTAAGCATAATCTGTTCATAGGTGCTGGTGTCCATAAAGTAATATTCCTCACCCTCGCGATAAAGGTATTGCATTTCTTTTTCTTCCAGCTCGGGAATCGGAACTTTTTCCCCGGAGCGGAAGTTATGGTCAATGACATTGCCGGTGATCAGGTTTTTCAGCCGGGTGCGGACGAACGCTCCGCCCTTACCCGGTTTAACATGCTGGAAATCCACGATGATATATGGCTCGCCGTTAAATTCTATTTTCAGCCCTTTTCGGAAATCAGTAGTGGAATACATTTTATTTCCTCCTTCTGAATCTTATTCAAACACCCGAAGGGGCTGATTGCTGTGGCTGAGAATCTGGACTTTATTATTGCAGATAACCAAATCATCTTCAATTCGCACCCCGAGTTTTCCCGGGAGATAAATCCCCGGTTCAATGGTAAAGACCATTCCCGGCTCCAGGGTCATCTGGCTTTTGGGATGAATGCTGGGAAGCTCATGCACTGCCAAGCCCAAGCCGTGCCCGAGCCCGTGCGAGAAATATCTGCCATAGCCTTTGCTTTTAATGTAATTTCTTGCCCGGGCATCTACCTCTTTTGCAGGAACCCCGGGAGATATTGCGGAAATCGCCTCTTTTTGAGCCCGAGAAATAATCTGATAAATCTCCCGGGCTTTCCTGCCCGGCTCACCCGCAGAGACAGTCACGGTCAGGTCCGAAAAATAGCCATCATAACTGGCACCAAAATCTATTACCACCAGCTCGCCTTTTTTGATTTTCTTTTTAGTGGCTTTGGCATGAGGAAGAGAAGCCCGGGGACCGCTGGCAACAATGGTTTCAAAAGGGAAAAAGCCAGAGCCGGCTTTCCTCATCTGATATTCAAGCTCACCGGCAAAATCCAGCTCGCTAGCTCCTGCCCGAAAATGAACCAGAGCCCGCTCCAGAGCCTGTTCCGCGATTCTTACCGCCTTTTTTATTCTCTTTATCTCCTCCGGGCTCTTTCTTGCCCTCAGCTCCAGAAAAATCCCTCTGAGCCAGACAAATCTCACCCCTTTTAAAGAACCACGCAAATCCCGATAAAATTGATAAGTGACCGAGCCAGAATCCAGACCCAGCCTCTTAACTTTCAGCCGAGACAAAATCTCTGCTATGGCTGGTATTTTCTCCCGAAAAATCCTGCGAGAAAAACCCTGAACCTCCTTCTTGCTCTGTTCCTGATAGCGAGAATCAGTTAAAAACCAGCGAGCCTTCGGGCTAAAAATAACCGTCCCTTCACTTCCCCGAAACCCGGTTAAATACCAGACATCTGCCAGATTGGTGACCAGAAGGGCATCAAGGGATTTTTCTTCCAGAACCTGCTTGAGCTGGTCAAAAACTTTTCTGCTCAACTTTTCTCGGACTGCTCCTTTAAATACTCCACCAGAGCCTCTAAGCCCAGAAGATAACTGTTTGCTCCGAACCCACAAACCACTCCCAGAGCAATGTCAGAGAGGTAGGAATGATGGCGAAATTGCTCCCGGGAAAAAATATTGGAAAGATGAACTTCCACAAAGGGAATTTTTACTGCCAGAAGGGCATCTCTGATCGCGATACTGGTATGAGTATAAGCACCTGCATTGATTAAAATCCCCTGACAGCTCCCAAAAGCAGATTGAATTTTATCCACCAGCTCGCCTTCAGAATTGGACTGAAAGAATTCCAGCTCCACCCCGAGCTTACTGGCGAGCTGTTTCAGGCTCTCTTCAATTTCTTTTAAAGAAACCGCTCCATAAAGCTCAGGCTGGCGGGCACCGAGCAGGTTAAGATTGGGACCATTTAAGACCAGGATTTTCATTCTTCTTTAAAGTTCTTCCCGAAGTCGGGGGAGATTCACCCGAAGCAGGTATCGGGCTTTACCGAAATTACCATCCGGGGAGAGGATTAAACAGATAAAATAATCCGGGGTGATATTGCGAATCACCACCAGGAATCGGTCGGTAAGAAGGCTGAACTCCTCAAGGTTTCCGGAGCCGAACTTTTCCAGAGCCTGAGAGAGCTGAGCCAGAAGATTAGCATATTCCACTCCGAGCGTCTCCATATCCAGCTCCGCCCCCTCTTTTAAATAGATGGTGAGAGGGATGCCGTCTCTTCCCATTATTGCCAAGCCCACTGCCCCGAAAACCTCTTCTACAATTTTCTGGGCAATTTCTTCAAAAATCATCTAGCCGGCTCCTTTTTAATTCTCTCCAGCATTCTGGTTAAAATCTGAATTTTCTCCTGCCTCTTTTCCGGAGAGCTGGTTTGAAAAAGCTCCCTTTCCAGCTCCTTTAATCTCTCCTTTACTTTCAGCTGGTGAGGATTTTTTGCTAAAAATTTCTCCAAGGTTAAAATTGCCTCTTCTATCTCTCCCTGCTGGTAATATACTTCTGCCAGCGTGGGACTTGCCAGCTCAGTCTCCTGATGCATTGAGAAAATTATTCTGAACTTTCACAACTTATTGATAATCCCACATAGGAGGTAGCAGAGACCTCCTCCCCAAATGGGGTATG
>CAZKMM010000012.1:0-8298 GCA_964553915.1 uncultured bacterium
GAGCATAGTTGGAGCCAAAGGTGTAAGGATACCATTCTATATCCACCACTTCATTATTAGCAGTGGCAATATATCCCCGCTCCGGGTCAATCATATAAGGAAGTTCAAATAAGGGGATAAAGCCGAGCCAGTCATATTCCCCACTCCAGCCGGGAACCGGAGTTAGTCCCCGTCCTTTCTTCCGAATCGGAACCAGCCCGCCGGGAAGGTAAATAATATGCCCATCCGCATCTGCTCCTACCCAGTTCTGGTTGGGAACAATAATGTATTCCATTGCCTTTTTAAAATCCTCAATACTGGAGCCTTTCATTAAATGATTATACATTAGGGCAATATTGAGAAGCTTAGCCGGATGCTCCTTGAGATACTGGTCAAATTTTTTCAAAAATTCCTCTTTTGAAGAACTTTCCACTAACAGCTCAAAAACCTTTAAATCCCGGGTAAAATCCCAGCCAGTCCAGCGATAGGCAATTGGTGGAGTATCTTTGGGAAGCGAGTCCAAAACCGGATTGATAATCGGACCGTGAATGCTCTGGCGAATTTTAATTTTTTTCTTGCGATATTTGTTGGTTAAACCGACCCGGATTTTTATTATTTCTTCCCGCTGGACAAAATTTCGCCATTTTCCTTTATAAAGATATTGCTCGGGATTTTTGGGATTGAGCTTTTCAATGAATAAATCCTCTGCATCTGCCCGGCTGGTAGTGGCGGCCCAGGCAAGCTTTCGGGTATGACCGAGAACAATATAAGGAGCACCCGGAAACGCCACCCCATAAGCATCAAACCCGGCCCCCTTAATATGCATTAAATAAAACAGGGAGGGCTCAATATGGACCAGGTGAGGGTCATTGCAGAGAATCGCACTGCCATTTTTAGTCAGCTTACCAGACACTGCCCAGTTATTGGAAGCAAGCGGAGCATAGGTGGGGCTGAGCTGGCGCATTGCCAGTTGATATTTATCAAGCAGGAGCGCCACCTCTGCTGGTAAATCAAGCTCCTCGGGGCGGGGAGTATCTTTTAGAATATCTTTAACTGGCTGAGCCAGCCGATTTTTCAAAAGCTGTTTGGGAACAATGGTTGGTCCCATATCCGGATGCCAGGGGACCAGTTTCCAGGTCATCTCCCAGCCATATTTTTTCATAATTGCATATCTTAAAAGCTCCTCTCCCTGATTGGCACTGAGCCAGGAGCCGATAAACAAGCCCAGACTCAAAACATCTGCTACCCGAAATTCCTCCGGCTGATAATTTAAAACCCTAAATTCCACCGGCAGAGAATCCTGATGAAGCCGGATATAAGTATTTATTCCATCAACATAAGCTTTTGCCTGATTATATACCTGAGGAAGATAACGCTTTCCAATCTCCTCCCCAATCTCTCCCAGATATTTCAAGCCATAAATCCGCTGGTGGGTATCATATTGAACGGTTTTAAGGCTAATCCCTCCCATATTGATGGGAAGCCGAAGGTCTCCTAAAAGCTCTGCCATCCTTCCTTCTGCCATTGCCCGAAGAAGAACCATCTCAAAAAGCCGGTCCTGTGCCTGGATATATCCCACCGCAAAGAACAAATCAGGCTCATTATCTGCAAAAATATGAGGCACCCCGTATTCATCAAAATAAACCTCAACCTTTCCTTTTAATCCGGGTAAGGCTAGCTCTCCAGAGCGTTTGGGCAAGCTGGGTTGCTTTTTATACTGGTAAAATTCCCCCAGACAGCCAGAAAAGAAAAAAAGAATTATTACCCCTAAGATGGTTTTTTTCATCTCGCCCCTCCTTTTTCTTCGGCTAAAAAATCTCTTCTCAAATCAAAGAGGTGGAAAAATACCTTTCTGCCCGGTCTGGAATCACCGTGACAATTTTCTTTTTATCTCCCAGCTCCTCTGCCAGTTTAATGCTCGCCCAGACATTGGCACCAGAGCTGGTTCCACAGAGCACACCTTCCAGCCGTGCCAGTTTTCTTGCCATATTGATGGCATCTTCATCGCTCACAGTAATCACCCGGTCAATCAGAGAGGTATCCAGCACGCTGGGAACAAATCCATCGCCGATTCCCTGAATTTGATGAAGCCCGGGCTCCTTGCCTAAGAGAGCCGCGGCATTTTCCGGCTCCACCGCCACCACTAAAATCTCAGGATTCTTTTCCTTTAAAAATTTCCCCACTCCGCCCAGGGTTCCGCCTGAACCTACCCCGGCAACAAAGGCATCTATCTCACCCCCGCTCTGCTCCCAGATTTCCGGAGCAGTGGTCAGGTAATGACATTCCGGATTGAGCGGATTTTCAAACTGATGAGGAATATACACCTCCGGGTCTTCTTCCTTTAAGGTATAAGCAATCTCCAGTGCCCCTTCTAAGGACTTCTCTGCCGGGCTTAAAATCATCTCTCCGCCCAGTGCCCGGATAATCTTCTTCCGCTCCTCACTCATATTCTCCGGCATAACAATGACTACCCGATACCCTTTCTGCACCCCGACCAGAACCAGACCAATTCCGGTATTTCCGGAGCTGGCTTCGACAATGGTCATTCCTGGTTTGAGCTCTCCCCGCTCCTCTGCCTTCTCAATCATATACTTTGCTACCCGGTCTTTGATACTTCCTCCCGGATTTAATAACTCTAATTTGGCAAAAACCTGATAGCTGGTAAGACGAGCCAGACGAAGAAGCGGGGTGTTGCCAATTGCATCCAGAACATTTTCAATGTATCCTGCCATTCCTTAATCCACCTCTCCCATAATTTTATAATTAAAGATATTTTTAATTGCCCGCCTGACGGCTTTTAGCTCCTGAATAATCTTCTCCAGCTCCTCCTCACTCTTCCCCTCACTCAGCTCCTTCCAGTAAAAACTGATTTTCTTAAGCTCCTCAATCAGCTCTTCTCTTTTGCTCATTTTAATATGCTCCATATTTTTCACTGGCTCTAATCATCGCCTGAACATTTTCTATTTTAGCATCGTAAGGCAACACACAGGCATTGGCAAGGATAAATCCTCCTCCTTCCCCTACCCTTTCAATCAGCTCCTTGCAATGCTTTTCCACCTGCTCCGGAGTGCCATAAGTTAAAAGTGAGGCAGGAACATTGCCCATTAAAGCGGAACGGTCCCCCAAAACCCGCTTCCATTCAAAAATATCGTTCTGGTCATCTAAATGAAACAGACATTTCCCCCGGGGAAATTCCCGAAAATATTTTGCCATTGGCGTCCAGTTTCCATCCAGATGAATTACCGGGGTAAACCCTGCATCTATAATTGCCATCACCTCTTTGTAAAAATAAGACCAGGCAAATTCCTCAAACATCTTGGGAGAGATATAACTGGCGCTGGCACGATTGGCACCAAGAAGGATGGTTTTGGAATCATCTCCGCTGGCAGATGCTAACTGCTCGGCTATCTGGATGCCCAGAGCAATTAAATCATCCACCAGCCAGTCGCACACTTCTTTGATTTTTTCCGGTCGGTCATAAAAATCCATCAAATATCCATTTAAGCCCCGCAAATTAGGAAGCAGGTCGGTTGGGATATTAATTAAACTCAGAGCATAATTAAAAAGCCCCAGCTCCTCCGCTTTATCAAAAGCGGGCTTCATTGCACTTGCCATCTTAATCATCATTTGAAGAAACTGGTTTAAGTCCGGATGCTCCGGACGGATAAAATAAAGAAAGCCTTTTTCCATTAAAAGCTCATACTGCTCGCCCGAGATAATTTCTTTTTCTATCATCTGGGGAACTTTATCTTCCCCGGGCTTGGGCAGGTCCCACTGGAAGAACCAGGCGGAATGACCATCCGGAAATGGTGCCAGATAAACATACCCTAAAGCTCCGCCAAAGCTCATATCCACCCCGGGATATACCTCATAGCATTTTAAAATTGACTGGCAGGCAATTTCCGGGTCATTAAAAGCATCTCCCAAGGGCACGCCCAGAACCTTTGCGGAATGGTCCGTGACTTGCGGAGCAACTGGAACCTTATCGGTTTTCTCCAGCCGAATGGTAGCTTTAACTCTTTCTTTGGGAAGCATTCTCTCCCTTAAAAAGAAACCAGCTCTTTAAACTCCCTGAATCTCTGCTCAATATCTTCTTTGCTCACCTCTAAGAGCCTTTTTAAGCCAAATTCCTCCACAGTAAAACTTGCCACCACACTACCATAAATCCCGGCTTTTTTCAGCTCGGAAAAATCTGACCTGCCCTCCTGCCATAAATAGCCGATGAATCCTCCGGCAAAGCTGTCTCCAGCCCCGGTTGGGTCTTTAACTATCTCCAGAGGATATGCCGGGGCAAAAAATATCCCCTCCCGAGTATGAATCGTGGCTCCGTGTTCCCCTCTTTTGATAACCACCGCCTTTAAACCTCGCTCCAGCAGTTTTCTTCCTGCCCGTGCCAGTTGATATTCTCTGGTCAAAAGCCGTGCCTCCTCATCATTGAGCAGAAGAATATCCACCTGAGAAAGCACCTCCTCCAGTTTCTCCCTTGCGGTATTTATCCAGAGATTCATTGTATCGCACACCACCAGCTCTGGCTCTTCTACTTGCTCTAAAACCTCCAGCTGAAGCTCCGGATGAATATTGGCTAAAAAAACATAGCTCAGGCTTTTATGGTCCTCTTTTAGTTCCGGTTTAAACTGCTCAAAAACATTAAGCTCGGTTCGGATGGTCTGTCGCTGATTCATATCCTCAAGATATTTTCCTTCCCAGCGAAAGGTTTTGCCCGGAAGCCGAACCAGTCCGGTAAGGTCAATATTTCTCTCTGAGAGGATTTTTAAATATTCTTCCGGGAAATCCTCTCCCACCACTCCAATCAGCTTTACCGGAGCAAAAAAACTGGCAGAGACCGCAGAATAAACCGCGGCTCCGCCTAAAACCTCTATTACCTTACCTAAAGGAGTTTCTATAGTATCAAGAGCTACCGAGCCGACAATCAAGATTGCCATTTCAAAAGATTATAAAAGCAAACCCCTGCCAGTCAAACCAAAAAAATCTCTCTTTAAGGAAGGGGCTTTAAAGGATTGGGAAGCTCCTCTATCTTTAAAGAAAACTTTTCCTTTGCTTCAGAGAGGGAAGTGGGGAGGAGCCCGGTTTGAGCTATCTGCTTCAGAGCTTTCAGGAAATCCGGATTGGAGATAGTCACCCTGAGAACCTTCTCTTTTGTAATTATTACTGCCCCCTGACTGATAGGATAAACCTCTGCTTCTTTAAAACTCTGGTCTTGATTAATTAAAGTAATAATCAACTGGGTAGGAGTCTGGAGAAAAAACCTTTCCCTGTGAGCTTTTTGCTCCGGGCTTCCCAGGGCAGAATAACTCACTGCCATTACCGGTGATGCTCCCTCTGGTTGGGGAACAGAAACCTGCTCCCAGCCATAATTTACCGCGGTTCCTTTCCAGGCAAAAGCCGGTTCCAGCTCATGAGATACCGGTTTAAAATTGAACTGGGGACTGAACCTTCCCAGGAAAAAAGCACCAATAAAAAGCATAACCATTGTTATTGCCAGGAAAGAAGGATGAGCCACCAGTTTTGTGGTGATGCGGTTCCAGAAAGATACTGGTTGATATTCTGCCTGCTCTTCTATTCTCCTTCTCAGCTTAATTAAAAAATCCTGCGGAGCCTGGGGAGTGGGAAGAGTCTGCACCGCCTGAACCGCGGCTCTGAAAAGCTCCAGCTCCTGCTGACAGGAAGGACAAAGTCTTAAATGAGCTTCCAGTTCGCTCTTTATTTTCGGAGCAAGCTGGTCATCCAGATAAGCACTTAACTCCTGCTGAAACTCCTGACAATCCTTTTTCATTTCCCCAGCTCCTTTTCCAGAAGGGTTTTTAATTCTGCCCTTGCCCGGTGAATTCTAGATTTAACCGTGCCTTCTTTTAAATCCAGCACCCGGGCAATCTCCTGATAACTAAGCCCTTCCATATCCCTGAGTAATATCACCACCCGATGGTCTTCGTCTAAATCCATAATTTTTTTCCGAACCAGAATCTGAATTTCTTTTTGTTCCAGATGCTCCAGCGGGTCCTGAGCCTCATCTTCCAGCTGACGGCTTATCTCTCCCTTTTCTGTCTCCACCGGCTCTTCCAGTGAATCACTCTGATAATATCCTCTCCGTCCCAGATATTTCATCCGATTCTTGCAATGATTAACTGTCACCCGATAAAGCCAGGTGGAAAACCGACTCTCTCCCCGAAAATTCTTCAAAGAACGATATACAGTCAAAAAAACCTCCTGTGCTACTTCCTCCGCCTCATCTAAACTGCCCAAAAGCTGATAACATAAACCATATACCCGATTCTGATAATTTAATACCAGCTGATTAAATGCCCCTTCTTCTCCTTTTAAAAATCTCTTAATCAGCTTCTGGTCCGGGTCAGATATTACCGCTTTTTTCCTCTTTCCTTTTCTTCTGACTGCCATCTTCCCGAAAAGTTCCTCAAAATTATTTTCCTTTATTTTTCTAGCAAACTCAATGCCAAAATCTACCGCTCCTTTTCTCTTGACAGAAAAAAGGGAAATTGGCTAAAATCTTTCTATGAGCAAAGAAAAAAAAATTTTTATCTCTCAGCAGGTTCTGGATGCGATTTTTGAGCAGGGAAAAGCAGAGCTGGACGGAGATACCTTAATTATTCACTCCCAGGAAAAGCAGACTTTTAAACTCATCCCGGCATATAAATTTCTTTACCTGGCAGAAGGAGAAAAAGACCCTTATAATCTGGTAGGAAAAATTTTTACTGAGCAGGATTTGAAAAAAGCCAAGGCAGATATTTATATGGATTCTGTGCTTTATAAAGATGTAGCATATCAGGTGGAGCCGGGCTTTTTAGGAATTCCCCAGACCCAAAAAGCCCAGGAAAGTGCAGAAAAACTCCAAGAAGCAGACGAAGTAAAAGCCCTGGAAGATTATCTTTTAAAAATCTTATAACCCGCTCACTTCCAGATTAAAACCCGGATCCGGGTCTCTTCTCTTGCCTGGATAATCTTGAGCAGTTCCTCCTCTTCACTCAACCCGCTCTGGCTCGCCTGCCGGGAAGCCTGAGCCCGCATCTCTTCCATTGCTTTTTTCTTTTCCTTAACCCGCTCCTCGCTTTCATAATATGCCACCAGGTCGTCTTTTCCGTCATTATTGAGGTCAGCAAAATCAAATGCCCAGCTGGACTCAAACCCAAAGCTCTGGTCCGGGGTAGGAGAGAAGTTCACCTGCTTATTGCCATAATAAATATTCAGAGTATCTGCTCCGCTGTCCGCAACCAGGTCCGGATAGCCATCGCCATTAACATCAGCTCCAAAATGGATTAAGGGATTTATCTCGCCCTTGATTAAAGCCTCCGGGTCCATAATCATTCCCAGAATATTTATCCGATACACCAAAAGCTCTCTTCGGTCCGGTCGGGCGAATTCTTTATCCGGATCCTGGGTGTATCTGCCATTTTCTCCCATCAGATAAATCCGGAACTGAATTTTTATCGCATTATCAGTTAGAACCTTAAAAGCCTGTGCCGGGGCAAAATGAAAATAAGGAATTGCAATATCCTTTTTCCCGTCCTGATTTAAATCATACACTCCAAAATCCGCCCGAAAGCCACTGGAGCTGAGCTTCTGGTCCGGTTTATCTGGATACTTCAAGCCCGGGCGGGCATAAAAAATCATATATTGAATATTTACTCTTTGCTCAAGAGAGCCATATTTGACCTTAATAATATCCCCAAGTCCGTCTCCGTTCAGGTCTGCGAAGGTGAGCATCTCAATGATAAAGCCGAGCTTTTTCTCCTGTTGAGTTAAAACCGAGCGATGGAAATCAAGGCAGGGCTTCTCGCTCAACCTTCCGTCTTCCTGACAGAATACCCAGAGATTATTCCCTAAAATCCCGATTAAATCCGGCTTTTTATCTCCATTAAAATCCTCCACAAATAAATCTGGCACCGTGTAGGTAGCAGAGGTTCTCTGCAAATAGGTGCGGAAGCGAAGAAATTGATTGATGTCATCAGTAACAGTAATATCTCCCCAGCTCCCGATTTTATATTTAAGCCGGGCCGGAAGAGCAATTTCCTGAAGAAGCTTATATCCGGAATATCCCTCCTGTTTGAAAATCCTGGGACCGGTTATTTCCGGCATAATAATTTCATCAATTCCATCACCATCAAAATCCCACAAAAATTTATGATGATGTGGAAAATTATATTCAGCAGAATTAAAAATGGTGAGGGTATTAATCAAAGCCCGAAGCTTTCCACTCCCGGTTTTCTCAAAATAAAAAACCCCATCATCTCTAAAAACTACCAGCTCTCTGCCTTTCTCCGGAGCCACTTCTCCACAATCAATAGT
>CAZKMM010000012.1:8398-32255 GCA_964553915.1 uncultured bacterium
TAAAAACTACCAGCTCTCTGCCTTTCTCCGGAGCCACTTCTCCACAATCAATAGTGCGGATATTCCTGCTCAGAACCAGGTCCTGGTTTTGTTGAGTGGGAAAGGTTAAATCCGGCTTTTGATAAAAAATTGCCAGATGACTCTTTTTTTCCTCAGCTGCCCTGGTATAAACAACCACCAGGTCTTTCAGATTATCGCCATTCAGGTCGCAAATAAGCCGGTCCCGGGCGGTGCCGGGGATTTTTAAAAGACTGAGCTGATATTCCTGCCCTGCCTTTGCGGAAAAAGTAATAAAAATCCCCAGCATAATTATCCAGAAAATTTTTTCCCCTCTCATACCATAAAATCCCTCTTTTTAATTACCAGCAGAGAGAGACTAAAAAAGATAATAAAATAAATCCCGCAGATAATCACCATTTTTTGAATATCCCAGACCCACCAGCTCTGAATCGGAATTCCTGCGGGAAGGTCATCCAGGATATATAAAGGAACAAATCGCTGGGTAGGAAAACCAAAAGTAGAATAAGGAAGAAAATGCCCGCCGATTTTTATCCCCAGATTATTCGGGATAATTCCCAGCAGGTCAAAAAAGAGATAGGCAATCAGCCCGAAAATCATTGCCCCACCCATTGTGCTGGAAAAACTGCTGATAAACATCGCCAGGCTGGAAATGGCAATCAGGGGAATCATTAAAAAAAGAAGGGCAATGGCAAGCTCTTTAAACATCACCCATCTGGAAAAAAGCAAATATCCATCTTCGGTCAAATCTCCCAGACCATAGTAATGAGCCCCCATTCCCAAGCCCACCGCGAGAAAAATCCCAATAGCAAGAATAATCATAATCCAGGCGGTAAGATATTTTGCCAGCATCATCTCAGTTCTGGTCACTGAGCGGGTGAGGATATTTTTTAAGGTGCCATAATTCATTTCAATAGAAAAAATCACGCACATCATCAAGAACAAAATCGAAGCACCGATGTCCGCTCCCCGAAGCAGAAGCCCAATGGTAAAGGCATAACCTGAACCAGAAGCAAGCTTAACCGCCTGCTCTATATGATAAACCAGATATGAAGCAATCAGGGCAATGCCCAAAAGTGCCACATATCCTCCCTGAATCAGCCAGAAGCTGAATAATTTTATCAGCTCGGTGCGAACCAGAAGCAAAAATCGCTTTAGAGAGAATCCGGAAAATTCCCCCTGAGAAATATGTTTTTCAATAGACATCTGCTGACTCCCCGGTTAGCTCCACAAATAAATCCTCCAGAGTCCTGCGGTGAGGATAAATAGAAAATACCTTAAAGCCCGCCTGAACCAGAGCCTGATTTATCTCTGCCAGACCCCAATTCTCTTTTTTAAATTCCAGCCAGCCCGCCTTTTTTATCTCCGGATTAAGTCCAGCAAATTTTTCCTTTAAAAATCTCTGGGCAGATTCGGTATTTTCTACCTGAATCTCCACAAAATCCTGCTCCTTGCCTAAAAGCTCATCAACATCCCCCTCTGCGATCAACCTTCCCCGATAAATAATTCCCACCCGATTGCAGAGCTTTTCCATCTCCCCTAAAAGATGGCTGGAAAGAAAAATCGTGATTTTCTCTTCCTGAGAAATTCTCCGAATTAAATTCCTCACCTCCCGGATGCCCTGCGGGTCCAAGCCATTGGTCGGCTCATCCAGAATCAATAATTTAGGCTGGTGCAAAAGTGCCAGGGCTATTCCCAGCCTCTGCCTCATCCCCTGAGAATACCCCCGAACCCGATGATGTGCCCGCCGGGAAAGACCCACCAGCTCCAGAACCTGATATATCCGCTCCCGACTCACCCGCTGAGATAAATCCCCAAATAAACGAAGATTCCGATACCCGGATAAAAAAGGATAAAACGCCGGAGATTCCACCAATGCCCCTATCTCAGAAAGTGCCCGACGATAATCCCGCTTTAGGTCATAGCCAAAAATCTTTACCTCACCAGCATCTGAATGAATCAAGCCCAGAATCATCCGAATCGTGGTGGTCTTTCCTGCACCATTAGGACCAATAAAACCATAAACATCCCCAGGATGAATAGTGAGATTGAGTTCATCTACCGCGGTGATTTCACCAAATCGCTTGCAAAGTCCCCTTACTTCTAAAACCGGCTGGCTCATTTTCTATTTAAAATTAAGAGAAGATGGGCTAAAATGCAAACAAACAAATTCTCTTTAAAATTTTCAAGGAGGCAGAGATGCTGGAGATTGATTTCAGATTTCTCAGCTCAAGGAGCATCGGAAAAAACGGATTTAACCAAAAAGAACTGGCAGAAATTAAGCAGAAAGCAAAAAAAGCTTTTGGGGAAGTAAAAAAACAAAAAGGAGAGCTCGGATTTAGCCAGGTAATTTATAACCGCTCTCTTTTGAAAGCCTGCCTGGAGCTAAAAAAAATTTATTCCGGGAAGTTCAAAAATCTGGTGATATTGGGAATTGGAGGCTCAGCCCTGGGAGCCAGAGCCCTAGCAAAAGCACTTAAGCCCGAAGCCTTTTTCCCCGGCTCCTTTTCTCCCAAGCTTTTTGTCTGCGACAATATTGACCCGGACTGGCTGGAGAAAATTTTCCAGATTACCCTTTCGGAGCCGAGCCTATTTTTTGCCATCAGCAAATCCGGCACCACCGCAGAAACTTCTGCCCAGCTTTTATATCTGGTGAAAAAACTCAAAAGCCGTTATAAAAAGGATTGGAAAAAGTCGCTGATTATCATTACTGACCCGGAAAAAGGGGCTTTTCGGGAATTTGCCCGCAGGCACCAGCTGACAA
Source organism: uncultured bacterium (assembly GCA_964553915.1). Lineage (GTDB taxonomy): Bacteria > RBG-13-61-14 > RBG-13-61-14 > RBG-13-61-14 > DRUE01 > CAZKMM01. The sequence continues at coordinate 11,181 of CAZKMM010000012.1, forward strand.
GCTTAGAAATCCCGCCAGAGCTGGGAGGAAGGTTTTCAGTGCTGAGTCCAGTAGGACTGGCTCCCGGTGTCCTTTTGGGAATTGAAATAAAAAAACTGCTTCAGGGAGCACAGGATACTGAGCGGATAATTTTTTCTCAGAACCCGGCTCCGGCTTATCTTCTTGCCGGGATTTTCTGGAAATATGCCCGGGAAGGCTTTAAAAATCTGGTTTTAATGCCCTATTCCAGCCTGCTGGCAGATTTTTCCGAATGGTTCGCCCAGCTCTGGGCAGAGAGCCTGGGAAAAAGATATTCTCTTCTGGGAAAGGAAGTCCGGGCAGGCTCCACCCCGATTCGGGCACTGGGAGCCACAGACCAGCACAGCCAGCTCCAGCTCTATCTGGAAGGTGCCCAAGATAAATTAATTGTCTTTCTCCGAATAGAAAATTTTTCTCGGCAGATTAAAATTCCAAAGCCAGAATCCGGGCTGGAAGCCCTGGAATGGCTCAGCGGGCACAGCTTTTCAGAACTGATTAACACTGAACAAATTGCCACCGCAAGCAGTCTGGCAAAAAATCAGGTGCCCAATCTGACCATTACTATTCCCAAGCTGGATGCCTATCATCTCGGAGCTCTTTTTTATTTCTTTGAGCTGGTCACAGTGGTTGCGGGCAGGCTTTTTCAGGTAAATCCTTTTGACCAACCCGGGGTGGAGCTGGGGAAAAAATATACCAAAGCCCTTTTAGGTAAAAAGGAATTTGCCCGGGAGAAAACAGAGCTGGAAAAGCTTTTTGCCGGAAAAAGCAAATTTATTTTAAAACTCAAATAAAGCGTAAAAATTCTTTTTTTCTTTCTCCTCCGGGAAATGGAACCGAAAGAAGTTTTATCAACTACTCTTCTTTTTCCTGCTGGGCAATATTTTTTTCCAGATATTTTTCCAGCTCCTGGGGAATAATCAACCTTACCGCCTGCCAGTGCTCACCTATTGGTTTAAGCTTTTTGCCATTAACATAAATTTCTGCTCCCCCGGCATTGCCTATCAAAAGACTGATTTTCTCATCTGCTTCCAGCTCCAGACTTTCTCCCGGATAAAGAGTTGCTTCTCTGCTTTTACTTTCATCTATCGTTGCCAAAAGCCAGCAGAGTTCATTTGCCTGAATGGTAATTTTATAAGGTGAGCGGAAAGGAGATGTTTCTGGGCTTTTGTCCGGGAGTAAATTTGCTTGCAGGGAATTGGTTTCTATTTTTTGGGTGGAATTGATGGCTTTGGATTCCTGAAAATCAGCCATTTGCTCTGGTCTTGGGAAAAATGCCAGCGCCAGAGCCAGAAAGATAATCATTCCAGCAACCCCCAGAAGCCATTTGGGAAAAGAAAAATTTTGAGGAGCTTCTGTTTCCAGCTCGTTGCGTGATTTTAAAAATTCCTCAAACCGGAGCAGAGTTTGATTGGGGTCCAAGCCAATTTCCTGAGCATAAGCCCGAATAAACCCCCGAATAAACGCCTCGCCCGGAAGTTGCTCCAGACGGTCATTTTCCAGTGCAGTTAAAAAAGACTTTTTTATTTTGGTCCGGGCACTGACTTCCTCCAGGGAAATCTCTCTCAGCTCCCGCTCCCGACGAAGGTATTCTCCAAAAGATTCGCTCATTTCTCCTCTGATTTTTCAAGAGGTATGCAGTTAAGAAGCTTAAAATACTGCTGAGCAAGTTTAGCCTCCTCGCTTTCTTCTGGAGCATATTTTTTGGCAAGCTCAAATTCCTGACAGGCAAGGGAAATTTTTCCCTGACGGTTATATTCCAGCCCGAGCAGGCGATGAGCCCGTGCCAGGTCCGGACACAATTGAAGAGCCTTTTTATAATTTTTCTCTGCCTCCTGACCCCGCTTTTGCCTGCTCCTGAGCTCCCCCAGATTGCAGTATGCCAGACAAAAATTCGGGTTTAAAATTAAACTTCGCCTCAAAGCTTTTTCTGCCTCTTTTTCCCTTCCCATCTGAAGGTAAGTATAGCCCAGATTGTTCCAGGCAATATAAGCCTCACGGAAAAGCTCATTTTCCGTGGCTTTCTGGAAATAAATAACCGCGGACTCGTAATCCTCTTCATCCAGAGCCATAATCCCTAAAGCCAGATATGCCTCGGAGTAATCCGGGTTAACTTTCGTAGCAAAAAGAAAATTCTCCTTTGCTTTATCTTTCTCCTGCCGAGCCAGATAAATCCTTCCCAGCCAGTAATAAACCTCCGGGTCTTTGGGATTGCACCGCTTTGCCTCCAGAATATCCTCTAAAGCTGAATAATAATCTTCTCGCCCAAAATCTACCCGGGCTTTGTCTTTCATTATCTTGGGGTATTCTTCGTTTTTACAGGGGTCTCTTTCCTGCTTGGGCAGGCAGGCAAGCCCCAAAATTATCAATCCTAAGGATAGCCATCTAACTATCTTCATTTCCCACCTCTTCTTTAAAACATTGCCAGAAACCGGGCAATTAATTCTTTTTCTTCTTCTGTCAGGCTGGATATTTGCTCCATTTTCTCCTGGGCAGGTTTTTCCTCCCGGCTCTCTTCTGGAGCTTGCTGGGGAGAAAAAATTACTTCCTCTACCTCTTTTTTTTCTTCTGGCTCTGCAGGAGCTGAAACCTCTGGCTGGGGTTCCGAAACCGGCTCCGCGGGAGCAGAATCTGGCTTCGCTTCCAGATTAATTAAAATCTCCTCTTCCTCCTCTTGTTCCTGGGGTTCAGGCTCCGAAGCAAAAGGAACAGAAACCTCCTCTTTTATCTCTGGCTCCGCAATTTCCACTGAAGCTGATGGCTCCGAAACCTGCTCGGGAATTGTCTCTGCTTCCGGCTCCTCCTCTATTTCAATCTTCACTTCCGGGACCGAAGTAACTGACTCTTGCCCCGGCTCCTCTTTTATCTCCAGCTGGTCTAATAAAATATCTTCTTCACCTACCTCAACTTCCTTTGCTGGCTGAGAAGAGGGAATCTCCGGCAGTTGTTCCCCCTCGCTCTGCTCCTCGGCAAAGGCAGATTCATCAAGACTAAAATCCCCTTCGGTCACAGTCTCGGGCGCCTCTTCAATTGGCTCCACCACCAGTTCCTCTTCCTCTGCTGGTTCTATCTCTAAAATTTCCTCTTCAACCTCCTCCTTAAAACGACTGATGTCCTCATAAAATATGGGGAGGGAATTATATAATTCTTCCTTCTCCGCTGGTGCCAGCTCCCGCCAGCGAAGGTCACTCATCATAAACCCCATACTTTCTGTAAATGATAAAGCCTCCTGTTGAACCTGAGATACCCGGTCTCTGGATACCGCTCCCTGGTCCCATTGATAGATAATTGGGCGATTGGAATGAATTAAATGAAGATAGATATATACCTCATAAACTTTATCTTTCCGGACAATGCAGACATAAGCCTGAGCAGGCTCTGGAGATTCCCCGGGCAGGACCACTACTGGACGATTGATTGAGCTGGAAAGATACACTACCTGGTTAATATCTTCGCAAACCCTCTTTAATTGTTGATTTAAAACGAACATAGCTAAATTTAATTTATCAACAAGCTCTGGACTTGTCAATAATATCTCTTAAAAACAAAAATTTCCGAAAATAGAAAATTTTTCTTGAAAGAATAGAAAAAAATCGTATAATTTTACCAGAATTCAGCTAATCGGGATAAAAAATGAATGAACAGGAAAGAAAGGCAAAAGGGACCTTTTTGATTGCCCTGGCAATGATTATCAATCATCGCAAGGATATTGACTGGCTGAATCAAAGCAAGCTTAGCGAAGAAGACCTGAAGCGTATTCGGGAAAAAATCCTCGCTTCTGCCTGGTATGAGCTGAATCTTTTTGAAAGAATGGGAGAGGCGGTTTACAAGCTGGTGGGAGGAGCCCGACCGGAAGGGGCTTATGAATTCGGGGAAGGAATAATGTGGGGGATTCTTTCTGATGTTTATAAAACTTCTCTATTAAAAGGAAATCCTCAAGAAGCTCTTGCCAGATTTTCCCAGCTTTATCAGGGGATATTTTTCAATACTGGAAAAGCAGAATTCCAGCCAACAGATTCCGGTGGTATTTTCACCATCACCGACCCTTATGGAATTCCCACTCAGGAGTCTTTTGGGTATATGATTAAGAGCCTGCTTGCCAAAATTGTGAAAGAGAATCAGGGGAAAAATGTCCAGGTAATCTGCGAGCAGGAAGATAAATTTAAGACTGAAAAACTCAATTCTATCTCTTATCGGATTTCCTGGGAATAGGTTTTATCCTTTTGCCAGCTCTGGCACCGTCCATCCGCCAAATACTCGCTCCAGCTCCAAAGCCACCGCAATGGTAAGATGGTCATTTCCGTGATTGGCAACCACCTGCACTCCTAATGGCAATCCTTTTCTGCTCAAGCCCATTGGCACCTCAGTAACCGGCAGTTCCAGAACATTGAAAATACCTGTATAAATAAAGCTGAAAGGATGAAGCAGGGTGCCATAATGCCGAAGCGCAGTTCGGGGATGGGGAGGAAACAAAAGCACTCCTTTTTCTCCCAGAATCTCCTGCATCTCCTGTTTCAAAAGTTTTCCTGCCTGAACCGCTCTCCGGGTTAATCCCGGGGTTAATTTCGGCAACGCCTCCACCATTGCAAAAATAATTGAGGGCAGGGTATGGTTAGAAGCCCGGAAAACCCATTTTAAAAGCTCCAGCCAGGGATTGATGGGCTTGTCCGCCCCGAGCAAAGTGGCAAAAGAGGTTTCACTTGCCACCGAAAGCATACTTGACCAGATATTAAAGGCATATTTTAACCTCTCCACTCTTACTCGTTTTTCTTTAGCACCCTTTTCCAGAAGATGAAGCCGGGCTCTATCCAGCGACTGGAGAAGCTCACTCTGAACCCGGCTGATTCTGTTTTCTATAATTACCACTTCCAGCTCTTCTATTTTTACCTGAGCCGGGTCGCCCAGGGGGATCTCCTGACAGCCCGAGTCCTTTCCATCCGGACCCGCAATTATTTTTAAGATGGGCATCAGGTCCTCTGCTTTTCTTGCTAGAGGTCCAGTGGTGAGATATCTGAGCGCCTCGTTTTCTGCAATAGGAAACTGCCCGGTATTGGGAACCAGCCCTCCGCTCGGCTTATGTCCGAAAATTCCATTGAAAAAAGCTGGCATCCGGATGGAACCGCCCAGGTCTGAGCCAATTCCAAAGGGGGAGCCTCCTGCAGAAATTATTGCGCCTTCTCCACCCGAGCTTCCTCCCACAATCCTGCTCGGGTCATAGGCATTATTGGTTCTGCCATATACCGCATTATAGGTCTCAAACCACATACAGAGCTCAGGAACATTGGTCACGCCAAGCGGAATTGCCCCAGCCTGCCTGAGCCGGGCAACTGCAGTGGCATCTTCCTGGGGAATTATATTTTTCCGGACAACCAGCCCCGAGGTATTGGGCATACCAGTCAGGGCAAAACATTCTTTGATGGTGCAGGGCACTCCTAAAAAAGGCGGTAGCTGTTCTTTGGGCTGGGATTTAACCGCCTCATCAGCTTTTTTTGCCTCTTCTCTTGCCTGGTCAAATCGGTCCTTTACCACAGCATTCAGCACCGGATTTACCTTTTTTATCTGCTGAATATGAACCTCCACAACCTCCTGGGAGCTTACCTCTCCTTGCTTAATCATTTGAGCCAGCCGGGTGCCGGAAAGTGTTAAAAGCTGATTCATCTCTCCCCTCCTTATTTTTTAATTCTGCCCATAGTTTACTAAATTTATTAGACTTTGAAAACAATCTTTGTTAAAAAAAGAAAAAAATAAGGAGAAAAAAATGAAAAAAAGCTGGTTTGGTTTTTTCTGGCTCTCCATTTTTCTGATTCCTTTTCTACTTAAAGCTGATGCAGGAAGAATAAAAATTCTGAGCAAAGAACTGATTGCCGATTCTCCCGGAGAATTGCTCCTCGCCTATCAGGCTGGTAAAGAGGGGCTAAAGCCCGGAGATGAGCTCCGCATCCAGCTTCCTGGGGTCTGGTATAATCAGGCGGGCTGTCCCCGAATAGACCGGATTATCAAATTTCAATCCAAAGACCCGGATAAGAATGGATATTTCGGAGTTCGCTCCGCACCAAAAGGGGTGGTCTTTTCCACCAGAAACATCTTTAAAAAAGATATTTATGGAGATAGCAACCGATTTGTTCAGGTGCTGGTCTTTTCTTTAAACAAAGGAGAACTTCAAGCCGGGCAGGAGGTGGTTTTCTGTTTCCGCCATCTGGTTAAAAACCATACCCCCTGGCTTCCTCGCCTGCTGGGAAGCGGAGAAGTTCTTGCCCAGCTCAGGCGAGCTGGTCAAACTTTCTGGATAAGCTCAGAAGAAATAAAAATGGAGGCAGGCTCTCCAGCTCAGATTCTCATCACTCTTCCCAGCGTGATTTATCCCGGAGAGCAGGTAGAGGCAAAAATCAGGCTTCTGGATAAAAATTACAACCTGGTAAAAAACTGGAAGTATTATGTTAAACTGAGTTCTTCTTCTGGCTGTGAGGTTGAGCCAATGCAGGTTCGGGCAGATGCGAGCGGGGTAGCCCGGGCAGAGGTGCTGGTTGAAGGAAAAAGCTGTCAGGTTCAGGGGTTTTATCCCGGGCTGAAGCCTGCCCAAAGCAATTATTTACTGGTTTTGCAGGAAGGGACTTATCGGGTGTTCTGGGGCGATGTCCATTCTCACAGTCAGTTCAGCCACGATGGGATGGGAATTAAGCCATTTGAATATGCCCGGGATGCCTCTGCTTTAGATTTTTATGCTCTTACCGAGCATATTCGGGCAATTTCTGAGCGGGAATGGGAGCAAATCCAGAAATGGGTTAAAGAATACAATCAGCCAGGTAAATTTATCACCATTCTGGCTTATGAAAATTCCACCCTGGAGCCGAGCGGTCATCATAATGTCTATTTTGAGGGGGAGCAGGCACCTCATCCCATCACAGACAATCTGAAAGAAACCTGGGAGGAGGTGGGGAAACTCAATCCAATTATTATTCAGCACCATCTCGGGATTGGCTGGATTATGGACCTTCCGGGCTGGGCAGAGCCGTTAATCAAGCTGTTCAATCGGGCATTTGGCTGTCAGGTTAACTGGGGAAAATATGCTCAGGTGCCCAGACCTGCTCTTGAAATTTACTCCGGGCACGGGCAGAGCGAATATTATAATCCTCAAGACCCGCTCTCTTATGAAAACTGCGACCTGATTTTAGAGCAGGGAAAGAACCTCGGCTTTTGCACCACCGGGTATTCTCAAAAAGGAGCGCATTATGCCCGGGATGCCTGGGCAGAGGGGCTTAAGCTTGGAGTGGTAGCTGGCTCTGATGACCATCGGGCACAGCCGGGAAAAAATCCAATGGGGTTAACTGCAGTTTTAGCCAAAAACCTCACCCGGCAGGAAATAATGGAAGCGATCCGGGAGCACCGAACTTATGCTACCACCGGAGAAAGGATTTACCTGGACTTTCGGGTCAATGGAAAGATAATGGGCTCAGACCTGAAAATCCCCAAATCCAGCCTGCCAGAAATTTACCTGAAAATACTCGGCACCCATCCTTTAAAATATGTAGAGGCTCTGGCTTATGATTTTGCCAGCCAGAGCTGGCGAGAAGTGAAAAAAATCACCCCGGATTCAAACCAAATAGAACAGAAATTTATTGACCGGAATTTTTCCGGAAAATGCCTTTATTATCTTCGGCTGGAGCAGAAGAACAGAGTTGCTGGTCGTCCAGTAAGAGCCTGGTCCAGTCCGGTCTGGGTGGAGACAGAATGAATCCAGCAAATAAAAACTGTTTAAGGAAAATCTTTGATTAAAACTTGACGGAGCCAGCTTTTTTGATTAACATCTTGGAAAAATCAGAGTGGAGTAAAAAATGTATGCGGTAATTGAAAGCGGAGGAAAGCAATATCTGGTTTCTCCCGGAGATGTGCTGAAAATAGAAAAACTTGATGCGGAGCAGGGAAGCGAGGTGGTTTTTGACCGGGTTTTAATGGTAAAAAATGACCAGACCATTGTTGGTAATCCTCTGGTGGCTGGTGCGGTGGTAGTGGGGGAGGTTCTGGAGCAGGGGAAAGGAAAGAAGGTCATCATCTTTAAATACAAACGGAGGAAAGGTTATCGGAAAAAACAGGGACACCGCCAGCTTTATACTGCGGTGAAAATTAAAGAAATCAGGCTGGCAGGTGAAGGAGAGGAAAGCAAGGAAGAAACCGAATAACCAGGAGAGAAAAAAATGGCACATAAGAAAGGACAGGGCTCAAGCAGGAACGGAAGAGATAGCCAGGGGCAAAGAAGAGGGGTAAAGAGATTTGCCGGTCAATATGTAAAGGCAGGCAATATCTTGGTCCGCCAGCTCGGAACCAAGATTTATCCTGGAATCAATGTAGGAATGGGAAAGGATTATACCCTTTATGCTAAAACCGATGGCATCGTGGTATTTGAGAGATTTGGCAGGGATAAAAAACGGGTCAGCGTAATTCCGCAGGCATAATTGCTTATTTTTAACCAACCGCAAACCAGGGAGGCTTTTGCCTCCCTTTTCCTTTAATAAGATATGAAATTTATTGACGAGGTAGAAATTCAGGTTAAAGCTGGCGATGGCGGGAGAGGATGCGTCAGCTTTCGCCGGGAAAAATATGTTCCCCGGGGCGGTCCGGATGGTGGAGATGGAGGCAAGGGCGGAGATGTAATTCTGGTCGCAGACCCCAATCTTCACACCCTTTTAGACCTTTCCTATCAAAAGCACTATCGGGCAAAGCGAGGCGAGCACGGAAAAGGTAGCCAGATGCACGGGAAAAACGCTCCGGACCTGATTATTCCGGTGCCAGCAGGAAGCGTGGTTTATGATGCGGAAACCGGGGAACTTCTCGCAGACCTTACCAAGCCGGGACAAAAAGTGGTGGTTGCCCGCGGTGGGAAAGGTGGAAGGGGAAATGTCCATTTTAAAAGCCCAACCAATCAGGCACCAAGATATGCAGAGCCAGGAGAAAAAGGCGAGGAACGAAGAATCCGGGTAGAGTTAAAACTCCTTTCTGAGGTGGGGATTGTAGGATTTCCCAATGTGGGGAAAAGCACTCTGATTTCCCGGCTCAGCTCTGCTCGTCCGAAAATTGCGGATTATCCTTTTACCACCCTGGTGCCCAATCTGGGAGTGGTAAAATATGGAGATTTTAAAAGTTTTGTTATTGCTGACCTTCCCGGGCTGATTCAAGGAGCCAGTCAGGGAGCCGGGCTGGGAATTCAGTTCCTCCGCCACATAGAAAGAACCAAAATCCTGGTGCAGATGGTAGAAGCAATCAATCCAGAGCCACTGGAAGAGATAAAAGCCCTGGAAGAAGAACTCAGAGCTTATGACCAGAGCCTGCTCAAGCGACCGAGAATTATAGCTTTAAGCAAAGCTGACCTCATCTCTGAGCAAAATCTCTTAAAGGAAAAGCTCCGCCTGATTCAAGAGCAGGGATATCAGGTGCTTGCAATCAGCTCCATTACTGGCAAAGGCTTAAAGGAGCTGGTAAGCTGGCTGGCAAAAGAGCTGGAGAAACAGGAACCCAGGGAACTTGGGGCGGTAAAGGAAAAATGAGCGGAGAAATAAGAAAGAAAATCAAAGCCAGTAAAAGAGTGGTAATCAAGCTGGGCTCCCAGGTGCTTTTTGACCGGAAAGGAAAGCCGGATAAAAAAATCTTTAACCAGCTTGCTCAAACCTGTGCCCGGTTAATCCAGCAGGGAAAGAAAATTGCTTTAGTTTCCAGCGGTGCCATTGCCAGCGGAATTGCCCGGCTGGGAGAAAAGAAAATCCCGAAAACAATGCCGGAAAAACAGGCAATTGCCAGCCTGGGACAGCCAATTTTAATGCAATATTATCAAAAGGCTTTTGCTCCTTATAAGCTCCCGGTTGGGCAGGTGCTTTTAACTCATGATGATTTTTCCAGCCGAGCCCGATACCTGCACTCCAAGAATACCCTGGAAACCCTGTTTAAAATGGGCATTATTCCGATTATCAATGAGAATGATGCGGTTTCGGTGGAGGAGATTCAATTTGGGGATAATGACCAGCTCGCTTCCCTGGTGGCAGTGATGCTCGGAGCGGATTTGCTCGTGCTTCTTTCTGTGATTAAAGGATTTTGCGATTCTGACCCGCTGGAAAATCCCCAGGCAAAGGTTATTCCGATTATTCGGAATCTTGACCAACAAATTTATCACTGCCTGGGAGAAGGAAAAACCGAGCTGGGCAGAGGAGGAATGGAGAGCAAGCTCCGAGCCGCAGAAATTGCTGCCAGCGCGGGCATTCCTACTTTTATTGGCTCGGGCAAAGACCCGGAGGTTTTAGAAAAACTTTTTGAAGGAAAAATCCTCGGAAGCCTGATTCTCCCGGAGAAAAAGAAACTGCCCAGCTTCAAACACTGGCTTCTTTTTGCCGGCAAGCCCCGGGGGAAAATCCAGATTGACGCCGGAGCGGTTCAGGCACTGGTGGAGCGAAAAAAGAGCCTTCTCCCCAGTGGAGTGGTTGAGGTTAAAGGAAGATTTGAAGCCGGGGAGCTGGTGGAGATAGTTGACCCGGAGGGCAGGGAAATTGCCCGGGGGCTGGTGAATTATTCCAGCTCAGAGCTGGAAAAAATCAAAGGGCACAAAACTGACCAGATAGAAAAAATCCTGGGCAGGAAGGATTATGATGAGGTAGTTCATCGGGACCATTTGGTGATGGCAGAGAAAAAAGAATAAAATTCGGTTTACAACTAAAAGCAAATTTTGTATTTTAAAGCGAGGGCAAAAATGGAGCTGGAAAAGGAGATTAAACTGATCGCGGAAAAAGCCCGGCAGGCAAAATATAGTCTTCGCCGGGCGAACAGCGAGCAGAAAAATCAGGTTCTGGAAAAGATTGCCCAGCTTCTTTTAGAAAGGCAGGAGGCAATTCTTTCTGCCAATCAAAAGGACCTGGAGCAGGGAAAAGAAAGAGGACTAAGCTCTGCTCTTTTAGACCGGCTTCGGCTCACACCAGAGCGAATCAGCTCAATGGCAGAGGGAGTGAAAGAGCTGGTCAAGCTGGAAGACCCGGTCGGAAAAATCACCAGTATCTGGAAGCGACCGAACGGACTTTTAGTGGGAAGAATGCGAATTCCCCTGGGAGTGATTTTTATGATTTATGAGGCAAGACCCAATGTGACCATAGAATCTGCCAGCCTCTGCTTAAAAAGCGGAAATGCGATTATTCTTCGGGGAGGCTCCGAGGCTTTTAATTCCAATCTTGCCCTGGGAGAGATTATCACCGATGCTCTTTCTCAGCTCGGGCTGGACCCTGCCTCGGTTCAGGTGGTTCCCACCACGGACCGAAAAGCAGTGGATATTCTCCTGACAATGGAGGATTACATTGACCTGGTAATTCCCCGGGGCGGGGAGCAGTTAATCCGAAAGGTGGTGGAGCAAAGCAGGATTCCGGTGCTCAAGCATTATAAAGGAGTCTGCCATATTTTTGTTGACCGGGAAGCAGATTTAAACAAAGCCCGGGAAATCTGCTACAACGCCAAGGTGCAGAGACCTTCGGTCTGCAATGCTATGGAAACCCTGCTGGTAGATGAGGAGGTGGCAGAGAAATTTCTTCCGGAAATGGCAAAAAAGCTGGAATCTGCCGGGGTGGAGATTCGGGGATGTGAAAAGACCTGCCAGCTAATTCCTCAGGCAAAGCCAGCAATGGAACAGGACTGGTATGAAGAATATCTGGATTTAATCCTGGCGGTGCGGGTGGTGAAAGGAATGGAAGAGGCAATTGAGCATATCCAGAAATATGGCTCAGACCATACTGAGGCAATTATCACTGAGAATTATTCCCGGGCAATGGAGTTCATTCAACGGGTGGATTCCAGTTCGGTAATGGTTAACGCTTCTACCCGGTTCAGCGATGGGTTTCAATACGGCTTAGGAGCAGAAATTGGAATCAGCACCACCCGGCTTCATGCTTATGGTCCAATGGGTCTGGAGGAGCTGACCGTTTGCAAGTTCATTGTTCTGGGCGACGGTCAGATAAGGGAAAAATGAAAACAAGGAGTGAGGAAAGGTGAATATCGGGGTTTATGGCGGGACTTTTAATCCGATTCATTTTGGGCACCTTCGCACTGCGGAGGAAATCTGGCAGAAGTTCAAATTAAGCAAGGTCATTTTTATTCCCAATGCCAATCCTCCTCATAAAGAAGGAGAGGAAATTATTGACCCGCTTCATCGCTTAAAAATGGTCACCCTGGCTATTACCGGAAATGAACACTTCACGGTTTCTGACCTGGAAATTACCCGTCCGGGAAAAAGTTATACCATTGAGACGATTCGGGAATTAAAAAAGCAGAACCCGGAGGCAAATTTTTATTTTATCTTGGGCTTGGATTCCTTTTTAGAAATAGAAACCTGGTATCACTGGAGCGAGCTTTTTTCTGAAACCAATTTTATTGTCACGACCCGCCCGGGCAGTCCCAGAGTGGCACCAAGCAAGATGATGCCGGAAAAAATCCGTAAAGAATTCAAATGGCACGGAAAAGAGATGGAATTTGTCCACCAATCAGGAAATAAAGTAATCTTTACCCCGGTAACTGACCTTAATATCTCTGCCAGTATGATTCGCCAGCTGGTCCGGGAGGGTAAATCCATCCGTTATCTGCTTCCCCGCAGGGTAATGGAATATATCCTGGAAAATGGGCTTTATCATAAATGATGGGGGAGCAACTGCTGGTATGAGTAGAGGAAGCGGTCAGAAAAAATCCCAAGCCAAAACCTTTTCCAGCAAAAAGAAAGCCCTTTTAGCTGTGGAAGCCGGAAGAGCAATGAAGGCTCAGGAGCCGGTAGTCCTGAGGGTGGGGAAACTGGTAGATTACACAGATTATTTTGTAATTATGCACGGAGAAAGCACCCGGCAGGTGCAGGCAATTTTTGAAAGCATCTGGCAGGTGATTTCTCAGACCGGGATTAAACCGCTGGGAATTGAAGGAGAGCGGGAAGGTAGATGGGTGGTGATTGATTGGGATGATGTGGTGATTCATATTTTTTACAAGGAGCTTCGGGATTTTTATGAGCTGGAAAAACTGTGGGCAGATGCTCCCCGGCTGAAATTACCTTCTGAGCCAGGCACTGCTTCAGAAAAATGAAAATCTATCTTCTGGCAGTAGGAAAAATCAAAGATAAAAGCATCAGGGAAAAAATCAATTATTATCTTTCCCGGCCGGGCAGGGGCTTTGAGGTAAAAGTCATAGAAGTGCCGGATAGTAAAGCCAAAGAGCCAGAAAAGATGAAAAAGCAGGAAGCAGAAAAACTTCTGGAGCAAATTCCTCAAAAAGCTTATCTGGTGGTCTGGGATGAGAAAGGGGAGCTGATTACCAGTGAAGAATTTGCCCGCTTGATTGAAAAGGTTGTTAATCAGGGAAGGGAGCTGGCTTTTATTCTCGGTGGAGCTTATGGGCTTGGTCAAACAGTGAAAAAAAGAGCAGATAAAATTCTGGCTTTAAGCAAAATGACCTTCCCCTATGAACTGGCTCGGCTTATGGTAGTGGAACAGCTTTATCGGGCATTTCACATTTTGAAAAAAACCGGTTATCATCATTAAAAAATATATAAGGAGCGAAAAGATGGTAAGCAATTCCGCAAAAACCAGGGTTCGGAGAAGGCTTCGGAGAAAAAAAATGGGGAAATCCAATAAACCGCTTCGTCGCAAAGGCACGCCCAAGTTCCCGGTTCATCCTGAGCCAGAAGAATAAAGAGGAAGTTAAAATGGGAGAAGAAAACAGATTAAGCGAATCCACTCGGGAAACTCTCCGGCATTTTATCCTGGCAATGATTCATCAGGAAGCGGATTTTTCTCCCAAGCCTGAGCTGGAAAAAGTCATCAATGAGATGGAAGACCTGATCAATTATGCTCCTACTTTGCTTCGCGCCGGATTGATTATGCTCATCAAATCTTTAGAAATGGCTCCTCTGGCTCAGGGATTCCGACACACCTTTTCTAACCTTGACCCGGAAAACCAGAAAAAATTCCTATATAAACTGGAAAATAGCTCTAACTATCTTTTCCGAGAAATCATCATTGGCTTAAAAACCCTGGCTTTCATAGTTTATTTTTCAGAGCCCGAGGCAGAAAAACCTGTGGGCTATGACCGAAAATGCCTGCTGGAGGTTAAACAGGGAAAAAAGCTGGAACTCCTGCCCGAGGATTTTCTCACCCATTAAACCGGAATCCCAGCCGGTTCAAATCAAGCCTTTTGCTATCAGGAGCTGGGCGATTTGAATCATATTCAGGCTGGAGCCTTTTCTCAGATTATCTGAGCTGAGCCAGAGCTGGAAAAGATTATCTTCTCCCTCCTGACGAATCCTTCCCACCAACACCCGGTCTTCCTCCAGACAGGCAAGAGTATCCGGATAAATTTCCTCCCGGGGATTATCCATTACTTTTATTCCAGCACTTTGAGAAAGAAGCTCCCGGAGCTCCTGAACAGATGCGGATTTTTTCACCTCCACCGCAAGGGCTATACTCAGCCCACAAAATACCGGCACCTGGACGCAGGTTAAGGAAATTTTCAAATCCGGCTGGGAAAGAATTTTTTTTAGCTCCTTTTTAACATCCAGCTCTTCCTCGGTCTCCTCCCCCAGGAATCTTCCCACCTGCGGGAAGACATTAAAGGCACTCTGGCGAGGAAATTTCTTAATCTCAAAATCCTGCTGATTAAAAATAGCAATGGTCTGCTGTTGATGTTCCTCAAATCCTGCTCTGCCCTCCTGGGTGCTTCCGTAAAGGGCAACTGCCCAGGCTTGCAAAATTCCGAACTCCCTGAGAAGCGGTGCCAGCACCAGAGATAAAGCCACACTTGCCGGAGAAGGAGAAGCGATGATTTTTCTTTTGGGGAAAAATCTCTCCAGAGAATCTGGATTAACCTCTGGCACCACCAGAGCAATCTCTGGCACCAGCCTCCACTCCCTGCTCGCATCAATTACCACCACTCCAGCTTTCTCTGCCTCTTCTGCCAGGTCCCGGCTTACCATTGGATGAGCGGAAAAAAATACCAGTTCCAGCCCCTGAAAATAATCTGCCTGAATTGGCTCTACCAGAATCTCCTCTCCCTCCCATTCCAGCTTCTCTCCTGCATCATCAAACCCGGCAAAAAGCCGGAGAGATTCAACCGGAAATCCCTCCCGCTCCAGAAGTGCCATCAATTCCCTTCCCACCAGACCGGTGGCACCTATAATCCCTACTTTATATAGCCTCTTCTTTGCCATTGCTTTTTATGATTTTTCCAGCTTTTCTTCCAGTTTTTTTACCCGATGGAAAAGTTCCGGCAATTGTTTAAGTCTGAGGTATACTCGCTTTGCCCGAGAAAAAGGCATTGCTGGCATTCCCCAGACCACACTGCCCGGCTCCAGGTCCTCCAGCACCCCGCTGGTGCCAACAATTTTGGAGCCAGAGCCAATCCTGATGTGGTCCTTAATGGTAACATTGCCGGAAATTAAACAGCCATCCCCAATCTCCGCAGACCCGCCAATTACCGTGCCCGCAAGAATAATACAGTTCTTTCCCACCCGAACCGAATGAGCAATATGCACCAGATTATCCAGCTTGGTTCCAGAGCCAATTACGGTCTCATCAAGGCTGGCGCGGTCTATGGCACAATTAGCCCCGATTTCTACATTATCTTCAATAATCACCTTTCCGATTTGAGGAATTTTTTCGTGCCCGGCTTCTCCTACCAGAAAACCAAACCCATCCGAGCCTATCACCACCCCACTGTGAATAATGCACCTTTTCCCGACCTCGCACCGCTCCAGAACCTTTACCCCGGGATAAAGATGAGTCTCTTCTCCAATTTTTACCCCTTCTCCCAGATAACAATGAGCTTCTATCCTGGCTCGGGCACCAATTTCACACCCCCGCTCAATTATCACATAAGGACCAATCCAGACCGGCTGAGAAATTTTTACCTCTTCTCCAATTACCGCGGTGCCGTGAATTCCCCAGACCGGCTCCGGCTCAGGATGTAAGATTCTTTCCGCCTGAACAAATGAACGATACGGGTCTGATGAAATTAAAGCTGGTTTTCCTCCTGCCCAGCTTTCTTCCTTAACAATCAAGGCTCCTGCCCGGCTCTTCCCTGCCTGCTCCAGGTATGAGTTGGAGCCGATAAAAGAAAGCTCATCCTCTCCTGCCCGCAAAAGCGAGCCTACCCCCCGAATTTCTACCTCACCATCTCCAAGCAGGGTTAAGCCGAGCCTTTCTGCCAGCTCTTTTAATTTCATCTCTCTCCTCCTAGTTGCCCAATTCCCGGTCAATAAGATAAACCTCTATCGGAGTTAAGCCGGGCGGACGGTATAACACCAATTCTGCCCGACAGATGCGGAGTGGAGAATTACAATCTGTGCATTCTCCGGTTCTGGCACAGGGAAGGTCAAGCCCGAGCTCACTGGCTCTTTTTGGAGCAGAGATTTTTTTCAGCCGAACCCGTGCCTGTTCCAGGTCCGGTACCAGCTTATTTACCCCGGCAACAATCATTACCCTGCCCGCCCCAAAAATCATCGGTGCAATCCGGTTGCCAATTCCATCTACATTATATATCTCTCCTGTTTCTGTGATGGCATTGGCAGAGGTCAAAAGAATATCACAGGTAAGCTGAGCCCTTCTGATTTCCAGAATCTCCTGAGGGCTGAGCCCCTCCTGCCAGTGGTCATAAGTAATCTGTCCCCGCTCTTTCAGGGCTCGGTCCAGACCGAGCTGGCGAATGGTTTTACTTCCCGGAATTCCCACCCGGGCAGAAGCAGGAATTCGCTCCAGAATTACCTCAATCGCTTCCTCTGGTTTTGAAAAAAATCCGGCTTGAAAATTATGCTGATTGAGATTTTTAATTGCCCGCTCAACCCGTTCTTCCATTAGCGCTCTCCTCTTCTGAATTTTTAAAAAGGATATTACCCCAGCATATCTAACTGAGCAAATAAAAACCGGGGCAGGTTTTAAACCTGCCCCGGCAAAAACTCATCCTCATAAAGGATTAAAAAGCGTGCTCCGGAATTTCCAGCACATCCCGGTTATTGCTCTTGATGTATTCCAGCCCGGCAAAAACTTCCGGAAGCAGACAATCAATGTAAAACCTTCCGGTATGAATCTTGCCTGCGTAAAATGCTGCTTCGTTGTAGCTATCAATTATCTCTTTTTTCTTGGCATCATCGCTGGCGCCCTTTTCTTCAAAGATTTTATCCAGCTTTTCATCCGCAACAGTCATCTGCTCCAGCCAGATCCAGCCTAAAAGCATATCGCCGAAGACCTTAAGATAAGGAGTTGCTACCAGCACCGGATATACCATATCTCCGCTCAATCCAGCTTTCATCATTATCTGAGTGCACTCATCAAGGGCATCTACTGCCTTGGCAACTTTCTCCGCATATTTCCCAAATTTGGGATGGGATTTTTGTTTGTTCACATAGTCCCGAATCATTGCGATGAAGTCATTATAAGGTTTCATCTGTTTTTTCACATTAAGCACTTTTCTTCCTACCAGGTCCAGAGCCTGAATCCCATTGGTTCCTTCATAAATGGAAGCAATCTTCACATCCCGAACATACTGCTCTACCGGGTATTCTCTGGTATATCCGTATCCACCATATACCTGAAGCGCCTCCTTAGCGATCAGAAAGCCCATATCCGAGCAGTAAGCTTTGATTATCGGGGTAAGCAGGGCAAGAAAGTCCGCATATTTTTCTTTCTCTTCAGGATTCGGCTCATACTCGGAAAGCGTCCAGTAATAAACTCCCCGGTAAATCATTGCCCGCATCCCCTCCACATAAGCCTTCATCCATAAAAGCATTCTCCGAACATCCGGATGCTTGATAATCTCCACCTGAGGAGCGGTAGGGTCTTTCATCCTCTCAATCGGAGGACTCTGGAGCCTTTCTTTGGCATACTGAAGCGCGGAAAGATAAGCCGCACTTGCCACCGCCTCCCCCTGAATTCCTACTCCAATCCGGGCTTCGTTCATCATCAGGAACATATATCTAATCCCTTTGTTGATTTCTCCTATCAGCTCGCCAATGCAGTTGCCATTATCTCCAAAGTTCAAAAGACAGGTGGGAGAAGCGTGGATGCCCATCTTCTCTTCAATTCTTCCCAGAGTAATGTCATTAAACTCTCCCACAGAGCCATCATCATTTACCCGATACTTGGGAACGATGAACAGGCTCAAGCCCTTGGTTCCCGGAGGTGAGCCCTCGGCACGGGCTAAAACCAGATGAATTACATTTTCTACCATATCGTGGTCCCCAGCACTGATGAAAATCTTATTCCCGGTAATATACCATTTGCCATCTTTCTGCTTGGCAGAGGTTTTTATATATCCGACCGCGCTTCCGGCTTGAGGCTCGGTCAGGTCCATTGTCCCCTGCCACTTTCCGGAAATGAGCTTGGGAAGGTATTTCTTTTTCTGCTCCTCGGTGCCATAAGTCTCAATCACACGAGCTGCGGCCTCGGTCAAGCCCGGATACATACTAAAAGCAACGCTCCCGGCAACAAAAGCCTCAGTCGCGGCAATACTCATCAGGGCAGGTAAATTCTGTCCTCCCCATTCCTCCGGTGCTGCCATAGAAGGCCAGCCCGCCTCACAAAAAGCATCATAAGCCTGCTTGTAGCAATCTGGAACCTTGACTTGCCCGTCCTCCACCTTGAGCCCGAGCTCATCTCCCTCTTTGTTGGCAGGCATAATCACCTCTTCTGCAAATTTGCGAGCTTCACTGATTATCATATTGAAGTCCTCTTCGCTGTAACCTTGAAAACGCTCAAATTCCAGAATCTTTTGTGCCCCTAGATGCTCCCAGAGAACAAATTTTACATCCCGTTCGTCAATCAATACTCCTCCCATTTTCTTCCTCCTTTCAAGATTTTTTTCTTACTTTAACAAGCCTTATACCTAAAACTACAAGCCTCGTGGAAAACTGTCTTTTGAAAACTAACTTTCCAATGAATGAAGTTGACCTTCTATTAAAAATTTTTTTTAGCACATTTTCCCAAAAAGAGCAAGATTTTTTTTCTAATTTGAAAATAATTTTCCTCTCATTTAAACTAAAAACAATGATTCGGCTGAAAAATATCATTAAAATCTCGCGCCAGGCTCTGGAAAAGTTCCTGGATTACCTTCCTCTCCCCCTTTTGCTGATGGGTGATATTCTTTTTTTCCTCGTCTTCATCGCTGACCTGGTGGGAAAAGATTTCCTGCCTTTTGTAGAAGAGGTCATCCTTGGTCTTTTTCTTCTTTATTTAAATCACTATCTTCTGGTTCGGGTCTTTGGTTTTATTAGCCTGCGTCGGCTCCTGCGGTTCCAGACTTTGACAAGAAAGCAAAAACTGGGGATGGCTCCTTATGAACCCTGGGCAAGAAAAAGCCTGAAACTGCTTAATACTTTAATTAAGGAATGGAGCAGTCCCTTATCTGCGGACTGGCTTAAAGAAGAAACCGAACATCTCAAACGAATGGCAGAAGCCTTAAATCATCTCTGTTTTCGGCTGGAAATTGTTGACCAGCTTTTTTTCTCCTCCTCTCTCAATCCTCTTCATTTAAAGGAGCAGATTCAAACCCTGGAGAGATTGAGCAAAATCAATCACCGCCGGAGCAATCATTACCATCAGGATTCGCTTCGAGTTCAAGCCCAGTATGAAAAATCCCAGCACCTCCTTGCCCAGCGGAATCTTCTGGTTTACCGGCTTGAGAAGTTTTACCAGATGCTGGAACGGGTGAATTTAATTATTTCCCCGGAGCTTTCTCAAAAACTGCCCCGGGCAGAAATTCAGAAAATGGTCTGGGAGGTGAAAAAGGAATTTGAAGAGCTGGACAGCTCTTTAAGCTCCCAAGCCGAAGAGAAACCCCCAGACCATCCACCAGCTTCCCTGAGCTGATCAAAGAGTTCTCTTCTCCAGCTGAACCAGGGGCTTAATTTCTTTCATCAGCTTCTGGAACTTATCCGGTTTTAAGGACTGTCCACCATCAGAAAAAGCCTCTTCTGGATTGGGATGTACCTCCACCATAATTCCATCCGCTCCAGCCACCACGGCCGCTTTTGCCATTGGAATTACCAGCTCCCAGTTACCAGTAGCATGAGAGGGGTCAACAAATACCGGCAGATGGGTTTCTTTTTTTAGAACCGGCACCGCAGATAAATCCAGGGTGTTTCGGGTCGCTCGCTCAAAAGTGCGAATTCCCCGCTCGCAGAGAATTACCTGATTGTTTCCTCCTTTCAGAACATACTCTGCGCTCATCAAAAATTCTTCAATCGTGGTCATCATTCCCCGCTTTAAAAATACTGGTTTGGATACCGAGCCCACTGCTTTGAGCAGAGCAAAATTTTGAGCATTCCGTGCCCCAATTTGAAGAATATCCGCATACTGTGCTACCAGCTCTACATCTCCGGGATTCATCACCTCAGTGACCACAGGCAAACCAGTCATCCTTCTCGCCTCTGCCAGAAGCTTTAAGCCCTCTTCTTCCAAGCCCTGGAAACTATAAGGACTGGTGCGGGGCTTGTATGCTCCTCCCCGAAGTATATGTGCCCCGGCTTTCTTTACCACCCGGGCAGTTGCGAAAATCTGCTCCCGGCTTTCCACCGAACAGGGACCGGCAATGACAATAAATCTCTTTCCGCCGATTGTGACCGTATTTCCTCCCTCCATTGCCCGAAGCTTTATTTTGGTCTTTCCGTCAATCACCTGCCTGCTTGCCAGTTTGTAAGGCTTTAAAATCGGCATTACCGATTCCACCCCTGCCATTGTCTCCAGAGATTGAAGCCGAAACTTTCCCCGCTCATCTCCTATGCAGGCAATTACCTTCCGCTCCACTCCATAAAGAATATGAGGTTTATAGCCTAACTCCTTCACCCGTTTAACTACTCGCTCCAGTTCCTGTTTGCTAGCCCCTTTCTTCATCACGATAATCATCTCCTCCCTCCTTGGTAAAAATAAAAAACCGCTGGCAGGATTTTTCCCGCCAGCGGTTTTCTTTACTTAACTATCTAGCTAACTACCAGACCCACCACTGGCGGGAACAGATATACCAGTAGCTAAATCGCCATTCCCAATCCCGCCATCGGTGAGCTGGTAAATTCATCAA
>CAZKMM010000013.1:0-32123 GCA_964553915.1 uncultured bacterium
TCGCCTGCTCAAAAATGGGAACCAGATGTTTATAAATTTTCAGGCGAAAAGCAGAATCAAGCTGGCTTTGGATTTCATTTAAACTTCTCACCCCCGGCTCCCAGAGGCCCAGAGAAAATAAGACCGGTGAATTCTCAGAGAAGCAGATTTCTTTTCGGAGCGATTCCCGAGCAGACTCAGGAAGGTGGAGCCAGATGACCGAAGCTAAAATCTGTAAGGCAACCAGCCAGGCGAGGTCTGGCGAGGAGCGAGCCAGTTCCTTTATTACCAGAGCTTGAGCCAGCCTGCCTTCTAAAAGTGCCTTTTCTTCCGGAGCTGGTGCCAGCCAGAAATTAAACAGACCGATTTGCTGAGCACTTGCCAGAACCGATTGGGGAATGGGAGTAAAATTTTCCTCCCACTCCAGAACCTGAGGCTCAAGCTCTTTCTCCCGAAACCGGCTCAGGGTTTCTAAAAAAGCTTTAAGCTCATCCGATAAATTCATTGCCTTCCTCCTGGTTTTAAAAATTTTTATCTAAGCAATATCTACAAGAAACATCAGCAATAAATGAAGAATATTTTTCAGATGCATACAAAGGCACGCTCAAGTAAAAGATAACTATTGCCCAAAATCCTCTCTGCTTCTTGGTCATTTTATTTTCTTTTGCCTATTTTCAAAACGGTGAGATTTTTTGAAGCCTTTTCCAAGCCCGGAGCAGTGATAGTTAAAATGAGTTGATAATCTCCAGGTTTGGTTGGTTTAAAGCTGATGGTATCAATCAAAGTCGCGGGCATATCCGGGGTTAGTTCCACCTTCCAGCTTTTCTCTAAAAGATTTTTGTCTTCAAAATTGAGCTCCGCTCTCAGGTCTGCGGAATAATTTTTGAGATAATCATTCACCACATAGATCGGAAGCTGGATTTTCTGCTTGGGCTTATAGGAAGCGAATTTCCAGCGGGTCATTGCATAAACCGGCTGGAAGCTTTCTTTTATCGCATAATATCCTTTTTTAGGTGTCCGCCAGTAATCCACCACTGACCAGGTAATTGCCGGCTGAGAATCATTGAATAAAAAGGCAATACAGCCCCAGTTCTGCTGATACTTCCGGCTCCGAATCTGGTCTATATGGTATTTTAAAAGCCGGGCTTGATACTCCTGAGTGGCGGTAATATATTCCTTTAAATCCATTCCCGGCTGAAGCGGGACATACTTATCCATAATTTTTTTCTGGAGTAGATAATATTCCTCCAGCTCCTGCCAGTTTATCTGATTTATGTTCGGGTTCATAAATTTAATTGTATTTTCATAATTGGGGAAAGCCTGTGCCCCGAATTCGGTGAAAAACGCGGTCCATTTAGGAAAGAGCTTAAACAGAGCGGGAAAGTCATCCACCTTGAACATATACCATCCAAAGTAAGTGTGGCAGTCGGTTTTATTGAGCAGACCACTGGCAAGATTTACCGGACGGCTGGGGTCTAAGGTCTTAATCACGTTTTTAAGTTCCGGGTCAAGCTTTTTTACATTCCAGTCGCCGAAGAGAAAATTTTTTGCACCAGTAAAAGGCTCATTATGGCAGTTCCAGATAACCACCGAGGGATGAGAACCCAAAAGCCAGACCATTTCCATTGCCTGTTTTTTCGCCTGTTTTAATATGCTCTTATCATATCCCCACTGGAGAGGAAAATCCTGCCAGACCATTATCCCTGCTTCATCACAGGCTTGATAGAGATAGGGATGGTCTATATGAGCATGCACCCGAATCATATTGTAGTAGCTTTCTTTCATCAGCTTAATATCTTTATCAATGGTATCTTGGCTGGCTCGGGCAAGATATACATCGCTCGGAGCATAATTGTTCCCCCGAATGTAAATTGGCTTGCGGTTCAGGTAAAACTGCCAGCAGTTTTTCTTCCGACCTTGAGGACAGCGTCTTTCTATGGTGCGAATCCCGGTTCCAATAACTTCAGTATCTTGGACTTTGCCTTTCAAATAAGCAGAGACTGTGACTGTATATAAATTAGGTTCTCCCCTATCCCAGGTCCACCAGAGTGCTGGCTTTTCCAGGACAAATTCTTTTTTAAAATAATTAACTCCTGGCTCCCCTTTCAGCTCAAACTCAAAATGATAACTTTTCCCTTTAAAATTATAAGGCTCAAAATTCACTGAGATAGTATAAGGAGCAACCTCCAGCACCTTGGAGCGCATCTCTCCATAAAGCATTACCCGGGCATTTTCTCCTTCCAGAGCCAGAGTTCCCACCCAGAGATGACGGAATCGGGCTTTGCCAGTTTCAATAATTTTTACCGGAAGCCAGATTCCGCCCGGGTTACGGTGCTTATTAATTACATCCCACTGCCCGAAAACTCCCATTATTTGTTTTTTATGCTTTAGGTCCTTTTCATAATCGCAGATTACTTCTACTACCAGGATATTTTTTCCCCGCAGGTGATTGGTAATATCAAATTCAAAGGGAGCAAAATATCCTTCGTTCCTTCCCAGATACCAACCGTTCAGCCAGACATTGCATTTATAAAAAACCCCATCAAAGTGAAGATAGTAGCTTTTTCCCGGCTTCGGCTTGAAATCAAACTTATCCCGATATAGTATTCTACCCGCATATTTATTTTCAAATTGAGCAAGCATCTGCCATTGATGAGGCAGTTTTACCCTGAGCCAGTCAGAGTCATCATAATCATATTTGAGCATCTCTTTATTTATTTCTCCACTTACAGGCTTAAGCCTCCAAGGAGATTGGAAGAGAGAAAAATAATGAGGAATTTCCATAGTTCTAGCGCTTAAGCAAAATATACCCAAAAGAACAATCATTCCGAGTAAAATTTTACTTTTCACCTGACTCCTCTCGCCTTGATTTTGCTAAAATTCTACCCTCAGCTTGAAATTAAAGTCAAGCCTTGGAAGATCGAAAACATGCTTTGGGGTTGACCCAAGCCAGAATCTGGATAAAAATAGAAAGATGGAACGAGGGAAAATTTTTTGGTTTTTAAGCCTGTTTTTGATTTTTTCCAGCTTTTTCTCCTGCCACCGAAAACCTTCGCCCCCCAACGTGATTCTCATCATCATTGACACCGCCCGTAAAGACCATTTTAGCTGTTATGGATACCAGCGAGAAACCACTCCTAGAATTGATGAATTTGCCAAAGAGGCAGTTAAATTTGAAAATGCCATTGCTACCAGCTCCTGGACTCTTCCCAGTATTGCCAGTATTCTCACCGGTCTCTGGCCTCATCGGCATCTGGCGGGGTATCAAATCAAAGATAAAGAAACCGGGCAGGAGGGCTTGTCTTATTTAAGTGAATCCGCAGTTAGCCTGGCAGAAGTGCTTTTACAACAGGGCTATCAAACGGTGGGATTCTTTCAAAATCCCTTTGTTGACCCGGCTTTTCGGCTCAATCGGGGATTTGAACTTTATGATTATTTCCCCGGAGATAATCTTCATATCCGCCGGGCAGACCAGGTCATCGGTCTGGCAAGTAGATGGCTGGAAAGATACTGGCGAAGAAAAAAACCCTTTTTTATGGTGGTGCATCTTTTTGACCCCCATCTGGCTTATGACCCTCCAAGTGAATATGCCTGGCCTTATGTTTACGGATATCAGGGTGAATTACAGATTCCTTTTGCTCCGGATGAAAAGGAGCTGAATAAGATTCGGCAGGGGAAAATCACCTATTCTTCAAAAGATAAAGATTTTATTATTGGCTTGTATAATGGTGAGCTGAGTTTTGTTGACCACTGGGTCGGTGCTTTCTTTGATTATCTGAAAGAGAAAAAGATTTATGAGCGGAGCCTGATTATTTTAACCGCAGACCATGGCGAGGAATTCTGGGAGCATA
Source organism: uncultured bacterium (assembly GCA_964553915.1). Classification (GTDB taxonomy): domain Bacteria; phylum RBG-13-61-14; class RBG-13-61-14; order RBG-13-61-14; family DRUE01; genus CAZKMM01. The sequence goes on from CAZKMM010000013.1 coordinate 3,831, forward strand.
ATTCCTTTGAGCACGGTCATTCTCTGTATCAGGAGGTTTTGTCGGTTCCGCTTTTAATTCGGTTTCCTGAAGGAGAGAATGCCGGGCTGGCGGTAAAGGAGTATGTCACTCTGGCGGACATAGCCCCGAGCATTTTAGCCTATCTGGGAATAGAGACTTCGTTTCCAGCTAATGGCAGGAGTTTTATTTCTATGCCCGGGGCAGTGATTCGTCCTTTTCCCCGGGCGATTATCTCCGAGCTGAACCGAATTGGTCCCCCGCTTCAGTGCATTATTAAATACCCCTATAAACTGATTCTCAATCTCATAAACGGAAAAATAGAGATTTATAATCTGGAAAAAGACCCGGGTGAGAAAGAAAATCTTTTTGGCAAAAAACTATCTTATCCTCCGGAGATTATTGACCAGATTCATGCCACCGCAAATAAAATTCAGGAGCTGAAAGCTCAAAATCAGCTGAAAAAAGCCAGCTTAGACCCGGAAACCCTGAAAAAACTTAAATCTCTCGGATACCTGAAATAAACCCTTGGATTTAACCTTTGCCGGCATTCATAAAAACAGGAATGCCATTAAAATAAATGGGTTATTTCCCCTGGGATTACCAATATCATCACTAAATTTGATGATTTTTACCTACGCTGTTTAAATGTTTTGAAAAAATTTGAGCAAATCAGGTTTTTATAGGTTTGGAGCATCCAGAGTAAATCATTTCTTTTGCCCGGTCTGGTAAAACCTTAAAAATTAAGTATCCCGGAGATGGTTCCTTTATAGCTAAAAGTTTTATCTGGCGAGAGCAGGCTGGTAAGGAGCGGAAATTTTTCCAGATATTGCTCTTGTGGAGAGAGTTTTCCTTTCAGGGTGATAAGACTCTTTTCTAAAGGAACCCGGAGCTCAATTTCTCCCTGAAGCTGGAATGGAAAATCCGGGCTTAATAATTCCAGGGTCTTAATCTCTGCCCTGCCCTGCTTGATTTCCAGAGCCAGTCTTCCCTGACTGATTTTAATCCCGGGAATTTCCATCCCCTGATATTCAAAAGTGCTAATCTCTCCCGCTCCAAGCTGAAAATCTATCTCCCCTTCCCAGGCGCGGGGATTGTTGAGATTGGCTAAATTCAATTTGCTTTGTCCGGAAAGGCGAGATTTTATCTGAAATCCTCCGGAAGAAACAGAGCTTAATTTTGCCAGGTCTATATTCTTAATTTTAAGGGTGCTATTAATTTTTTTTCTGCTTTTTTCAACTCTTCCCTCTATCTTTCCGCCGTAAAGCAGAGCCTGAAATTTTATTCTGGAATTTCCAGCCAGAAGCGGGATTATGCTTAAACGAGCTTTAAGCTGGTCAATCTGGAGTTTCCCTGAAGAGTTTTCCTTGGCAAGAATAATTTTTTGAGCACGAACTCCGCTCAGGCGATATTTGGAGATTTGCCCTATCTCTATCTGATAGCCTTTGTTTTTCAAATAATTCTGAGCCAGATTTTTTATAGGGCGGGGGTCAAAAGTTAAATAAAGGGAAAAGAGAAAGCTGAAAAGAAAAAAAGCCAGATATCCGAAAATTATTAAGAGCTTTTTTTTCATCTTGCCCCTTCTTGCTTCTTGTAAACACTCACCCTCATTATTACATCTAAAGTCTTGTTTGCTCCTAATCTTCTCTTGATAGATAACTGGTCAACCCGAACCATTGCCGGCAGGCTTTCCAGTTTCTGGAGAAAATTAATCAGAGGCTGGAGTTTCATCTTTTGCAAATTTAAATCAACATATTCTTCTTTCAGGTAATCATTCCCTCCGCCAGTGCCCGGGTCCATTTTTACCACCTGCTCCCGGATGCCGATTTGCTGAATTAAGCGGTTAACCTCCTTGTAAAGGTCAAAATCTTCTGGAGTGGAATTTAATCTGCCTTCAATCTTATCTACTAAAGGTTTAATGGCAAGATATTTTTCCAGGGTCTGGGCAAAAAGCTTCTGATTCTGTAAAAGGGTATCTGCTCGGGTTTTTTCTGCTGGTTTATTGGAGGAACCTGATGAGGCAATCAGGTAGATGGTGGTAGCAAGAACAAAAACCGCTCCTGCCAGTAAAAAGAGTCGCTCCCGAAAACTGAGCCGGGAAAAAGCAGTGGTTAATCTGGCAAAGATATTTTCTTTTTCATTCATTTATCTTTTCTCCGGGGTTATTTAATTCTATCTGGATGGAAAATTTTACCGCTCCTCTAGGGGTACTTCGGGTATCTTCCAGATTAACTTTTTTAAAAAATTCTACCTGGCTGAGCTGGTCAACAAATTCTTTGGTTGAAGCAAATTCATCGGTTTCGCCCTCAATTCTCACTTTGTTGCCGGAATAATTAAATTTAGAAATGATAATTTCCACATCTTCTGGAACTTTTTCAGAAATGGCGGAAAGAACCTCCAGTGCAGAAGGATATAATAAAGAACGATAGGCTTCCAGCTTGCTCTGGGCGGACTGATATGCCTGAGCTAACTGGCGAACCGGGTCTGTGGGTATGGAACCAGGAAAAACTCGCTGGTATGCCTGAGCCATCTGCTTCTTTAGAGCCTTTTCCTGCTCCTGGTAAAGTGAACGCTCACTGCTCGCTCGAACCAAACCAAGAATTAAAACCAGCACCAATATCAAAGCCGGGAAAATAAATTTTTGATAGGGGATTTGATACTCGGCCCGCCAGGCAAACTCCCCTTTTCTGAAATTAACCAGTCTCTTCGCTTCTCGTTTCACCCGACATAAAGCCAAACTTAAAGCCTCTGCCAGTTGCGGATGCTTGGAGCTGGGGATTTCCTGCTCCGCTCTTATCCAATCCGGAATTTGAAATTCCTCAATCTCGCTCTCCAGCTTATCTTTTAATTTCTCTTTTAATCCCGCAGGGTATTTTCCTGCCAGAATTAATTCTTCAAATTTTGGGGGCAGAGGAAGAGACTTTCGGAATCTTTCCTGCCAGCGAAGGCTTTGAGTTATCAGTTGGGCAAGATGGTTCATCCATTGCTCCAGTTTTTTTTCAGCTTCGCTGGAGTGCTGAGCCTGAGAAAATATTTCTGCCCGGGCTTGCTCATCCAGAGAATCAATCAGCTCCTGGTATCCGAGGGGAATTCTTCTGTATAAAAGAACCAGATTCTCTCCCACTCCTAAAAGAATGCTGTTTTTAGCTTTAACCAGAAGCCAGAGCTGATAGACGGAAGGAGGACTGAGCAGGGCGAGGCTCATTCCTTCAGGAGTGAAAAAAGCCGGGTCTAAATTGAAGTCTTCCAGTCGGGAAAGAAGCTGGGAGAATTTTTCTCGCTCCAGGGCAAATAGCAATATCTGGGAGCTATGGTCATAAATTGCTGGCTGTGGATATTCTAGGAGATGATTAGATATAGAAAAAGGGAAATATCCCTCAGCCTCCAAGGGGACCACCTGACGAATTTTTCTTAAATCACTGAAGGGAAATTCAAGCTCATGATAAAAAAGCATCTGTGAAGGAATTGCTAGGGCTACCTCTCTAGCTTCAAGCTCCAGCTCTTTTAATACCTGAGTATAATCTTCTTCATCCAGTGGAGGGGCAAGACCAAATATTTGCTCATAAGCATTTGATTTTAAGGATTTCTCCCAGATATTCTCCAGCCAGACCTCTCCCAGACGATGCCCCAGCTCCACACCAATAATTTCCGAGGAATCAAAACTTAAGCCTAAAACCTTTCCTGGCAAATCCTTTCCCCCAAATTTTAGTAAATAACTTAATTTTTTATAATGTTAAAGTAAATTACTTAAATTGTCAAGAAAATAAATATTTAAAATGACCTTTCAATTCCAGGTCGGCAAAAAGGGGAAAATTTTTTAAAGCAAACATTTGCAATTTTTCTGTTCAGAGCTAAAATTCAGTGGAAAAATGAAACTAAGAAAAACGATTCTATTTTTCTTTGCGATATTCTTAACCGTGGGACTGATGGCTGGGCAGGACTTTTCGGTTTTAAGTTTTAACATCTGGGGAATAAAAGGAGCCAGGTATATACCGGAACGACTTGAGCTGATTCCTCAAGCGGTAGCCCGACTAAATCCCGACCTGATAGTTTTTCAGGAGGTATTTGAAAGCTGGGAAGCGGGGGAGTTAAAAAAAGCCTTTGTTTCTCAGGGATATTCTCCTGAGAATATCAGGCATCTTTCTTTTTCCCGCACCAGCACCGGAATGATGATTTTGAGCCGGTATCCGATTTTAAGAGAGAGGCTGGTGCCTTATTTTGGGTTTGACCCGGAAACCGGCAGGGAAAAAATCATCCGGGCAAAAGCGAGCTTTTTAATCAATTTGAATGGTGAAAAAATTCTTTTTATCACCAGCCATATAATGCCCCGGATTTTTCCCACCTGGATAAAAAAACGCATTATTCAGTATGATATAAATCAAATTGAGCAGATTCTTGAGTTCTTTCAGCTGGCAGAATTTATTCGCTCCGAGCAGAAAGAAACAAATGCAGGTATGGTAATAGTTGCTGGTGATTTGAATGCAGACCCCTGCCTGCTTTCCTATCAATTGTTCCTTGCTTTAGCCGGATTAATCAATGCCTATGATTACCTTTATCCTCAAAAGAGCGAAGGCACTTATATGAATAGCAATCCCTTTGCAGTGATAGAATCCGGAAGGATTGACCATATTCTATTTGGTAATTTCTCGGAAGAGGGCTCCGGGTTGATTCCCGAAAATTGCCAGATAGTTTTTAAACATCCTTATATTTCAGAGCAAGGGAGAGAATTATATCTGAGCGACCATTATGGAATATTTGTCCAATTTCAAAAAAGTATTTCCAAGCCTTTAGTAAGAGCACTTCCAGACCAGCTCTGGGAGAAATTGACCGAAGAAGAAAAAACCCAACTCTTAAAATGGCTGAACCAAAAAGAAAAATGCATAGCCCCTGAGCTTTTGCTCAAACTGGGAATTAACATTTTATCTGAACAGTCATTCAGTAAGAAAAGGGAGCCCGGGCTAGTGCGAGCAGGAGCCCGGCTTGTGGTGAACCAGCGTTTTCCCGAAAAATTTCCTTTGAGAAAAAAAGATAAAACAACCCTGAAAAAATGGCTTTCTCGCCAGTAAATTACCAGTTTTCTTGAGAAAGCAGGGTAATAATTCTGGAAATTCTGCTGGCAAGCTCTTTGGGATTATCACTTGCTCCCAGCCCGGCATATTTTGCCGGAGCAACATATTTGATTACCTTTTTGAAATTATCATCAATGGGCTTTTTGGTCATAAAGAGGATGGGGATCGGGTTGTGTTCCGGATAGTTTTTCTCAATTGCCCGGATTCCAATCGCAGCATTGATTCCATTTAAATAAGGCATTGGAACTTCCAGGACAATAAGATTTATATGAGCACCGTTGGTAGAATTAAGGTCTTTCACCAGCTGGATGATTAACTCCTCACCATTGGCACAGGGGACCACTTCCCGGGCAAGATTTTTTCTGGTCATCTCCTCAACAATCACATTCATCAGTTCGGGTTTATATCCTGCTATTAGCACCGTGTCATAAGTGGGAATAATAATGCTTTCATCGCTGAAGGGAATCTGCTCCTCTCCAGAGAGAAGTGCCTCCCGAAAGCTGGCATCATCATCCGGCATATCCAGGAAAGCTCCACAGTTCGGACAGCGGAGCCGTTCTACTCCCTCGGTGCCCATAGAAACGGAAACCGGCTCTACCCTTTTTCCGCAGTTATTGCAAAATTTGAAATCAGAATTTCCCATTTTCTAATTTTATTATATTCTAAAAAGGGGATTTAGTCAAAAATTCAGGATTTTTTCACTATGAGGCAGGAAGGCTTAAAACAGATGGCTTTAGATATTTTTTTTGAAGCCCTGCGGGCCGCAGACCCACTGGAAGCAGTGCATCGGTATTTAAAGGTAAAGGGAGCGCTTTTGCAATTAAAAGAAATTGATTATTTTCTAGACCAATTCAGAAAAATCTGGGTAATCGGAGCAGGAAAAGCCAGTGTCAGAATGGCAAAAGCGGTGGAAGAAAGCCTTTCCGAGCGGATTTATTCCGGAATGGTAATTGTAAAATATGGCTATGGAGAGAAGCTGAAAAAAATAGAGGTATATGAAGCCGGGCATCCTCTCCCCGATACTCAGGGGCTAAAAGCCACTCAAAAACTTTTAGCCCTTACTGAGAAGATTAACCAGGATGACCTGGTGATAAATTTAATCTCCGGCGGAGGCTCTGCCCTTTTGGTTGCTCCAGAGCCGGGTATTTCCCTGGAAGATAAGCAAAAGCTCACGCAAATGATGTTAGAAGCAGGATTAAGGATTGATGAGATGAACACGGTAAGAAAGCATATCTCCCGGGTGAAAGGTGGAAAGCTTGCCCAGAAGATTTATCCAGCAACTTTAATCAGCCTGATTCTCTCGGATGTGGTGGGGGATTCCCTGGAGGTAATTTCCAGTGGTCCCACCGCACCGGACCCGAGCACTTTCTCTCAGGCAAAGGAGATTTTATCCCGCGATCAACTCTGGGAAAAAGTCCCTTTATCTGTTAAGAAAGTAATTGAGGAAGGAATTAAAGGGAAAAGAGAAGAAACTCCCAAACCCGGAGATAAGATTTTTGCCCGGGTTCAGAATTTGATTATTGGCTCCAATTATCTATCTTTAAAATCTGCCTGTAAGTTTGCCCAGAAGCTGGGATTTAACACTTTAATCCTTACCAGCACGCTCCAGGGAGAGGTAAAGGAACTGGCAAAATTTTATGGAAGCATCTTCCGGGAAGTGGTTAAATCGGGTAATCCCATCTCTCCTCCTGCCTGTATTATTGCCGGAGGAGAGCCCACAGTTAAAATCCGGGGAGATGGCAAAGGTGGCAGGGCACAGGAGCTGGCTCTGGCAGTGGCAAAAGAAATTGACGGGCTGGAAGGAGCATTATTTCTCTCTGCCGGCACTGATGGAACCGATGGACCCACAGAGGCAGCCGGAGCGGTCTGCGATTTTAACACCATATCTCGGGCTCGTGCCCGAGAGATGGACCCGGAAGAATATCTTTCCAGAAATGATTCCTATCATTTCTTTTACCCGCTGGGAGACCTGGTAATTACTGGTCCCACTGGAACCAATGTAATGGATATTCATATTCTGCTGGTCGGATAAAATGGAGGTAAAAAAAGAAATAGAATCCAATGCGGTAAATAATTTCCCGGATTTCCGCTCTCGTCTCCGAGCAATTCTGGAACAGATTTTTCTTTTTCTGGTAGTGGTTTTTATTTTCTGGCTTATTTTCCGCCGGGTGCCGGTTGAGGATGTGTTAATTGCCTTAAAAAAAGTAAAGCCAGTGCGATTTTTCTCCCTTTCTTTTATTTTTGTCTGGCTTGCCCTGTTTCTGGACTCTTATACCCATTATTTCCTTTTTAATCACTTTGGAGTGAAAATTGACTTAAAAAATATGTTCCAGCTTCGGCTTGCCAGTATGCTTCTGGGCAGTCTTGGGTTTCTTTACGGTCAGGGAGGATTGAGCTGGCTGGTAAGCAAGCATACCAAAGCTCCGCTCACTCAGGTGGTGGGACTGCTGGTATTTTTGCTTTTTAACACATTTTTTTCTGCCTGCTTATTAGCCGGGATTTTGGGCGGGATATTGCTTGTTCCTGAAAATAACTCCGGTTTTTTCCTTAAATTATACCCCTGGGTTCTGGCTAGCTGGCTCTTATTTGCTCTGGCAATTGGATTCTGGAAAAGTTGGCTAAAAAATTACCTTCCCAAAAGACTTCGGGAAGGATTATTTTATGGCTTTGACCGGGCTCCACTAATTCGTTATTTCCAGCTGGCAGGTCTTAGAGCCTTAATGTTCAGTCTGATTGCCAGCTTTGTCTGGATGGCAATGCCTGCTCTGGAGCTTCATCTTCCTTTTTCTGTGGTTTATTCTCTAATACCAATTCAGGGAATTATTATTGCCTTTCCCACTCCGGGAAGATACGGGATAAATGAGGGGGGGTATTTGCTTCTTTTTAGAAACTGGGCTGATGAATCTCAACTGGTGGCTTTTGCCCTGCTATGGGGAACCAGCGCCAATATCTTACGGGCAATTTTCAGCCTGCTGGCACTGAGAAGGTATCGGGAGAGATAATGCGAAGGATAAAGCTCTCTTCCTCAGCCCTTAACCGCCTCCGAGCCGGTCACCTCTGGATGTATCAATCCGAGGTAGAAAATCGCAGGGAGGAGCTAAACGGGGAGCTGGTGCGGGTGGAAAGTTCAAAAGGGGATTTCATCGGCTGGGGATTTTACAGTCATCATTCCAAAATCGCTCTGCGAATGCTCAGTTTTGATGCTCAGGTGCCAGAACGGGAGTTTTTCCGACAGAGAATTTTGCGGGCAAAAAAGCAAAGGGGGAAATTTGATGAGAAAAATTCTGCTCTTCGGCTGGTCAATGCTGAAGGAGATTTTTTTCCCGGCTTGATCGTGGATTTTTATGCCGGGCAGTTGGTAATTCAATGCCTGATTCCCGGCACGGATAAAATCAAAGAGATGCTCGCTGATATTTTCTGGGAAGAAATCAAGCCAAAAGGAATCTGGTTTCGCAATGATGCCCGGACCAGGGAGCTGGAAGCATTGCCTTTGGAAGTTTATTTCTGGAGGGGAGAAAAGAAAAATCCGGTGGAAATTAAGGAAGGAAATAAATGGTTTCTGGTGGATTTAGAGAAGGGACATAAAACCGGACTTTATCTTGACCAGAGACAGAACCGCCTGCGGGCTAAAAAATGGACCAAAAGTAGATGCCTTGACCTGTTCAGTTATCAGGGCGGGTTTGCTCTTCATCTGGCAGAGCAGGCTCAAGAGGTTATTGCGGTGGAAAGCTCGCAGGCAGGAATAGAAATCTTAAAACAAAATGTCCGGAGAAATCAGGTAAAAAATCTTAAAATCATCCGGGCAAATGTCTTTGAATTTTTAAATGAGGAAAACGGGAGATTTGACCTGATTATCCTGGACCCCCCACCCTTTGCCCGAAGCAAAAAAGACCTTACCAATGCCCGAAAAGGGTATCTGGAATTAAACCGAAAAGCAATCCAGCTCCTTAATCCCGGAGGGATTCTCCTGTCCTATTCCTGCTCTTATCACTTCCAGTTTTCAGATTTCTTCCATACCCTTGCCCGAGCCCTGGCAGAAGCAGAAAGATATGGACTGGTAAAGGAAATTCATACCCAGGGCTCAGACCATCCTTATCTTTTTAATCTTCCGGAAACCTGGTATCTAAAGGGTTTTGTGGTGGAAGTGGACTGATGACAAGAGCAAAGAAAAAAACTGCCCGAGTTCTGGCGCTCCGCACCATTCGCCGGGTGGAAAAAGACCGGGCATACCTGGACCGGCTGATAGATTTTTATCAAAATCAGGTTCGGCTCAAACCTGCGGAAAGAAGGTTGTTCTCGGAACTGGCTTATGGAGTAGTTCGGCATCAGAGGCTGTTGGATTTTTATCTGGAACAGGTGATGGACCGAAAAATCTCTCAGACAGACCTTACCACCCGTTGCTTACTTCGTCTGGGAGCATATCAAATTTTGTTTCTGGAGAAGATTCCAGTATCAGCCGCGGTTAATGAAACCGTTAAATTAAGTGCCCGGTATGCTCGTCCTTTTATCAATGCGGTTTTACGAAGCCTGGCGAAAAAAAAAGACCAGCTCGTTGTTCCGGAAAGTCTTCCAACATTGAGAGAAAGACTGGGGGTAAAATACTCGCATCCTGACTGGATGGTGGAATATTTTTTAAAACTTTTTGGAGAAGAGGAGACTGAAAAAATCCTGGAAGGGAATAATCAAAGGGCGCCGATTTGCCTGCGGGTTAATCATCTCCGCACCAGCAGAACCGCGCTGATTGAACTCTTGAAAAAATCCGGGATAAACGCTCGGGAAGGTAAATTCTCTCCCCTCGCGGTGCTCATTGAGGAACATAAATATCCTGTCCGGCTTCCCGGATATGAAGAAGGATTATTTGCGGTGCAGGATGAAGCCAGCCAGGTGGTGGTGATGCTTTTATCTCCCAAACCGGGGGAAAAGATTCTGGATGCCTGCTCAGCTCCGGGAACCAAGACTCTGGAGATTTATCAATTGATGGAAAGAAAGGGAAGGCTGGTATCCGCAGACATCAATCAATCCCGCCTGAAGCTGGTAAAAAAAGAAGCCCGACGGCTGGGACTTTTTGGCTTTGAGCTTTTAGCTCAAGACCTTACCCAGCCCCTGGAACTTTCCGGGAAAAAGCTCTTTGACAAAATTTTAATTGATGCTCCCTGCACCGGGCTGGGAACCATCAGAAGGCATCCAGAGATTAAATGGCAGAGAAATCAGGAAGATATTTTCACTCTTTCCCGGCTTCAGAAAAATCTGGTAAAGAATCTGGTTAAATATTTAAAGCCAGGAGGGATTCTGGTTTATTCCACCTGCACCTGGACCCGGGAAGAAAATCAACAGGTAATTGCTCCGTTGCTGGATAAAGGGGAATTTGAGCTGGAAGACCCCAAGCCTTATCTTCCCGGCTCAGCCCGTGCTTTAATCAAAGACAATATGATGCAAACTTTTCCCTCCAAGCACGGAACCGATGGATTCTGTGCCTTTAGATTAAAAAAGCTCAAATAATCTTCATTCTTCTAGCCGGGCTTTTTTTCTCGGATGAATAAACAGGTAAGAGCACCAGGCAAGTCCTTCATAGCTGACTGCGAAAATATGATAAAAGGGATTTTTAGGCGTCTGGCAGGGGGCAATTTGAACCTCTATTCCCGGATTTGCCTCAAAAAGCCACTTAGCCCGATGGAGATGGTAAGGATTAGAAACCAAAATCGCCTTTTTCCAGCCCTGCTTTTTCATTATCTCTACTGAATATCTGGCATTGGTAATGGTATCAACCGCTTTGCTTTCCAGAAAAATTCTTTCTCTGGGCACTCCCATTTTTTCTGCCAGCTCTGCCATTACCTCAGCTTCACAGCCCCTGCCGGTTTCTCCTCCAGTAAAAAGCAAATAAGGAGCATAACCCTGTTTGTATAGCTCCACTGCTTTTTCTACCCTTCTGACCAGCTCTTTTTTGGGTTCTCCCTTTTTATTCCGGGCAGGTCCATAGCCCAGTCCGATAATCACATCTGCGGGTTCAAGCTCCTGAGAGGAATAAGCCGAATAATTACTCAGAAACATCACCATTCCCACCAGACCGAGAATAAAAATTCTCCGCATTTCCCACCTCCCGATTTAAATTTTAACCCTATCTTCTCCAGCATAGATATTAAACCGCTCTTTTTTTATAAAACCAATTAGAACCAGCCCCCGGGCTTCTGCTTTTTCCTTTGCCTGCTTACTCGGAGCCCCTAAAGAAAGCAGAGCTCCTGCTCCAGTTCGCAGAACCGCACCGACCATATCCTCAAACACTCTCCCGCTGAGAAAAAAGATTTTGGCTTTGGGATTTATCCCGCTCAAATAAATTTTCCCCAAAACCCTGACCAGAGCGGTTCTTCTGCTTATATCCTGAGCATAGGCAAGAAGCTGACCCTTTTGCTCAAAAACCCCTGCGGAATGAACCGCGCCGCTTCTTTGATAAATTTTTCCCCGGGCTTCAAATCTTCTCGCCAGCTTAAAAATGATTTCTGAGGTAAGAGTAATTTTGGAGGCAGGCTTTTCTAATTTTATTGCTTCGGGCTTTTGCTTCAGATAAACCCGATTATTTCTCGGTTCAAGCCGGCAGTCAGGCAAAGAAGATTTTAGCGAAATATAGCCCTGAAAAAGCATCCACCCCAAAATCAACTCCTTAAAATTAACCGGGGAGCAGACCAGATGGTCTAACTTTTCTTCTCCATACCAGAACTCTATTTTTTCTTCCCGGGCAAGCCAGTCAGATTTAACCTCTAAGCCTTTTCCTTGAAAACGATAAATTCTTTCTCTTTTCAGATATCCCATAACCGTTAGTATTCAGCTGGAAGACTTCTCTTTATTCTGAACATAAGCGAAAATTTCCTTTCTCCATTCTCTTAATGAATCGGTCAGGGAATAAATTACCGGAATTACCAGCGGGGTTAAAAAGGTGCTGGCAATCAGCCCTCCCATCACCGCAATTGCTAGGGGAGAATAAACCATTTTCGCGGTATCATTAAATCCAAAAGCCATCGGAGCCAAGCCGATGATGGTGGTCATTGCGGTCATAGTAATCGGGCGGAAGCGGTCTTTCACCGCTTGAATTAAACTTTCCCTCTCACCCAAACCTCTCCGGCGAAGATTCTTAATATGGTCAACCAAAACAATTGCATTATTGACCACGATTCCAATCAAAAGCAGGGTGCCGGCTCCAGAAAGTATATTAAAAGTTGAACCGGTAATGGTCAGGGCAAGAACTATCCCGATCCATCCGAGCGGGATGGTAAACATCACCACAAAGGGCAAAAGGAAAGATTCAAATTGCGCGGTCATTACAATGAAAACCAGTGCCACCGCTAAAAGAACACTGACCAGCAGGTCATAAAGCATATTGACCAGCTCCTGATATTCTTCCCCCATTACCCAGTTATAACCTTTGGGAAGATGAAATCCTCCCAGCTTTTGCATCACCTCTGCCCGCACCTTGCTTACATCCCGAACCGAGGGGAAAACCGGGATTCTCACAGTAAATCTTCGGTTTTCTCTCCGGACCACTTCAGGAATTCCTTTAATCCTGAATCTGGCTATATTTCCCAGAGGGATGGGCTTTCCTTCTAAATTCTGAATGGTCATTTCTTTAAGCTGGGTTATGGTTCGCTGGTCTGCTTTTTCTAATTGAAGATACAGGTCTAACTGCCCGGATTCCTGGGTAAACTTTCCCACTGTCACTCCCCGAATCAAATAAGCAATGGTAAAAGCAACCTGGGAAGGGTCAAATCCGTATTTCTGAGCTAGCTCCCGGTCTATCTCAATGTGCACCTCTCTTTTTCCTTCTTTTTCCAGCTCTCCAACCATTTTGATGGTTTTTAAACCAATAAGCCTTTTCCGAATTTGTTCAGCAAAATAATATACCTGGTCGGGATTATCCCCTTTGACCTTAATTGTGGTCGGGCTGGGACCAGCTCCGGGCTCTGGCATATTCATTGATTCAAAAGAAATATGAACTCCCGGCCAGTTAATATTTTGCTCAATTAAAGCTTTGGCTTTTTCTTGAAGTTTTTCTGCCGTAAATTCTGAAGGATGGTCATCTTTTAATATTAATAACACCCGGGCAAAAGTCGGGGTGTGAATGGTGGTGACTGAATCCAGATATAATTCTTCCTGATGAGCCATAAAAAGTTTTTCCAGTACCCGGAGTTTTTCCTCAAGTTCCTTCTCCTCGGGCTTTTGCTCAAAATGTATCCTGATTCTTACCCGATTGGACATTGCCTTGGGGATGGATTCTTTTTCTGTCTTTTTCATAAAGATTCCGGTTGCCACAAAAAAGAGCAAAGCAACACTTCCCAAAAGCAATGCCCTTCTTTTTAAAGAACGAAGCAAAAGCGCCAGCATTCCATCTTGAACCCGGTTAAACCATCTTACCTCCTTGGTAGAAGCGCGGGAAAGAAGCATACTGGCAAGCAAAGGAATTAAGGTCAAACTTACCACCAGGCTGGTGCCAATGGCTAAAACCATAACAATTCCTAACTGCCCCATCATTGTAGAAACTTCCTTATGCTGGCTGAAAAGCAGGGGGAGAAAAACAATCATTGTTGTGGTGGTGCTGACGCTGATGGCAAGCCCAACTTCATCTGCTCCAGAAACAGAGGCAACCCGAGGCGGGTCTCCTTTCTGAAATCTGCTGTAAACAGCTTCTAAAACCACGATGGAATTGTCCACCAGCATTCCTACCGCTACCACCAGTCCGCTGAGGGTAATCATATTAAAACTTAAATTCAAAAGATACATAAAAAAGACGGTAATAAACAGACTGGTGGGAATTGCTACTGAGACAATTAAAGTTGCCCGAAAATCTCTTAAAAAAAGCCAGAGAACTAAAAAAGCAAAAATTGCCCCCATAATCCCGGTAGAGGTCAGGGTGCGGATAGAACGAGAAATTTCTTCTCCCTGATTGAACCAAATTTTGGTCTGAACTCCTTCTAATTGCGGGTCTTTCAAGAGCTGGTCTAGTTTTTCTACCACCCGCTGGCAAACATCTACTGTATTCGCATTGGATTCTTTTTGAATGAACATCACATATCCGGGTTTACCATTTACCCTTCCACGAAAACGTGGCTGAACATACTCAAAATCTACCCGGGCAATCTTTCCCAGGGTTATCCCCGGACGAATCGGAAGCTGGCGAATTTCATTTAAGCTTTTAAACTGCCCGATTACCCGTATGGAATACTTTTTTTCTAGATGCTCAAGAGTGCCAACGCTGAAATTTAAATTGTTAGCAATCAGCGCCTGATAAACTTCTAAAACATTAATCCGATATGCCCGAAGCCGGTCCTGGTCCAGCTCAATTTTCACTCTCTTTTCTTCCAGCCCAAAAAACTGAACATCCGCCACCCCTTCCACGGTTTTTAAAGGACGGACAATTAACTGGTCAAAAATATCACTATAATGTTTTCCAGTATCCGGCACCAGCAAGCTGAGAAAAATTATCGGCCATTGCTCACTGCTGAATTTGAGCACCAGAAGTGGGGGAAGGTCAGAGGGAAGCTCAGGGCGAATCTGTTCAATTCTTTCCCGAATTTCAAGAACCTGATAGTCAGTTTTAACCCCTTCCCCCAGAGTAATTTCCATCTCGCCCTGTCCGGAGCGACAGCGGGTTTTTATCTTTTTAATCCCGTGCATTGTGCTGATGGCTTCTTCTATGGGCTTAGCAATATTCTCGCAGATTTCTACCGGACCCGCCCCAGAATAGTTGATAACAATATTAACAAAAGGAACCTCCATCTTGGGCATAAACTCCAGAGGAATTCTCTTAATTGCCACCACTCCCAGCACCAGCAGGGAGAGATAAATCATTGCCACCGCCACCCGGTAGCGAACAGATAATTCACTAATTTTCATCTCAACCTCCGGAGCCGAGCCCAGAATCGTTCGCCCAGTTTATCAAGGTTCAGATAAATCACCGGAACCACAGTCATTGTAAAAAAAGTGGCACTGAGGAGCCCTCCAATTACCGCAATCGCCATCGGTGAGCGAAGCTCATATCCTTCACCGAGAGGAAGAGCCATTGGTAACATTCCCAGCACTGTGGTTAAAGTAGTGATGAGAATTGGTCTGAGCCTTGCCTGGCAGGCATCTTTGATTGCTTCCAGTCGCTCCATTCCCATCTCCCGGCGGAGATTAATGGTGGTGACCAGAACAATCGCATCATTGACTGAAATTCCCAGCATCATCAGAGCGCCAATCATACTGAACATATTAATAGTGGTGCCAGTGAGGAGAAGCAGAAGGGTAAAGCCAATCAGAGAGTAAAAAACCCCGAACATAATCACAAAAGGATGAAGCAAACTCTCAAACTGACTGGCAAGGACAATATAAACCAAAAACACTGCCAGAAATATAGCAAGATAAAGTCCAGAAAGGCTTCTTTTCATCTCCTCATTCTGCCCGGTGATTCTCCAGTAGCAACCAGAAGGAAGGTGGAGCTGGTTCAATTTCTTTGTAATCTCTTTAACCGCTTTTCCAAGAGTAATGCCCCCTAAATTAGCAGTGAGCAGAGCCACCCGGGCTCCACTTACCCGGGTGATGGTGCCGGGACCCTGACTGATAACTATCTTTGCCAGAGATTTCAGAGGAATGGTCTGACCACCGGGAAGAGGAATTTGAATTTGCTCAAGGTCGCGAACCGTTTCCCTTTGTTCAGGTTTCAGTCTTACAACAATTTCTATTTGCTGGTCGGTCTCCTGGAAATTAGTAGCAAAAGCTCCCTTCACTTTCTTTTCCAAAACCTGGGCAATCTGGCTGGCATTTAAACCATAATAACTGGCACGAAGCCGGTCAACCTGAACCGCTATCTCCGGATTGGCTTCTTTGATGGAGCTTTCCAGGTCTTTTAATCCCTCTATCTCCCTTAAATGGGCAAGCACCATCTCACTGGCTTTTCGCAGGTCTCCAAGATTGTATCCGACAATTTCTATCACAATCGGCTTCTTATAGCTGAAGAGCTGAGGCTTGGAAAAGCTGAATTTTAAACTAACTTCTTTTTTCAGAAGCTTGCGGACTTTTTCAATCAACTGATTATCTGAAAGTTTTCGCTCCTGACGAGGGGTGAGGATGATAGTTATTTCTGAAAGATTTTCACTTTTCTCGGTTTCCAGTTCACTGGTAGCAATACTTGCTCCTATAGTGGTAAATATATTTTTGATTTCTTTCCTTTCCGGAAGAGAAAAAAGTTTTTTTTCTACCTTCTGAGTTCTTCTATCGGACTCAAAAATTGGGGTGCCAACCGGAAAACGGAAGTGAGCCCTCACTTCTCCCTGGTCAGCATCAGGAAGGAGTTCCCAGCCAGAAAAAAATAATCCGAGCAGTGCCAAAACTACCAAAAGCATACTTCCGGCAAAAATTTTCCCGGAGCGAGCAAGATTGAAACTAATTAATCGGGGATAGCTGGTTTTTAACCAGATAAATCCCCGGTCAAAAACTTTTAGAGGCCAATATAGAACCAACCGAAAGAGTCGGGCAAAAAAATTAAAGGTCAGCTGGGCGAGGCGAAGATTAAGCCAGGCTAGCCAGGAAAAGATAAAATCCGGATATGCTCTTAATCCCTTTTGCTGATATAATTCCTTAAAGTTTGGTCTGGATAGTTTAGAAACCGGCTCTTCCTTTCCTCCCTTTTTTTCCTGCTCCCTCAAATCCAGGTCAATCAACTCCTGAGGAAGCCGAACTCTTCTGCCCAAATAAACCGCAAGCATAGGAATTATGCTCAAAGCAACCAGTTCACTGGCAATGACACTGAACGCCACGGTCCAGGCAAGGTCGCCAAAAATCTGGCGAAACATACCCTCTACATAAAGAATCGGGAAAAAAACAATAATATTGGTGAGGGTGCTGGCAGTAATGGCCCCGCTCACCTCCCGGCTGGCATTGATGGCACTGGATTTTAAATCTGGATTTTTTACCCGATGCCGGAGAATGTTCTCCAAAACCACAATAGAATTATCCACCAGAATTCCCACCCCCAAGGCTAATCCGCCCAGACTCATAATATTGAAACTAATTCCGCTAAAAAACATTAGATTAAAGGTGGTAATGATGGAAATAGGAATTGCCATTCCAATAATGATGGTGCTGGTAAAATTTCTTAAAAAGAAGTAAAGAATCAGAACCGCAATTATCGCCCCCCAGAGAGCACTCTGAATTACAGAATAAATCGCCTGTTTAATAAACCGGCTCTGGTCTGAAATGATTTCCAGCTCCAGATTGTTAATCAGCTTAATCTCAGGTTGATATAGCTTAAAAGGCTGGATATTTAAAAAAAGCCGAAACACCCCATTTAAAGCCCGCTTCAGTCCCTGGATTGGAGAGTTAAGTCTGGCTTTTTCTTTTGCGGTCAGGGGACGAGAGCGGAGATTAGCCTTGAGTCGCTTCAGCTCTTTTTTGACCCGATTTGCCACCTGAACGATATTGGCATCACCTTCTTTGTAAATACTGAGCTTGACGCATTCCTTCCCATTAAGTCGAACAATCTCTTCTCGCTCCTTATGCTCCCTTTTGATCCGGGCGATGTCTCCCAGACGGATGGGAACGGTTATCTTGTATTCCGGGGTGGGAACAGTAATTGGAGGAATCAAAGAACTGCCAGCACCCAAGCCAGCAATCCCTCCCATCATAAGCCCGGTTAACCCGCTGGGCAGAGAAGGAAGGGAGGTAATACCTGCCCGAGCTGGTTGGCTGGTTTCTCCTACACTGATGATAATATCTTTTATTTCTTTAAGGCTCCTGAATTCATTTAAAGTCCTTACGGTAAGCTCCTCGCCTGCTTCGGTTAAGCTTCCCCCGGCTAAATTAATATTCTCCCGCTTGAGACGGTCAATTACCTGCTCTGGGGTGATTTGATACTGCGTCAGCTTCTGGTCATCCAGCTCAATGACTATCTCATCTTCAAATCCGCCCTCTACCTTTACCGCTGCTACCCCATCAATCCGCTCCAGCTCCCGCTCAATTTCTCTTTCCACCAGGGCTCTAAGTTCTCCCAGGTCCAGGTTCCCGGCGATTCCGATGGTCAAAATCGGGTCCTGGCTGGGGTCATATCTCAAAATAACTGGCTTTTTAGTCCCTTCAGGTAAAAACCCCTCTAAAAGCTGGAGGCGCTCCCGAATATCCATTACCGCCACATCCATATCTACGCCCCAGCGAAACTCTACAATAACTTCGCTGAGACCAGGACGGGAAATAGAACTTACTTTAACCACATTATTGATTATTCCGACTGATTGCTCTATGGGCTTTGTCACCAGATTTTCAACTTCTTCTGGGGCGGCATGAGGATATTCCGTTCGAATGGTTACCCGGGGATAGGTTATTTCTGGAAGTAGATTAAAGGGAATCCTGCTTGAAGAAACAAAGCCAATGATAATGATTCCCAGAAGTATCATCAGGGTGGTGATGGGTCGGCGAATGGAAAACCCTGCCAGGTTCATTCTTCTTTTTCCGGGCTGGATTTAGATTCATTCCTCAACAAAGGTTTAGGGTTCGGTTTCTTGGGCAGATTTACCACCTGAACCAAAGTTTCCTCAGTTAAAGCATCCTGCCCAGCAATTACTACCAAGTCATCGGGTGAAAGACCATCTATTACTTCAATGTAATATTCATCTTCCATTCCCACTTTAATCTCTTTAAGATGAGCTTTATTTTCTTTTACAATCCAGACCTGATAAGGCTCTTCCTGAACCAGAGCCCGCTTGGGAATGGAAAATACATCTTCCTTGATTCTGGTGATGATTTTCATCCTTGCGAACATTCCCGGCTTGGATTGGGGAGGGGGCTGTGGGATTAAAATCTTCACCCGGGCAGTTCCGGTATTGGGGTCAACCCGAGCCCCGATTTCAGATACAACCCCCTGGTGGGGATATCCTTCCTGCTTGGTATCAATCGCATCTATCCGGATTAAAACCTTTTGAGAGGGTTTTATCTTGCCCAGGTCTTCTTCTGTAACATAAACCATTACCTGATACTGGTCGAGACGGGCAATGGTAAAGGCTTTTTCCATTGCCCCAATCAACTGATGGGGCTCGCAGAGTCTTTCTATTACCACTCCATCAATGGGCGCCCGTAATTCTGTGTTCTCCAATTGCAGTTGATACAATTTATAATTGCTCTCCGCATCCTTATAAGCTCGCTCAATCTCCTTAAAATCCTGCTCGGAAATCATCCGCTCCTGATATAACTGCAAATAACGCTGATATTTATCCCTCGCTAGCTGATAGGAATTCTTTGCCTGCTGATAACTGAGACGAATCTCATCATCCTCTATCTTGGCTAAAAGCTCCCCCTTTTTTACCTCATCCCCTTCCTCTACATAAACCGCCTGAACTATTCCGCTTTGCTTGGCATATACCTCTGCCTTTTCCAGAGGCTCCAGATTACCGCTTACCTCTATCTCTTCCTTCATAGAACGATATTGAGGATAGACCGCTTCTACACTGATTGCCTGGGTCTCCTGAGATTTGGGAGAGTTTTTCTTCCGAATTCTTCCCCGGCAGGAAAATTCCACCCCGAGCAGAATAATAATTATTAAGATGCTCCAGTTCTTATGGCTCATTTTTATCTCCTCAATGAGGATGTAAAAATTATAATCTCAAAAACAGGATAATTTAAATTATAAGCACAGTAGGGCTTTCTCCTGTTCAAACCCCTGCAAAAGAATCTCTTTTTCTTTTCCTGAGAGAAAAAGCTGAACCATCAGCTGGTTTATAAGTGAAGAGCTGGCTGGAACAAGCTTGCGCAAAGAAGGAAGAAATCTTTTTAGCTTTACCCGGTCAGCTCGGGCAATTGCCAGCTGGTAATCATCCTGCTCAATTTTCACCACAAAAAGATTTTCTTTTAGATTTATTTCCGGCATAACTCCCAAAAATTCCAATCGGAATAACCATCTACCCAGCTTAAGAATTAGCTTTTCTCTATCTTGCTCTTTTTCCAGAAATTCTTTAAGATTAACCGCCACCCGGGGATAGATAATCCCCACCAGCCCGGAGTCTCCTTTTTGAGAAGATAATGCCAGAGCCACCTGAAAAGCAGGAATCTTCAATTCCCTCAGCAAGAAATATGTTTCCATCACTGCTTTGGGGTTTTGGGCAGGAAAAATTTTGAGCTGATTTCCCTGCCAATCAAGACTTTGACCGGGTTTGAGTTGATGATTTTTCAATCTCTGCTCCAGCCATTTGGGGTCAATGGTTTTAAACCGGCGAACCTCCCATTCAGAAACAAAATATCTTTCAATCAGCTCATTGGTATCTTCTGCCCAGCTTTTTCTTTGTTTTGCGAGCTTGAGCAGATGTTTTCTGCCAGAAAGAATTACCCGGGAAAAGAATTCTTCTCGCTTTATTTTTAGAGACGCCCTGGAATAATATTCCTCTAAAAACCAGCTCATTTCTGGCGAAGGGATAAGAATAAAAAAAGTTTGTATTATTTTCCCAAGATTATTGATTCGCTTTTTCCCGCGGAGAGGAGGCGAGTAAAATTTTATCCGTTCCAGATCTGAAATGATAAATTTTATTGCTCCGGGTTCTTCTTTGACCAACATTGAATCGGGCTTGAAATCCCGCTGAAGCACTCCCTGTTGATGGAGATTTACCACCCAATCAGCCAGCTCCTTAAAAAGCTTTCTCCTTTCCGGCTCCTCTGATTGCTTCCAGATTTCCTCAAAGCTCTTTTCCTGTAAAAAAGGCTCCAGCACCAGCTCGGCGCCCCGGAGTCCAAATCTTTCTCGCTCATAACCAAAGAAAAGAGCAGGAACCGAATCAAACCCCAGCCTGGTTAATTTTTCCGAAGCAATAAATTCCTGCTCACAACGGGAAGCCCGAACCAGATATTTTAACTGTTTAAAAATTCTCGGAGCAAGATATGCTTTAATCAAATATTTTTCCTTTTTATCTGAGGGCTGGAAAAGATAAATCCGTCTTCTGCCGGTGGTGGTCTTGAAGGTGGCAAAATCATTCCAGCGGGATTCTTTAACCGCTTTTTCTAATTCTTTAAATACCCCTTTTGATGTAGAATTTTTAAAGAAAAATCTCCATTTACTTAAATCTTTGACCAGTTCTTTCATATACTTGATTCTAGCATTATAATAAAACAAATTTTTTCTTAAAACATTTTATTGACCAAAAGATGTCTTCAATTCTAAAATAAGCAAAAACAGGAGATTCACTGATGAGTAAAAAACCTTGGGAAGGAAGATTTCGTGCCCGGATGAATCAGGCTTTTGAGCGATTTAGTGAAAGTGTGAGCTTTGACCAAAAGCTTGCCCTTTATGACCTGCAAGCAGACCTGGCTCAGGTGGAGATGCTTAAAAGAATTGGACTTTTAAAGGGAGTCGAGGCTCAAAAATTGATTCAGGGCTTAAAAAAAATCCAGCAGGAAATCAAACAGGGAAAGTTTAAGTTCAAACCTGAACTGGAAGATGTTCATATGAATATTGAGCACCGATTATTCCAGCTCTGTGGGGAGGTAGCAGGCAAGCTTCATATTGGCAGGTCAAGAAACGACCTGGTCGCCTGCGACCTCAGGCTCTGGCTGAAAGAGGAAATAAAAAAAGTAAATGCTCGGCTGAAAAATCTCATTTCTGCTCTGGTGGAAAAGGCAGAAAAACATCTGGAAGTGATAATGCCCGGCTATACCCATACCCGTCCGGCTCAGCCAATTCTTTTTTCTCACTGGCTTCTGGCTTATGCCTGGATGCTGGTCCGAGACCGGGAAAGATTCATTCAAACCAGCGAGCGAGCAGATGCCTGTCCTCTGGGAAGTGGAGCGCTGGCAGGAGTTAATTTTCCTTTTGAGCGGGAATTTCTTGCTCAGAAGCTGGGATTTTCTCGCATTACTGAAAACAGTCTGGATGCGGTCTCAGACCGGGATTTCTTAATTGAATTTCTGGCAAATTCTGCTCTTTTGATGATGCATTTAAGCAGGTTAAGTGAGGAGCTGGTCTGGATGAGCGGTGAAGAATTCGGCTTTTTCCAGCTTCCCGAAGAACTCTGCACCGGCTCCAGTATGATGCCCAATAAGAAAAATCCAGATGCTCTGGAGTTAATCCGGGGCAAAACTGGAAGATGCTATGGAAATTTAATCTCCCTTCTTGCTGTGATGAAGTCCACTCCCCTGGCTTATAATCGGGATTTTCAGGAGGATAAAGAGGCGGTATTTGATAGTGCTCAAACGGTCAATTCTTCCCTGGAAATAATGGAGCTGGTAATTCGGGGGTTAAAGCCGGTTCCGGAAAGAATGCTAAAAGCCTGCCAGCAGGGATATATCCTGGCAACTGACCTGGCAGATTATCTGGTGCAAAAAGGCTTGGGGTTCCGTCAGGCACATCGGGTTGTGGGCAGGTTGGTTCGCTACTGCGAGGAAAAAGGAAAAACTTTTGAGCAGTTGAGTTTAAAGGAATTTAAAAAAGCTCATCCTCTTTTCGGGCAGGAGGTTTATGAGCTTCTTTCTTTTTCTGCCTCGGTTCAGAGCAAGAATGTGCCGGGGGCTACTTCCCCGGCTCAGGTTCGTCGCTCACTCAGAAAATTAAAATTGATTCTAAGAAAATGGGAATAACCAGAAAAATTTCTTGTTTTTTATTCCTTGCTTTTCTCTTTTCCTGCGGGGTGAAGAAACCGCCTGAGCCTGATGAATCCGTATATCCCCGGGCAATAAAAGATTTAGAGATGGTGGTTCGGGAAGGTTGCGTCTATCTTGAATGGGATTATCCAGGCGAGAAGCTTCCTGCCAGATATTTAATTTTTCGTAAAGAGCAGAGCCAAGAGCAAAAGATAAAAATCAAGCCAGTCGGAGAAGTGGGCGGAAAAGGAAAAAAATTTATTGACTGCGGATTGGTTCCGGGAAAGATTTATGCTTATTCAATAATTGCGGTATCAAATCTGGGCTTTAAAGGAGAAGTCGGGCAATGGAGATGGCTGAATTATCCCTCCTCTCCATCGCCAGCAAAAAATTTCCAGGCTCAGCCCGGCGACCATTTTGTGGATTTAAGCTGGGAAGCAGAGGAGGGAAGAGTCTATAATCTTTATCGCTCCCTTGACCCAGAAAGTTTTCCCAGCCAGCCGGTCAATCCCTATCCAATAAAAAATTTTCATTACCCAGACCTGAACCTGAAAAATAATCAAACTTATTATTACTGCCTTCGCACGGTAATAGAAATAAAAAATAACCCCAGAATTGAAAGCGAATGCGCTCTGGCACAGGCAACCCCAATGGATTTAATTCCTCCTGCTCCTCCCAGGGGATTGAGCGTGGTGCTCACCGAAAAAGGGGTAGAGCTACGCTGGTTTAAATCCCCGGAGCCTGACCTGCTCGGTTATCTGGTATTCAGGAGAAGAAAAGGCGCCAAAACCTGGCAACAAATCACCCCAGCGCCCATCCCGGAAAATTATTTTCTGGATAAATCCGCAAAGAATTTGTCGGGCTTTTGGGAATATGCAATTTCTGCCTTGGACAATTCTCCGCAAAAAAATCAAAGCCCGCTCAGCCCGGCTCAGGAAATTTTTATCCCCTGATTACTCTGCTTTTCTTGTCCCGCACTCCGGACACTGCCAGAAAGACTTTTTCAAAACTGAATGATAAAGGAAAAAGCCAGCCAGACTTAAAATTCCAGTGATAAGTAAGGCGTGAACCAGCCAGCTCAAACCAAATAAAATTACCGCCAGTGCCAGAAAAGGATAAGAAAATTTTTTGGGATAAAGCTCCTGTTTTTTCAGCTCCAGCTCTCCACCGCATTCCAGACAATAAAAAACTTTTTCCTTTTCCCGGGATTTTTCCGGAAAAGAATAGAGCTTTTCCAGAATCTGCGGGATTTTAAGAAAAATCTGACTAAACTCAAGCACAGGGAAATTAAAGGAAAAACCTGTTCTGGTTTTTATGGTCGGGAGCTGGACTTTTTCTCCTGTGCTCAAATCCACCCGACATCTCCGGCAGATATGCTCGGAATCCGGATGCACCAACCCACAACGGGGACAGCGTTTCATTTTAATCCTCTTCTACTTTGCGGGCTTCTTCTTCCCAGAGGGAGTTGATCAGCTCAATATCTTTTTCAGAAAGGGTTTTAAACTCAATCCCCATTCCTGCTGGATATCCTCTGGGGTCGTCAGGCTTGACCACCCTTACCACCCGCCCGGAGGTTTCTATCACCTCTTTTTTACCCGGGATAGAAAAACGGAGTTTAATTTCTGTATCCACCGGAAGGGGACGAACCGTTTTAATGAACATTCCCCCACGACTTAAATTTATTGCATAATCATAAAAGAAGTCATCCAGATGCTGATAATAAATCTCCAGCCAGACCTCTTTGCGGGGATGACGCCTTCGCTCCTTTCCTTTCCAGGAATTTTTTGACTTCTTACTCATTTTTTAAATTATACTTTAATCAGAAACTGGGTCAATTGGGGAAGGAAAAAATTGACAAATTAAAGTTGTGTTAATAAAATCCTTTTAGTCCATTTTTCTTTTTGGGAGGTTAAAAAATGTCCGGAGTAGTTATTGTCAGTGCGGTAAGAACCCCTATTGGCTCATATCTTGGAGCTTTGAGCCCCCTGACCGCTCCCCAGCTGGGAGCAGTGGTAATTGGTTCTGCCATTGAACGAGCAGGAATCAAGCCCGAGCAGGTAGATGAAGTAATTATGGGCTGTGTTCTCAGCGGGGGCTTGGGACAGGCGCCCGCCCGCCAGGCTGGAATCTATGCCGGGCTTCCCTGGAGTGTGGGAGCCACCACCATCAACAAGGTTTGTGGAAGCGGATTGAAAGCGGTGATGCTGGCAGACGCAATGATAAAAGCCGGCGATGCCCAGATCATTGTCGCCGGGGGGATGGAAAGTATGAGCAACGCTCCTTATGCTCTTCCCGGGGCAAGAACAGGCTGGAGAATGGGAAACCAGAAGGCAATTGACCTGATGATTAATGATGGTCTCTGGGATTTTTACAATAACTGTCATATGGGAGAATGTGCGGACCTTTTAGGAAAAGAATGGAAAATCAGTCGGGAAGAACAGGATGCCTTTGCTCTTCGCTCCTATCACCGAGCTTTAAAAGCAATGCAGGAAGGAAGATTTAAGGAAGAGATTGTCCCGGTGGAAGTTCCCCAGAAAAAAGGCGAGCCAATTATTGTTGATGAAGATGAGGAGCCCAAACGGCTTAAAGAAGATAAAGTTCCTGGTCTTAAACCTGCTTTTATCAAAGATGGAACTGTGACCGCGGCTAATGCTTCCAGCTTAAATGATGGAGCATCTGCTCTAGTGGTAATGAGCGAGGAGAGGGCAAAGGAGCTGGGAATAAAACCTCTGGTGAGAATCATCGGGCACGACCAGTCAGCAAAAGAATCCAAATGGTTTACCATCGCACCAATTGATGCCATCCGCAAGGTATTGAAAAAAACCGGTTATTCGCTTGAGCAGATTGATTTGATTGAGCTGAACGAGGCATTCAGTGTTCAGGTAATCGCTGCGGAGCGAGAGCTGGGACTGGATATGAACAAGGTGAACATCAAGGGCGGTGCGGTTGCTTTGGGTCATCCGATTGGATGCTCTGGTGCCAGAATCCTTACCACCCTGATTTACGCAATGAAAGAAACTGGTGCCAAAACCGGGCTGGCTTCTCTCTGCATCGGCGGGGGAGAAGCAGTGGCGATGATTGTGGAAGCAATTTGAACCTTAATTTAAATCCTGGAAAGAGGAGGTGGCTGATGAGTGAAGATTTAGTGCTTTTCCAGCAAGAAGATGGAATCGGAATTATCACCATTAATCGTCCTGGTGCGCTCAATGCTTTAAATCCTGAGGTTTTGAAGGCTCTGGAAAATGCTTTGGAAAAAGCAGAAAGAGATGAAAAGGTCAAGGTGATTCTTATTACCGGTAGTGGAGAAAAAGCATTTGTGGCTGGAGCAGATATTGCGGAGATGAGCAAGATGAGTCCGAGAGAAGCGAGAGAGTTTTCAAAGCTCGGACAAAAGGTGTTCAGAAAAATTGAACAGATGGAAAAGCCAGTAATCGCGGTAGTTAATGGCTATGCTTTGGGAGGGGGGCTGGAGCTGGCAATTTCCTGCGATTATATCCTTGCCAGCGAAAATGCCCAATTCGGTCAACCTGAGGTAGATTTAGGAATTTTCCCCGGATTTGGCGGAACCCAGAGATTACCGAGAATTCTGGGCAAGCTCCGGGCAAAAGAGTTAATATTTTGGGGTGAGCGAATCCCGGCTCAAAAGGCTTTGGGAATTGGATTGGTAAACGAAGTGGCTCCGCAGGATAAGCTGATGGAAAGAGCCAGGGAGCTGGCAAAAAAACTGATGAGCAAAGGACTGATTGCCATCGGTCTGGCAAAAAGAGCTATTGAGCAGGGAACAGACCTAGATTTAGATTCCGGTTTGCTCATAGAACAAACTCTCTTCAGTTTATGCTTTGATACCCAAGACCAGAAAGAAGGAATGAAAGCTTTTTTAGAGAAAAGAAAACCAGAATTTAAGGTTAAATAATTTTTTTCTAGGAGGGTGAAAAATGGATTTTCAATTAACCGAAGAGCAAAAACTTCTTCAAGATATGGTGCGAGACTTTGCCAAAAACGAGATCGAACCTAAAGCAGAAGAAATTGACCGCACTGGAGAATTTCCCCGGGATATTATCAACAAACTGGCAGAGCTGGGCTTGATGGGAATTGAGGTGCCCACAGAATGGGACGGAGCGGGTATGGATACAATTTCTTATGTAATTGCTATTGAGGAGCTGAGTTCTGCCAGTGCCGCGGTGGGAGTAATTGTTTCGGTGCAAAACTCACTGGTAGAAGCCCCTCTGCTCAAATTCGCCACTGACCAGCAGAAGGAAAAATATCTCAAGCCCCTTGCTCGGGGGGAGATGATTGGCTGTTTTGGTCTGACTGAGGCGGGTGCCGGCACAGATGCTGCTTCTGTTAAAACCAAAGCGGTGCTGAAGGGAGATAAATGGATACTTAATGGAAGTAAACTTTTTATCACCAACGGCAAAGAGGCAGATATTGCCATTGTTTTTGCTCGCTCAGAAGATGACCCCACCTACCGGGGAATTAGTGCCTTTATTGTTCCCAAAGATGCCCCGGGATTTTCGCTGGGAAAAGAGGAAGAAAAACTGGGAATTCATGGCTCCAGCACAATGGAGCTGATTTTTGAAGACTGCGAAATTCCCAGAGAAAACCTCCTGGGAGAGCGGGGCAAAGGCTTTAAGGTGGCTATGTATACTCTGGATTGCGGTCGGATTGGAATCGCAGCTCAGGCACTGGGCATTGCCCGGGCAGCTTATGAAGCCTCAGTAAATTTTGCTAAAGAACGAGAGCAATTCGGTCAACCCATTGCCAAATTTCAGGCGATTCAATGGATGATCGCGGATATGGCAACAGAAATTGATGCCGCTCGGCTTCTTACCTACCGTTCCGCCTGGCTCAAGCAAGCTGGTCTTCCTTACAATCAGGAATCCGCAATGGCAAAGCTTTTCAGTGCCGAGGTTGCCCAGCGAACAGTGGTCAATGCGGTGCAAATTCATGGTGGTTATGGTTATACCAAAGATTATCCGGTGGAGAGATACTATCGGGACGCAAAGATCACTGCAATTTATGAAGGAACTAATGAGGTGCAGAGGATAGTTATCGCCAATAATATTTTCCGGGACATCCTTAAAAAGAAAAAGTCTTAATATGCCCAGAGAGCTTGCGGAAGGTATCTTTTTTCTTCCTGGAAGAAGAGGGGGAAGGTATCCTTATTGTAATTCTCTTTACATTCAGGATGAGCGTTCTGCTCTTTTTGACCCAGCCTGCGACCCCAAGGAGCTTAAGGAACTTAAGCAGGTGAATTTAATTCTCTTGAGCCATTTTCATTCTGACCATATTCGGGAACTGCGTCTTTTTCCGCAAGTAGAAATTGCCATTCACAAACAGGAAGTTCTGGCAATGCAAGATGTTAGGGCACTTCAGGAGCTAATCTTCTTTCCTGATGAAGACCCGAGAGAAAAAGAAAACTGGATCCAGAGAAAAAAAAGAGAAATGCATAGAGATGGCTGGGGGTTTAACATTCAATATCAGCTTGAAGATGAACAAATCATCAATCTGGGAAAACACCAGATAAAGGTAATCCATACTCCCGGGCATACCATCGGACATTGCTGTTTCTGGATTGAACCTGATGAAATTTTATTCTCCGCAGATATTGATTTTACCGAATTCGGTCCCTGGTATGGAAATGCCTGCTCCA
>CAZKMM010000014.1:0-18080 GCA_964553915.1 uncultured bacterium
ATCCAGACCAAGAACAAAAATCCGGGACTTCTTCCGCCGAAATCTAAAAATCAATTACTTTCTCCTATTAACTACCAGATAGAATATCTATTTTTTGAGCGAGGATTTGGTCTTTAATCAAGGGCTTAATGGTTGAATATTCTACCAGGTCAGCTTTTTTACCTAAAATCCCTTCTAATTCCAGCTTTAAACCCACAAAATCAAGAAGACTCATCTTAGCTTTACTCTCAAACTCCACCAGAATATCTATATCACTTTTCTTTTTTGCTTCCCCACGAACCACAGAGCCGAAAAGTCCTGCCCGAACCACTCCGTATTTTTTCAAAACCGGAACAATTTTCGCCTTTAATTCCTTAATGACTTTTTCCTGCTCTGATTTGGCTTTCATCAGAAATCTCGGATTTAAATATATCCCAGGTCTTTCAGGCGCTTTTTGATTTTCTCCTCCTCCTCTGGAGAATAATCCTCGCTGGTATCTACCGGAGGAATATAGCCCATCAGCTCCAGAGTGCGGATGATTTTATTCACACTTTCTTCCACTGATTCCTTATCGGTCTCGCAGATTATTTCTGGATTGTCCGGTGGTTCGTAGGGGTCATCAATTCCGGTAAAGTTTTTAATTTCTCCCCGAAGTGCCTTGGCATAAAGCCCTTTGGGGTCTCGCTCTTTTAAAACCTCAATCGGGCACTTACAATAAACCTCCACAAATCTTCCAATCAACTCTCGGTTCTCTTCCCGAATTTTTTTATAGGGGGAAATTGCTGAAGCAATTGCTACCACATCATTTCTGGTAAGAATATGACACACCCAGCCAATTCTCCGGATGTTCTCATCCCGGTCTTCTTTAGAAAATCCCAACCCTTTGCTCAAATGCTGGCGGATAATATCTCCGTCCAGCACCTCAACCTTCATTCCCCTCTCTAATAAAATTTCCTCCACCTTTCTCGCTAAGGTGGTCTTGCCCGAGCCAGACATACCAGTAAACCAGAGCGTAAACCCCTTCATTCCTTCGCCTCCTGAAAAAAATTTTTAAATATTTTAATAGCTAAATTAAAGATTTTCCAATCATATCTTCTGGAGGTTCAATCCCGAAAAACTTAAGCACCGAAGGAGCAATATCATAAATGGAATAAACCTCTTTTACTTCTTTTAATTTTTCTGGCGAAATATCCCAGATAAAAATCCCCTCCTGAGCGTGATTGGCATCGTCCGGTCCAGTATCATTCTCATAAAGATGCACCGAGCCCACCCCAACCGAGCCTGCACTTCTCCAGTTCAGGTCCCCAAAATAAACAATTAAATCCGGCGGAATGTTCTTAACCTCTTTATAAATTTCCTCCGGCTTGAATACTTTGGTGCCAATGTTCTTTCCTTCCTCGTCTTCAATTGCTTCAAAAGCAGATTTTACTTCATCACGGAATTTCTCATATTCTTCCTGGGGAATCTGTCCGAGAGGCTCCCTGCCTTTAACATTGAAAAAGATTCTCGCATAATATCCGCCTTCTCCCCAGATAAGGGTATGCTCCCAATCAATCATCTCCATTTCCAGCCGGGTCATTTCTTTGGGCTGGTCTTTGAGCTTGAGCCAGCCCATTTTCTGGAGCCACTCATTAACGCAGATGGCTCCTTCCATCCGCTTGGCACCGTGGTCTGATACCACCATCACCGAGGTCTTATCATCCAGCTCATTTAACAGTTTGCCGATCTGTTCATCAATGTATTTATAGTAGTCAGGAATTGCGGTTTCATATTTATTTCCCGGCTCATAAAGACGGTGCTCTTTATCAAAAAATCTCCAGAACCCATGATGAATTCGGTCAATCCCCATCTCTACCATTATGGCAAAGGGGAATTCATCTTTTTTGTAAAAATGCTGAAAGGCTTTAAATCTTCGTTCAGTCATCAGGTAAATTTGTTCCAATAGCCAATCCTTGTTCTCAGTGCGGAAATCCTTAACATCTATGATATAATCTCCGTCTGCTGCCTGATCCAGCTCTGCTTTTATCTCATCCGGCCAGGTGTATTGAACATCTTTGCTCGGAGTAAGAAAACTGGCAACTAAAATCCCGTTTAAAGGCTTGGGGGGATAGGTTTGGGGAACTCCGAAAATTAAAGCTGGAATTCGCTTGCGGTTAAGATAATTCCAGACTGTCTTTTCCTTAACATATTTGGCATTGGCAAAATACAATTTTTCATATTCATAGCTTGCCCGGTTCCGGAAACCATAAATTCCGAGTTGCCCTCCATCTTTGCTGGTCATCATAGAGGTCCAGGCAGGAACCGTAATTGGAGGAATCGTGGAATAAAGCTTTGCTTTTATCCCTTTTTCCCAGAGGGAGCGGAGATTGGGAAGCTCACCCGCAAACTGCTCAAAAACCAGCTGAGGGGTGGCACAGTCCAAGCCGATTATTAAGAGCTTTTCCATTAAACTACTCCTGTTCCATTTCCTTCATTGCTTCTATTAAAATTTCTGCCACTTCTGGTCTGGTAAGCTCCTGCGGAGGCATCTCACCTTTCCGAAGCATCTCCCTTACCCTGGTGCCGGAAAGGGAGATATGGTCTTCGCCCGGATGGGGACAGGTTTTGGCAGAAGCCATTCCCTGGCACTTTTTGCAATAAAAGGCGTTGTCAAAAAACAGGGGAGTAATCCCAATTTCTTCTGGCTCAAACTCCTGAAAAATGTAATGAGCATCAAAGGGTCCGTAAAAATTCCCCACCCCGGCGTGGTCTCTGCCGACAATAAAATGAGTACAGCCATAATTTTTCCGGCAAAGCGAGTGAAAGATTGCCTCTCTTGGTCCGGCATATCTCATTGCTGCCGGAAAAACACTTAAAGCCACCCGATTTTTGGGATAATAATTCTCCAGCAAAACCTCATAACAGCGCATTCTCACTTCTGCAGGAATGTCTCCTTTTTTGGTCTCTCCCACCAGAGGATGAATTAAAAGGGCATCTACAATTTCCATAGCACACTTTTGCAGGTATTCATGGGCACGATGAATTGGGTTTCGGGTCTGAAAAGCTACTATTGTCTTCCAGCCCTTGGTTTTGAAAAGCACCCGGGTTTCCTTTGGGTCAAGCCACCATCTTTCAAATCTCGGGTCTCGCTTTCGCTGAAATAACCATACCTGCCCGCCCAGATAAACATCAGAAATAGAATCCAAATATTTAACCCCGGGATGAGCCGGGTCTGTGGTCTGAAGCACCCGGTCTGCTTCCAGCTCCTTATCCACCTTATACTTATCTTCCACCTGCATAATTGCGATCGGCTCTCCATCTGGAGAGCAGAGCGCTATTTCCTTATCCAACGGATATTTATCCGGCTCTTCTTTGCAGGATAAAACCACCGGAAGGCTCCAGACCAATCCGGTCTTAAGCCTCATAAAATCCCGCACACTTTCATAATCCTCTCTGCCCATAAACCCTTCCAGGGGACTCATTGCCCCACAGGCAATCATATCCAGGTCAGAAAGTTCCCGGGCATTTAAAACCAACCTGGGAAGGGATTGAGCCTTTTCTCTTAACTCCTCTGCTTTTTCTCCTTCTGTAAGCCGATTAACTAATCTACCCCCATGTGGAGCTATCATTTTCTTCTCCTTTAAAAAATCGTGCTATTTTATCAAATCTTTGGGAAACTAAAAATTAACTCCTAAAGATACCAAGAACCCGCTCTGATGATTAGAAACTTTCAAATATCCATCTTCATCTTCTTCCCCGGTTTCCAGCCGGGACTCCAGATACCGATATCCCACCCCGGCAAAAAGGTATTTCCATTTGAAGCTGAAACCAATTTCTAAATCTGTATAGCTTGCCATAACGTCCTGAATCTCCAATCCAATCCATCCAATTTTCCCCCAAATTCCCACTCCATAACCAATCACATAATCCCCTGCCAGCCCAATCACCGGGATAGGGACAGAAATGGTTTCTTTGGCGCTCTGGTCAATTTTTTCCGATTTCAGCTCTACTCCCAGGTCAAAATATTCCACCCCAATTAAAGGACCGATTCCGCCCCGCTCACTGGCAAAAGGCAGAAACTGGTAATAAAACGAGAACCGGTCCGCCACCAGATAGGTCTTGACATCTACAGTAAACTCCTCTCCAGCAAAATCCAGCTCCTCAGGAAGAATATCAATATCTCCCCGATACCGACATTGATAATAAGAAAGAATCAGCCGGTTCCGCTTGCTTGGACGAGCCCAAAGCTCAATTTCCCAGACCGAGCTCGGCGTGTTAATATCTAAATCATCTACAAAATCTACCGTCTCACCAATTAACTTTCCATCTTCTTCTTCTACCGCCTTGACAATCCCAGAATAATCTGAGCTCCAGTAATTCCCTCTAAGAGTCACCCGCCAGTGCTCAGTGCCCCAGTCCTTGGCAGTCTGTCCGAATAAACCCAGAGGAAGAAAAAAGAAAAGAAAGAGAATAGTTCTCTTCATCCCTCACCTCCTTTTTTACTGTTTTTTATTTTAAGATATAAAAAGAGTTTTGAAAAGTCTTACCAATTATGTCCTTGATTTTTAGATGCAGGCTATTTTTCAGAAAGGTGCTTTTGGTATATCTCCAAAAGTCGCTTGATGGGAATGATATGAATTCTTTTACATCTCCGGCATTTGATCTCTACCGTCTCTGGAGAAATCTTGCAGAGCAGGTTCCCGCATTCACATCTCTCCTCAATCAGCTTTCTACTCTCCTCGGTTTGCTCGTCTTTCATATTTATTCAATCGGATAATTCCCGGCAATGATTAGGAATTATTTGACAAATAAATTCCTTAAAGCAAAATCGTAATCAAATGCCTTTAATTGATGAGCTAAATATCTCGCCTGAGCCAGATTTTGAAGCAAGGATGAAAAAAGTCCTGCTCCGGCAAGGCGAGCCAGACCGGGTGCCTTTTTATGAGCTGTTCGCAGATAAGCCAATTAAAGATAAAATCCTCGGCAAGCCCACCTTGCTTCCCATCCTGATTCCTCTTCCCAATGCTCGGGAGCTGGTGAAAAACGAAATTGAATTCTGGTATCGGCTCGGTTATGATTATGTTCCTGCCTGCCCGGTCTTTGGTTTCGGAATGAAAGCTCAATTTGCCCAAGACACTGCCCGGCTCTCTATGGGCTCCCGGGTCTGGATTGATGAGAGCGGAGCAGGAATTATCAAAAACCGAAAGGACTATGAAAGATTCAACTGGCCAGACCCGGACCTGGTGTCTTTTGAGCTTTTTGATGCTCTGGCTGAACATCTCCCTGAAGGAATGGTGGTATTCGGGCAGGTCTCCGGAGTGCTGGAAAATACCCTCTGGCTTTTAGGACACGAGCAGATGGCTTATCTGAGCGTGGATGACCCGGAATTACTCAAAGAAATCTTTGACCAGGTGGGCTCCCGGCTGGTTCGGATGGTGGAGAGAATGTGCCAGCGGGAATTTGTCGGAGCCATCCAGATGGGAGATGATATGGGCTTTAAAACCCAGACCATTTTAAGCCCGAAGATGCTCCGGGAATATGTCTTTCCCTGGCATAAAAAAGCAGTGGAGATTGCTCATCAGCAGGGCAAGCCTTTTATCCTTCATTCCTGCGGAAATCTGGAACAGGTAATGGAAGATATTATTGCCCTGGGCATAGATGCCAAACATTCCTTTGAAGACCAGGTTACTCCGGTGGGCAAAGCTAAAAAGCTCTGGGGAGACCGAATTGCGATTCTGGGCGGGGTGGATGTGGACTTTCTTGCCCGGGCAACCCCGGAGCAGGTGCGGGAATATACAGAAAAGATTATCAAAGAGTGTGCTCCGGGCGGAGGCTATGCCCTGGGAACCGGAAACTCGGTTACCAACTATATCTCACCCGAAAACTACCTAATGATGCTCCAGACAGGCTGGGAGCTAGGAAAGTATCCAATTTGATTTTTTATTTTCCTTGACAAAAAATCCACAACCTTTGAAAATATTTTTATGTCAAAAAGTTTAAGAGGGATAAAAGGAAAAGATGCCATTAAAGTTTTTGTAAAAGCAGGAGGAGAATTAAAATCAGGAAAAGGAAATCATATAAATATTAAAATGCCAAACGGAATGATTATAACTATTCCAAAGAAAGGCGAACTTAAGGTAGGCTTACTTACTTCTGCGATCAAAAAAGCAGGATTAAGCAAAGAAGAATTCCTAAACTTACTTCAAAAAGGGAGGAACTAAATGGAATATATAGTGATTATCCACAAGGCTGAAGAGGGCGGATATTGGGCAGAGGTGCCTGCTTTAGAGGGATGCTATTCACAGGGAGAGACTATAGAAGAAACCCTGAGCAATATTAAAAAAGCAATTGAAGCTCATCTTGAGGCTCTCCGCTCAGAAGGTAGGAAGATACCCAAAGATGATATTTTAATTAGCAAGGTTGAAGCAGCATAATAGCTTTTATTTGATTAAAAAAGCAATCAAAGCAAACATAATCAAACCGATTCCAGCTCCTGCCAGATAAACCGCTCCCAGACCTCCGAGAGCATAAAATCCTGCCATAATCACAGGTCCTAAAGTTTGACCAAGACGAAGGAGCATTCCATTTAAGGACATAAACGCTCCCCGGTATTCCATTGGTGCCAGCCCTGCCAGAAGGGTCATTATACTGGGCATATTTAATCCCTGTGCTACCCCAAAAAGCACTGAGGGAAGAACAAACCACCAGAGCCCGGGCATAATCAGGTTTAAAATCATTACGATGGAATAGAGAAGAAAGGCAAAGCGGATTAAACTTTTTTCCGAGACATATCGGGCGATTTTCCCCAGCTGACTGCTGGTTATGGCACCAGCAACTGAGGAGCAGGACATAATAATTCCGATAAACTGAGGAGGAGCATTAAATTCAAAACCCAAAAGCACCGGAAGATAGGTAAGAACCGCACCATAAAGAAGGATAAAAACCACCACCCCGGCAACAAAAAGTCCCAACGCCTCCTTTTGTTTAATCCCCTGCCAGGCTCCTTTTAAATATTCCTTTAAGCTCTGTTCAGATTTGGGCTCGGGATTTTTTAAAGAAAAAAGCACCAAAAATCCCACCGGCACCCCGAGAAAAAAAAGAACAAAAGGATAATTCCAGCCCAGATATGCCAGGGCTCCGCCGATTGCTGGATAAGAGGCAGTGCCCACAGAGAGCACGCTGGAATTATATCCCATTGCCGTGGTGCGGTCTTTGCCGGAATATAAATCTCCAATCACCGTGACATTGAGCGACCCCAAACTGGAAGCCCCTACCCCCTGAAAAAAGCGGAAAATCAAAAGCAGATAAAAATCCTTTACCAAAAAACAGCTTCCCCCCGCCAGACCAAAAAGCAAAAGGCTGGGAACCAGAATCCGCTTCCTTCCAAATCTATCTGCCAGCACTCCGAGAATCGGGGTGAGAAAAACTCCGGGCAGGGTAAAAACCGTGACCAAAAGACCAATCTGTTTGCCACTTACCCCTAATTTTTGAATCATCTTGGGAAATGCCGGGGTAATGGTAGATACCCCCATCACCGCGGTGAGGGTAACCGCAAAAACAATCTGCAGGTTGGGGTCTAAATAGAGCTTTTTCTTGGTGGTTTCTGAACTCGTCATTAAGAACTCCTGAAAACTTCTTATGAGAAATAACATTTAAGATTTGAAAATGCAAAATAAAAAGCCCCTGGAATTCTCTCCAGGGGCTTTTCAAGGCTCAGCCCAAGAATTAAAGGGATTTCTTAAAAGAAGGTGCAGGTTTAAAGCCCACGGTTTTGCTGGCAGGAATCTTGATCTCCTCGCCGGTCTGGGGATTCCTGCCCTTGCGAGCTTTTCTCTTTTTCACGGTAAAGGTTCCAAAATCCGGATAGGCAAACCTTTTTTCCTTCTTGACCGCCTTCTTGATTTGAGCAAATGTCTCGTCCAGAACCTCCTCCACCGCTTTTTTGGTTAATCCGGTCTTTCCCGCTATCTGACTGATTAATTCTGCTTTTGTCATTGTATCCTCTCCTTTTCTGGGTTTGGGTTGTTAATTTTAAAAACGCCCCTCCCAATCTATATGAAAACCTCGGAACCCTTGCCCACATTCCCTTAATTTCCAAAGAGCTCAAAATTTTACTTTTTATTTAATCAAATTTTTGGGGCTTGTCAAGAGTTTTTTTCACGCAGAGCAAGAATTTTAGCGGGTCTGCGAATTATGTAAACTAAAATTTAATTTTAAACAAATTCTTTCAATTTTGAATTTGATTTTAGGTTTTTCTACTCGGATAATATTATTCAGGAGGTGAAAAAATGGAAACCGGGTTAATCTATCTTCGCTACTGGATGATTATTTCCATCATTATCTATTCTCTTTCTGGACTTTATTTTCTTCTTTTTCCAAATCGGCTTTTAAACCAGTTAAATACGGTCTCGGGCTGGCTCTTTAAAGAAAAATTCCCCCCTATCCCTTTATCTACGGAAAAATTCTGGCTGGTGCTCAGCACTTCAATGATGCTGATGCTGGTGGTGATTTCTGTATTCGTGGCAGTGAATCCGGAAAAATACCTGCAAATGGTGGTGATTATGCTTTTTAGTAAGTTCTGCTCCTCTGCTCTTTATCTGCTCTTCTTTCTCAAAGACAAATATTTTGCCTATCTGGTGGGAAGCCTTACTGATGGACCGCTTTTTTTAATTACCTTAATTTTTTATCTCTGGGCACTTTAAAATTTCCCAATTAAGGCTAGCTTATATTTTATAATGAACTTTTGAAGAGAAATTTAAATCTAATTTAGAAACCAAAGGGGGAAGAAAATGAGCCGAGCAGGGAAATGGTCAATAGCAATTATCTTTTTGATTATTATTTGTCTGGCGGGTGGGTTCTGGCTGGGAAGAAAAGCCCAGAACCTGAAACTGCCCAGAATTGAAAAACCAGAAAAAAAGCAGTTGCCCGAACCAGAGAAACCCTCTCCCAGAGAGGCGGAAAAAACTCCCCTTCCCTTTTCTTTAAATCTGCCTAAGGGATTAAGTGAGTTTGAGCAAAGAGTGATGCAATCAGCCAATCTGGCAATGCCCGCCGTGGTGAATATCTACACAGAGAAGAAAGTGAAAATAGATACCGGTCCCTTTTTCCCCTTTTTCAACGACCCGTTTTTCCGCAGATTCTTTGGAGACCGATTCTTCTTCCAGATGCCCCGGGAACAAATCCAGCGTTCTCTGGGCTCCGGGGTAATCGTCCGGGAAGATGGTTATATTCTTACCAACAACCATGTAATTAAGGAGGCAGATAAAATCAAGGTTTCGCTTCTGGATAAAAGGGGTTTTTCTGCCAAGGTGATTGGCACCGACCCGAAAACCGACCTCGCCCTCTTAAAAATAGATGCGGACAATCTCCCGGTTCTACCCCTGGGAGATTCTGACCAGCTGGAGATCGGGCAGTTTGTCCTTGCCATTGGCAATCCCTTTGGACTCTCTGGAACTGTGACAATGGGAATTGTCAGTGCCAAGGGAAGAGCGAACCTGAGAATCGCGGATTATGAAGATTTTATCCAGACCGATGCAGCAATTAACCCGGGAAATTCCGGTGGTGCCCTCATCAATTTAAAAGGCGAATTGGTGGGAATCAATACTGCGATTTTCTCCCGCTCGGGAGGTTATATGGGGATTGGCTTTGCCATTCCTTCCAATATGGCAAAAGCTGTAATGGAGAGCCTGCTCAAATATGGCAAGGTGGTTCGGGGATGGCTGGGAGTTTCCATTCAGGAGCTGACCCCGGAGCTGAAAAAAAGCTTTGACTATCAGGGAACAGGAGTTTTGGTAGCAGAGGTGCTTCCAGAGACCCCGGCAGAAAAAGCCGGGATTAAACCCGGAGACATAATCGTGGAGTATAATGGCGAAAAGATTGAAAGTGTTTTCCAATTGAAAAACCTGGTGGCAGAAACCCACCCGGGCACCGAGGCGGAGATAAAAATCTTTCGGGAAGGAAAATATTTAACCCTGAAAACAAAGATAGCAGAATTAAAGGAATCATCCCCTGCTATTTCTTCTGCCCCATCATCTCCTTCTGCCCGGCTGGGAATGGAGGTAAGTGAATTAACTCCAGAATTGAGAAAAAGTTATAACCTTCCTGCTGGACTGGAAGGAGTAATGATTACCGCCTTAGAACCCGGGGGAAGAGCAGAGCGAGCCGGACTTAAAATCGGGGATGTGATTCTTAAAGTAAACCGCACCCGGGTAAGGACAGCTCGGGATTTCTGGAAAGCGGCAGAAGCTTCAGGCAAAAACCAAATTCTTCTCTGGGTCTGGAGAGAAGGAGCT
Source organism: uncultured bacterium (assembly GCA_964553915.1). Lineage (GTDB taxonomy): Bacteria > RBG-13-61-14 > RBG-13-61-14 > RBG-13-61-14 > DRUE01 > CAZKMM01. Next base: position 10,251 of record CAZKMM010000014.1, read on the forward strand.
AATCTCTTCCTGGTAATTCCCGCAGAGGATTAAGCCAGGAAAACCAGGAGACCGCACCCGGCTTACCAGTCCGGGTCGATAAAGCTATAGTATCTTCCCATCCAGTAGGCAACCAGGTAATCCACTCCTGGATAGACCTTATAGCCTCTTTTCATCTCCAGAGCTATCCGGTCTCTTCCTGCTTTGGGGTCAGTGCAAATCCAGTTCCGGTGTTTGATGCTCATATCCTTACAATCAAATTTGGGCGGATAGGTATCAGCCAGAAAATAAGGAGACCTCTGCCAGATAAAGTCAGATTTGGGGCGGTTTTCAAATTTCTGGGGCTGGCTGGCAATTGGATAAAAATAGATCAATTTCCCACCAAAATATTCTTCCTTTGCCAATCCCAGCCCACAGGCAAGCCAGACAATATTGTAATTTAATTTACAAAGTTGAATGGACGATTCCCGCACCGGCAGAGCCTCCAGTTTTACCGGCACCAGCCGATTGGGAGGAGGAGGAAATTTCTCCAGAATCTCCCGGCTCCGGGCAACCAGCTCAGGAATTGTCCGCTCCAGTGATGCCATTGCAATGTAATCAAAAAAGACATTGCTCGTACCCCGGGTATATCCCCAGACTTTTTCCCTGAAAACCTTTTGGAAATATCTCTTGCGGTGAGGGTCATTTTCCAGCCGAATTAAGTTGTAATAGGTCTGGTGGTCAAGGTTAAAGGCATAATATTCAAAATACTGGTTAAGCCGGCGGTCTGAGGCAATGATATTCCAGAGCCAGTGCCGGTTTACTTCTTTTTCATATCTTCTTTTCAGGTTCGGGTCTTTGAGGATATGAGCGGAGATTAAAAGCCAATCAAACTTCATTGCGGCCATCACCTTGCCCGCTCCGGTGGGCTTGCCATCAACATCAATGATGACAAAATCATCTTTAGCTAGCTGGTCGATAATGACTTGAATATCCTTTCTAATCCAGCTTCTCAGCTCCTCATCATCAATCAGGTCATAGGCAAGGGCAGTGCCAAACCAGTAGCCAGTGTATTGGTCTCGGCTCACATCCCCCAGCCAGAAGCATTTATCCTGCGAGCTAAATCCTGCTCCCTCAGGGCAGGGAATGATATAACAGCGGTCATTTTTCAGGCAATCTTCTTCACTTCCACTCCAGAAAGGTGGTTTGAGAGGTCCCACATATCTTGCCAGAAGCCCCCGCTTGCCAGTAGCAATTAAATGATAATGAAGTGCCCGGTAAGCTTTTTTGGCATTTGCCAGAGCCTGGGGAGAATGCTCCACTGCCCAGCGAAATGCCTCTGCCCCTAAATAAGTGCCGGTCCAGATAGTGGAATCTCCAATTCCATCCAGCATCTTTAATCTGGTGAGCTCAGGGTCAGCAAAAATTGCCTCTGCGGTGCCCCCATACCCAGGAGAATGCCAGCGCTGATACCAGCGCTCATAGGCATAAGCCTTATCCTTTAGCTCCCCTGCTAAAACTGAGAAAGAAAAAAGTATTCCGAAAAGCAAAAGAGAAATTCCCCGCATCCTATCCTCCAGCTCTTCAAAAAACTTTTTTAAGAAATAATTGGTCAGTTCCTATCCTCTTGAGCTCAAAAACTAAAAAAAAGCATCTCTTTTAATTTTTCTTCTTGCGGTTCCGGTATAATACAAGCCCAGCTGTCAGAATGGTCCAGAGCTATCACCAGCTCTTCCGCTCATTATTTTAATTCTATAAAGTTATTATCCTCATCTCAATTCTGGGCTCTCTAACTGAAACAAAAGGTTATATTCAAGACTATCTGAAACTGCTAAGAATAAGCAAAGCATCTTTAAAAATTATCACCGCGCCCTGGAGAGCCTCTTCAGGCAAAATATAAGCCATATCCCTTCCTCACCTGAGCTGAAATCTGAAATTTTTGGGTTTTTGAGGGAAGCAAACCTGGCTAAATTATCTTCAAAGATGCGAGCCCTACTTTCCTTAAATACTGGTTAAAGGAAGCTTTTGATAGGGCGGAAGGAGGACAAAATTTTTTTCTGAGCTTCTTGCCCGCTGATTTTTAAGCCCAACAGGTTTTTTTAAATATCAAAGGAGCTCAAAACCCTTAAATGGATAACCGCTTTGTCATTTCCCTGCTCTTGGTCTATTTTATTTGGAAATGGGAAAAACCAGGATTTGGGGAGAAAGCCCTACCTTTGGTCCCAGACAATGGTTCCGCCAGAGGTTGGTGATTAAAGAACTGGAAAAGCATCTTTCTCGGGGAATTGTGCTGGATGCTGGCTGTGGAGAAGGAAGAACTCTTCAGCTCCTTGAGCAAAGGGGCTATCAGGTGGTGGGGACAGATCTGAGCAAACAATGCCTTCTTCGGGCTCAAAGTAAAAATCCGTTTCTGGCTCTGGTATCTGCTCGCCTGGAATTTCTCCCTTTTCCTTCAGAATCCTTTGATGCCCTGATCGCAGGAGAGGTGCTGGAACACATAGATAATGATGAGCTGGCGGTGAAGGAATTTTATCGGGTTTTGAGAAAAGGGGGGATAGCAATAATCACAGTGCCAGCTCATCCCCGGCTCTGGTCTCTGGATGATGAGTGGAGCGGACATAAGAGAAGATATAAAAAAGAACAATTAAAAAAACTTTTGGAAAGCAATAATTTTCAAACCCTTTCCTGCTATTATTGGGGGTTTCCTCTGCTTCGGCTTTACCACCAGTTTTTTTATTCTCGCTGGCTGGAAAAGAAGTTTAAAGGTGCCTCCCGGGAAATTTCCGGTCAGGAGCCCAAAAAATTTTTGGAATTTATTTTTAAGTTTGTGCTTTTTCCTGACCAGCTTTTTCTGGGAAATTCCCGGGGCATTGGACTTATTGGCGTTTTTTACAGATTGTAGTTATTGTATATTGTTATGTTGGTTCTCCTTTTGGGGAAATTCTTAAGCAAGGATATGGAATTTTCAGATAAAAAATTATCTGGTCGCTTTCCTCTTTGACAAAAGCCCTTGCCTTGCTCAAATATAAAAAGCTCCGGAGAGGATTAGAACTTAAAAGCGTTTCTGGGCAAACTTTTTTCCCGGGCTCAATCCCCCGGGCAACAATCTTTATGGTAATTTTTTCGGTTTTTGGGGAATAATTGCTCCGGAGCCGGAGCATAGCCTGGGGCTGAAGTTGAAAGCTGAGCCAGGAGAGAACCTGGAGCAGAATGCTGACCAGAATTAGCTGGGAATTTTCCAGAAGTGGGTCAATTTTCCCCATCTCCACTCCATATTCAATGTTCCGCTTTTTATATATATTGTTGTAAATACAGATTGTATTATATATAATCTTATTTAATGAGCATCTATTTTTCTCGCCGATTAAATCCTGAAAAGAAAAAAAATCCTTAAGCTGGGCTTGAATTTCCTCCAGCTCCCGCTTCATCGCCCTCAGCCCCTGATAGAAAACACTTTCCCGATGGGTATGGGAAAGCAAAAGCTCCAGATTCAAAAGCAAACTGGTCAGGCGATTGTTTAAGATAAATTCCAGCTCCCGGCTTAATTCCTGTAAGGGTCCGGAAAAGCTGAACTTGAAAAGGTCTTGCCAAAGCTGAAGATATTCTTTAGATAATTCTTGGTAGGTCTGGTTTAATTCCGTTATTTCCCGGCGAAGCTGTTTAATTTTCCTCTCTCTCTTTTCCAGCCCTTTTTCTAATTCCTGGGACTTTATCTGGGTCGTTTTCAACAGATTGTATAAATTAACCCCTTCTTGAACGGTTTGAATCAATTCCTTCTCATCCCAGGGTTTTTCCAGATAACGATATATCCCACCCAGATTTATTGCCTGCTTGGCAGTTTCCAAATCTCCATAACCAGTAAGAAGCACCCGAACAATTTCCGGGTGGTGTTCTCTTACCCATTTTAAAAATTCCACTCCGCTAATTCCTGGCATTCTCTGGTCCGAGATAACTACTTTGGGTCTAAGCTGTTTTTCTTCCATCAACTCCATTGCCTGGCGGGCACTAAGGGCGGTTGCCAGTTGAAAGGGATACTTGCGGAGGATGCGAGAGATGCTATCAAGGATGGGCTTTTCATCGTCAACAATTAAAAGCGGCTCAGTCTGGTAGTTCATTTTTCCACTCCTTATTTTGAGCAAAATTGATGCCAAGTTTTTCCTTATTAGTTCTTCATTAGTAAGGTCGGAAAAACTCTGGCAAAGTTTAAATTTTTCCGGAAACAAATCTGAAAGGAAAGTTTGAGCAAAAAGAAGGGGTCAGAATTTTGACCCCTTCTTTTTTGCTTCTCAACCCAAATAAACTTAAATTATTCCCTTTCCAGCTGGTCTGGGGTTATGTAATCCCCAAATTTTTCTTTTGCTTCCAGCAATCTTTTTCTCTGGGCTTGTAAGACTTCAAACAAAATTGGAGGAGTATCCTTTATCTTTTCCCGATAAATCTTCTCTATCCGCTCAATCTTTGCCAGAGATTCATTTACCCTGACCTTAAACTGCTGGCGATAAGCTTCTTTCTCATAATCCCGCCCCAGAACCTTTTTAAATAATTCCTTTAAATCCTCATAACCGGGAATTAAACCTGTGGGAGTGCGAATAGCACCTACCTGATTATGAATCCTCAGCTCCATCCATTTCAGCCAGACCGCTTTATCGGTTTTTTCGTTCAGAAATTCTCCTTTTTCATTGCGGAGAAAATAGTTAACGGAAAAGATTTTAGGAGGATTTTTCAGGCAGGCGCCAAAATCCAGATGGTTTTGAATATACTTTCCGACCGGGATAGAAAGAAAATCCAGGTTTGCCATTAAATTAAATTTTCTTACCCCTGCTTTTCCTAAAGTTGCGGCGGTGGTTTCTGATTCTAAAGAGGCTCCTTTGGTGATAACCCCGTGCGTCCAGTCAAAAGCCTCCTCTACCGGAGCCCAGGTATCTGAGTCTCTTCCGCCATAGATAATTCCTCCCAGCTCCACCCCCTGAGGATTATCCAGCTCATGGTCCAGATTCTCCAACAGCTTCAGCTGCAAGGTAAAGCGAGCATTGGGATGAGAGGGAGGAATCTCCTTACCTTCCGCATCCTTTTTCCCCGGATACCATTCTCCGGAATGGTTGATTCCTTTGGCGGGAACCGGACCATCTTTACCAATCCAGTAAACTCCGCCATCTTCGGTTATCAGAACATTAGAGAAGATGATTTCTCCCGGGCTATGAAGAGCTTTCCAGATAATCGGGTCATCCTGGGAATTTACTCCCTGAATAATCCCGAAGATGCCTTTTTCTACATTTACTGCCCGGGCTTTGCCATCAATATTTTTTATATAAGCAATATCATCCCCGATTATGGTTTCACCTTTCATCATTGAGGTTGAGGTTTTACCGCAGAGAGAAGGGAAGGCGCCGGCAAGATAAGTTTTTCTACCTTCTGGACCATTTATTCCCATAATAAACATATGTTCTGCGAGCCAGCCCTCCCGGCCTGCTCTTTGGATAGCCAGCCGAAGCGCCAGCTTTTTCAAGCCAATGGTATTACCGCCATATTGGGTATTAACGCTGTAAACAGTTTCATCGTCCAGATCAATATAAATTCGCCTCAGATGAAGATTTTTGCTTACACTTCCCTCCAGCTCCCCCTGGGAATGAACAAATTTAAAAAATCGGGCTTCTCTGCCCAACCGGACAAACTGCTCATAAGCCTGTCGGTAAAGTAAATCCTCACTATGTGCCACATAACTAGAATCTGTTAGCTGTAAGCAGAGGATAGAAAAAATTGAGTTTTTCGGTCCCAGCACAAAAAACCGGACATACATAGTATGCCCTTTCATTATACCTTCAAGAAGCTGGTGAATTTCCTCTAACCCCTGGTTTCGGTCAAGCGAATTTATATCCGGACCGAAATCTACCGGACGGGAAACCAGAAATTTAGTATTGGCTTTATCCCTTGCCTGGTCATAGTAATTGTCAAAATGGACGGTATGCCCGGGGATTTTTAATTTTTGTTCCTCTTTGTTTCTGATTGCCTCTTCCCGAATAAAAGCAATATCTTCCGGGCTATCGGTGCAGACAAAAACCTTTTCGGGCTGACAGATTTTTATATATTTTGCTATAAATTGATGAACCTCAGGATTATCAATTTTAAGTAATTTTTCCAGTTGTTCCGGTTCCAGATTTGCGCGGAGAATTTCCAGAGCACTGTTTCCCATTATCCACCTCCTTGGAATTTTTGCCTTCAAAAGACCATAAAAACCCCTTGAAAATTTCCCAAGGAATAAATTTTTTAATGACCCGGGAGGAGTCCGGACAAAAAACCTAGATTTAATTAGCATACTTATTTGAGCTTGTCAAGAAAAAAATTAACTTTATACCCGCTTCGAGCAGGGGTTAAATAACTCTTTAAAAGCCAAGAAAAAATCAATCTTTATGGGCTATTCCTCTGATATGCAACAGGAGATGGTCATATCCATCCACCTCCATAATCCAGCCGTAGTTGGCATCTTGTTTGGAGTCAAGCTCTTTAATATAAGGCTTAATATCCAGCAAAGGGGTACCGTCATAGGCATCAATTAAATTGGTAACCACTTCTCCCGCTTCTATTCTCTTTATTTTCACCACACTCAAGCCAATTGGATTAGGACGCACTGGCGACCTGCTGGCAAAAAGCCCCACTTCTTTCCCTTTTGCCCAAGCCGGACAGATTCTCGCCTGCCAGGATTCTTCTATAAGATGGCAATAATATATCACATAAATATATTGAAACTTCTCTAAATCTGCCAGAGCAGAATGATACTCTGGTTTTAAAATTAGCCGGGCTTCTCCTTCTTCTCGTTCCAGCGGTTGATAAGGAGCATAATTACCCCGGTAAGGGGTGCGGATAATCCCGATCGGCTTTAAAACTATCTCAGTTGAATCTTCTTTTATCATTGCTTTGGTATTATTAGCTGGATTGATTTAATTCTTTTAGATATTCATCAGCATATTTTCCGTTCTTGGCTCCTTTAAATATCTTACCTGCTTTAACCAACTGCCCTGCCAGATATTCACTCACCGCCATTCCTGCCTCTGCTCCCTGACCCGCACAATTTATAAAATGCTTTATACAACCGGCTGCCTGTCCGCCTTTCCATCTCCCTTCCAAAAGCAAAGTGCTCCACCCATCAAGAGCTGGGAAAATCCCTACTGGACCCCCACCAATGATAATCACATCCCGCTCTTCCATTTAGCTTCTCCTTTTTTATTGATTTCCTTTTAAAATCTTCACCTGCTCAATTAAAAGAGATTTTAAACGATCGAGAGTGATTTTGTGGGGCTGAATAGGAATCCCCATCCAGTCAGAATACTCTAAAAGCTCCTCTGGTTTCTCTTCCATATAGCGGTCAAAAAAACCTATGCCATCAAGAACAATCGCCCCACCTGTATGTCGGGGGAAATTTTCATTTGCTTGTGCCTTGTCCCAATCCTTAAAAACAAAATGGCGATACTTAATCCATCCCGGAGTCATCCACCAGACCTTCTCTCCTCCGGCAATTTTTTCCCGCTCTTCTTCACTGGCAAGCATATCAATGCAATGGCTTGCTTGAATCCGGGAAACATTTGTTCCTTGCTCCTCAATGATTTTCTTCATTGTTCTGGTTGGCTCTTTAATGTTGACATAACAAAACTTCCCTCCATAAACTACCAGTATTTTATCCGCATATTTGCGAGCCCGCTTTATCCGGTCAAGAAGCTGTCGCTCAAGCTCAAAAGGGCGTTCATGAAGACCTGGAGTGGTATAGAAAATCTTTTTGGCATCAAGAAAACCGGTTTTACGAAGATAATTTAGCTCAGGACTCAATGTCCCACAACTGACAATAGCAATCTGAGAAAAACTCTCCTTTTCCACTCTCCC
>CAZKMM010000014.1:18180-31384 GCA_964553915.1 uncultured bacterium
ATGTCCCACAACTGACAATAGCAATCTGAGAAAAACTCTCCTTTTCCACTCTCCCTCCCCTTTTAAAAATTCTTAACTTTTAAAAAATCGTCTTTTGGAAAAAAGGCAAAATTTTAACCTCCGATAAACTCCTCAGCACCTCATTTTCCATTCTTCACAACCTTATTTTGTTATATTAAGATATTTAGAAATAGCGATTTGTCAAGAGGGAGTCCTGAGCAAAAGCGAAAAAGAGACATTCACAATTGTTAAAAACTTCCCCCAAAAGAAGAAAACCTTATTTGCTAGAACCGGTAAATTTGACTTCAGGAAAACCCTGGAGGCAGGGTCTTAAGTTAGTGAATTTAATGGTTGTTTCCGGTTTGGAATTTTGCTAAAATCCCTTTCGGATATGGAGAGAGAGATTAAAAGGCTCAAATTTTTTTACCGCTGGCTATTAAAAGAAAATCTGGACTATTATTTTTATCTTCTGGAAGCTGGGGATAGTTCCTTTTTTATTCGGCTTCTTACCCGGAGATTCAATCGGGCAAAAATTCCGGAATCAACCCGCCAGCGTCTTTTAGAGTTAAAGGAGCAGGGGAAAATTATCTGGGCGGTCAGGAATCGGAGCCGATTGGATTTTATTTTTCTTAACCATCTCTTTTATCAGGTGGGATTAAATCCTCCGGTCATTTCAGCTAATCTTCCCATCTGGTTATTCCTTCCTTTAAGCAAGCTGGTTAAAGCTCTGGTGGCTTATCTGGTAATTCGGTTCAATTTCCCCCAGCAATATGGAAAACGCTTCTGGGACTTGGTGAGAGATAGGCTAGAACAAGGGGAAAGTATGCTGGTCTATCTTAATAATCCGCCTGAGGTTTCTCTGCGTTATCTTCATCCGGAGCGGGACCCGTTCTACAATCTTCTTTTATGGCAGGATGAAGAGAAAGAGAAAGATTACATAGTTGTTCCTCTGGTGATTGTTTTTAAAAAGACGCCGGAAAGAGAGAAAAGAAGCCTGATTGATATCCTCTTTGGTCCCATAGACCAGCCCGGGGCTCTGAGAAGATTTTATAATTACCTAACCCTGAGCGAAGAAGCAATTATAGAGGTTGCAGACCCGGTAAATATCCAGCACTTTTTGAACCGGAAAGACAGCCAGGGACTCTCCAGACAGATGCTGGCGCATCGACTCCGGGACCATTTATTTGGACACCTGGAAAGGGAAAAGAAGATTATTATTGGTCCCCGGCTCAAGCCCCGCAGTCAGCTCCTTTCTGAGGTGCTTCAGGACCCTTACCTGAATCGCCGGCTGGAGGAAATTGCCCGCACAGAAAAACGAGACCTTATAGAAATCAAACGAGAGGCAACTGAATATCTGAATGAAATGGCTGCTAACTACAATCAACGAATGATTCAGCTTTTAGATTTAATTCTGAGCTGGGTCTGGAAAAATCTCTATGAAGGAATAGAAGTTGATGAGAGCAGTTTTAGCCAGATTCGGCAGATGGCTAAAAAACATCCAGTGGTTTATGTGCCGAGCCATAAAAGTCATATTGATTATTTGGTTTTGAGCTATGTTCTTTACCACAAGAACTTTTTCCCGCCTCATATTGTTGCTGGAATTAATCTTAACATTTTCCCGATTGGACCTATCTTCCGGGGAGCAGGAGCATTTTTTATGAGGCGAAGATTCCGGGGCAATCGGGTATATTCTGCGGTGTTCAGTGCCTATCTTAAAATCCTTCTCAAAGAGAGCTATCCGATTGAATTTTTTATTGAAGGGGGAAGAAGCAGAACCGGAAGACTCCTTCTTCCCAAACTGGGAGTGGTGAAGTATTTAGTTCGGGGCTGGCGGGAGCTGGGATTAAAGGATTTATATTTTGTGCCAGTTTATATCGGCTATGACCAGGTAATTGAACTGAGGGAATATCTCCGGGAAATTACCGGTCAGGCTAAAGAGGGAGGAAATAAACTCCTCACCCTGCTTCACACCCGTCAGTTGATTCGGCAGAGGTATGGAAAAATTTATTTAAATTTTGGGGAGCCAGTGAGTCTTCGGGAATATCTGGAGACCAGCGGGGAGTTAATCAGCGAAGAGGTAGAAGATGGATATGAAAATCTGGGATATCAACTGGTAAATGAAATCAACCGACTTACGGTGGTTACTCCTGGCTCGGTAGTTGCCTGCGGTCTTTTAAGCTCTGCCAAGCCGGCCCGAAGAGCGGAGGAGCTCACCCAGACCCTTAACTGGTTTTATCAATATCTGGATGAGCTGGGGGTAAGACTTTCTGACAGTTTTGAACAGCATCCTGATTGGCAAAATGAAGCCCTGGAATTTTATCAGTCCCGGAAACTAATAGAACTCTTAGAGGATAAAGAGGGCGGAGAAACTCTGGTCTCGCTTCCTGAAGATAAAAGATTTTATCTGGAGTTTTACAAAAACAACATCATTCATTTTTTCCTTCCTCCGGCAATGACCGCTTTGATTATGCTCCAAAATAAAGGGGAGGAAGAAATCCTGAGAGATTACACCCGGTTAAAAGCGATGTTCAAATATGATTTTGTTTTTCCTCCCTCCGAGAGTGAAGAAGAAGAGGTGAAACGCTCCCAGCGGTATTTCCAAAATAATGGAGAAAGAAATGAGCTGGAGCTGAAAAGCTTTGGCGGTTTAATTGCCAATTTCCTTGAATCTTATCTGATTGCTCTTCGCACCCTTCTAGGTTTTACCTCTCCTGCCCGGGAACGTGATTTTCTCAATCGGGCACAAAAGGTGGGAGAGAAACTTTTTCAGCTTCGGGAAATAGAGCGAAAAGAAGCTATCAGCAGACTAAATTTTATGGGCGCGCTTCGCTGGTTCTCTGCTCGGAGGTGGCTTTTAGAAGAAAACGATAAATTCCAGCTCAATCCAGAGAGGGTGAGTGAGATAGAAAGCTGGCTGGTCTGGATTATTTCTCTACTTTCCGGAGTCCGTCATTTTTGATTGATGAGATTTATAAATAAAAGATTCAGAGTAAGGCGCGAGTTCTATTTTTCCAGAGCTTTTTAACACTTCTTTCCAGAATGGATAAAAACAAATCAAGCCAATTGCTATTCTCCCGAAAAGGAATCCTGCCTGAAAAAGAAGGCTATAGGCGTTCACGGTTTCAATATTGGGTGCATAGGAGAGAAAAAGTAAAGCCACTGCATTAGGAGCTCCAAATCCTGCTACCGCAAAGGGCATAAAGGTGGTCATTGTGATAAAAATCACCACTAAAATCACCATTGGCAGGGGAGGATGAATTCCTATTGCCCCGAGAGCCAACCAGTGTCCCAGCACCTGGAAAAAGGGCCAGAGGGCTCTAATTCCTACCAAAGGAGGAAGTAATTTAGCAGGAAGAATCCGTAGGGCATAAACTATCTGGCTGTTATACAATCTGGGAAGATATTTCTTACCTCTCTGAAGGGGAAAAAGCCAGATGCCCAGAATCAGTCCCAGGCAGAAGAGAAAAAATATCAACCAGAACCAGCGGGAGAGATTGGGGAGCACAATCAAAGCGAAAGCCATCTGGGGAATGATTAAAAACATATCAGCAAACCCGAGCACCGCATTAGTGCTGAGCATCGGCAGGGTGCGGATTTTCTTCTTTTGCACCATATAAATTAAAGTTGCCAGCACAGCCAGAGGAGGGAAAAGCACCATTAAGAAGATGGAGAATCCCCGAATTTTTAGCACTTCATAGTATTTAATCCGTATCAGAATGCGGTTCCAGAGGTAATAGTTAAACAGGGTGTCTGAGAAATAAAATCCCAGAGTATAAATCAGGCTTCCGCAGACAAAAAGAGGAAGATTTATTCTCTGAATTGCCTCTAGCAAAAGCCCCCAGTCCTGATTCCGAAGGACAAAATAAAGAATTACGCCTGCGATAGGAAAGGGAGCTAACTGAGAAAGCCGTCTTAAAGGAGAAGCTTCAGGTAACTGCGTTTTTAAAAGCCCCTTAAAATTATCTTCCATCTTTTTATTTTGCAAGAGGTTTCCGAAAGGGTCAATTTAAGAAAAAATTCTTGAAAAAGGAAACAGTTTTCTGATATATTGACAAAAAACTGGTGGAGGGAAAGAAATGAACAAAAGAAATCTGGGATTGGCTTTTATTCCCCTGATTGTGGGGCTGATTATCGGCTGTATAATCAGCATTCACAAACCGGAGACAGTGATTCGGGAGCCTGAGACCCCCAAAGAGAGCAAGATAGAGTATCAAATTCCCAAAGCCCCCAAAATTAATCTTGATATGATTAAAACTACCCCTTTTTTTAAAACCTTTACCCCCCGGGTGGTAAAGGTTTGTGATGGAGTTTACCTTGCCACTGGCTTTGCTCTGGCTAATGTCTCAATGGTGATTACTGATGAAGGACTGGTCATTATTGATACCACAGAAAGCAAAGACTCAGCTCGGGAAATCCTGAACCGATTTCGGAAAATCACCCGGAAGCCGATTAAATATATTATTTATACTCACGGACACGGCGACCACACTCAGGGGGCAGAGGTGTTTTATCAACCCGGGGTGAAAGTAATTGCCAGCAAGCAGTTTTTAGATTTTGTTTCCTTTGAGACCCGGCTGATTGGCAACTGGACTCGCTGGGCAAGAAGGGTTCAATCTGCCCGGGCAGAGCCTGATTATGCGAGAATCAAGGTGCCGGTTCGCCAGGTGGTTCGGGCAGATGTCGGCACCCCGGATATTATTATGCCAAATATTACCTTTGATGGAGAATATCAGTTTGAACTGGGCGGAGAAGTCTTTCAACTTTTCTATGCGCCGGGAGAAACTCCAGATACCATCATCGTCTGGCTTCCGAAAAAGAGAGTGCTTTTCTGTGCTGATGATTATTATGCGTCTTTCCCCAATCTCTCTGCACCGATGCTGGCACCCAGACCGATTCAGGGATGGATCAAGTCCCTGGAGAAGATGATTTCGCTGGAGCCAGAATATCTGGTTCCCGGTCATACTGGAGCGGTGAGCGGAAAAGACAAGGTTCGGGAGGTGCTCACTAACTATCGGGATGCGATCAAATCTATTTACGAGCAGACCCTGAATTGCATCAATCAGGGATTAAGTGTGAAAGAAGCGGTTCGGAGAGTGAAGCTTCCCGCTCATCTTGCCCAGCTTCCTTATCTTCAGGAATATTATGGCACAGTGGAATGGTCGGTTCGGGGGATATATCAGGGGGCAATCGGCTGGTATGATGGCTATGGCACCAAATTAAATCCCCTTCCTCCCTCCTATCGGGCAAGGGAGCTGGTGAAACTGGCAGGAGGAGCAGATAAAATTCTCCAGCGGGCAATAGAGCTTCAGAAGAACAAAGAGTATCAATTATCTTCTGAGCTCTGTGATATAGTGATTCAGGCAAATCCTAATGATAAATTAGCCCACTTGATTAAAGCGGTAAATATGGAATATCTGGCCGTCTCTGCTGGTAATCTCAACAAATTTGGTTTTTACTTTTCCGCTTCTCAGCTGGAGTTAAAACAGGCTGGCTATAAAGAAAAATAATTAAGCCCACTTAAAGCTGTATTTGACTGCCAGCCAGAGCAGGTAAGGAAGCTGTTTCTTATTCGGAAAAAGCTTGATAATCCGCCAGAGTCGCCAGGGATTCAAATAAAACCTGATAAAAGTCCAGCGAGCAAGTCTCTTTAGTTGTCTGGGGTTGAGTTCACTTAAAGTTGTCTCGGGAAAGAAATAAGTATATTGCTCAAAGTCTGCTTTTAATTGATAGCCCATCTCGGTTGCCTGCTGGAAAAGCTCGGTGCCGGGAAAAGGAGTAACAAACCAGATATTAAAAGAATGGAGCTTGCTTTTCAGGGCAAAATCCAGAGTCTTTTTTATTTCTTCCTTGGTCTCGCTGGGAAAGCCAATCATAAAAAACCCATCCACCATTATGTCTTTCTGGTCAGTTTTTTCTATCGCGGTTTTTACCTTTTCCAGATTCAGGTGTTTTTTGACCATTTTCTGGAGCCGGGGACTGGCAGTCTCTACCGCATAAGTAATCCGATAGGTTCCAATCGCTTTCAATTTCTCTAAAAGCTCATCATCCACCATATCTCCCCGAATCCCGTTGGGGAAATTGATGGAGAATTTTAATCCCCGCTTCAGAATCAGCTCGCAGATTCTTTTTGCCCGGCGGGGATGGTTATTAAAACAGTCGTCAATAATATAGAGTTCTTTAATTCCATATTGTTTTTGAAGAATCTCCATCTCTGCCACCACGTTTTCCGGGCTTCGGGGACGAAAGCCCACTCCAAAAATCCTGTGGCAATAGGTGCATTTAAAGGTGCAACCTCTGCTGGTCATCACCTGCATATATTCCTTGTGCACATAGGTAGTGCCGAATCTGGGAAGGTCAAAATATCTTTCAATCTTGATTAAATCCCAGGCGGGAAAGGGAAGAGAGTCCAGGTCTTCAATAAAGGGTCTGGGAGGATTAAATTGAGCCCTGCCATTTTCCCGATATGCCAGTCCGAGTATCTCCTTTAACTCTCCTCTTCCATAAATAAGCCAGTCCACCAGCTCTGCCAGGGTAAATTCACCCTCTCCCCGAACCAGAAAATCCAGATTCTTATCCTGAAAACAAATCTCGCCAGCAGTGGTGGGATAAGGACCTCCGACCACAATAGGGATCTGAGGAAAACTCTTTTTGCTCAACTGAGCCAGATGATGAAGCTCTTTAGCTTCAAAGCTCATCCCGCTGATGCCTAGAAGTTCGGGCTGAAATTCTCCGATTTGCTCCAGCACCTGTTCAAAGCTCAATCCTTCAGGAAGCAGATCAATAATTTTCACCTTTAACTCCGGGAAATTCTGGCGGAGATAACTTGCCAGATACATCAAACCAAGGGGTTGACCGAACTTCTGCCGTGCGGTTCTGTGCCCAACTTTAACCAATAAAACTCCGGGCATCTGCTCAGTCCTGCTCTCGCCAGAAAAGTAATTTCTGCCACCAGCTCTTCTGTTTGGGTGGTGGAGGAGATTTTATCTGGGGCTTTTGAGGAGAAGAAGGTTTTGTCGGTTCTGATGGAGCAGGCTTTTTTACTGGCTCAGCTTGAGGAGAAGAAGGAACCGCGGGTTTTTTTTCTGCCTGAGGGGTTTTTAATTTTCGCTCTCGGGTGACGGTTCTGGTAATGACCGTATCAACTTTCTCTTTGCTTACCGGTTTTTTCGGCTCCACCAATTTTTGATGAAAGATTTTAGTTTGAGAGCTTTCTACCTGTATGGTAGATTTTTGTTCAATGCCGGTATCCGGGTCCCGGGCAGTTAAAGAAAGCACTCCTTCCGGACTGATGGTAAAGGTCACCTCCACCCGGCTTTTGCCTTTGGGAGCCGGCTTTAAGCCGGTAAACTTAAAATCGCCAATAGGGACACATTCGCTGGCTTTAAGGCTATCTCCCTGAACAATTTTGAGCTGGAGGGAGGTTTGATTATCTTTACTGGTGGTAAAAATCTTTTTTTTCTGATTGGGCACCGGGGTATTTCTTTCAAAAACCCTTAGCACCTTATCTCCGCCAAGCTGTATTCCAATGGTTATGGGAAGAACATCCAGAAGCATTATTTCCTGGTTTTTACTTCCTGCCAGACTGTCTGCCAGAATTGCCGCACCGATTGCCACCGCCTCATCCGGATGAACCGCTTTGCTCGGACTCTTTTTGAAAAATTCAGCTACCTTTCTCGCCACCAGAGGCACCCGGGTGGAGCCACCGACCAGAATTACCGCATCTATATCTTCTACCCGGAGCTTGCAGTCATCCAGCACCTTTTCACAGCTCTTTAAAGTAGAATCCACCAGGTCTTCAATTAATTTTTCAAACTCTTCCCTTTTAATGGTTAAATCAATGTTCAGGGGACCCTCAGAGCCCATTGTAATATAAGGGATATTTATCCGAGCCTGGGGTCTGGAACTCAATTCAATTTTAGCCTGCTCGCAGGCATCCTGAATCCGCTGATGAGCAATCGGGTCTCTGGAAAGGTCAATCCCGTATTGTTTTTCAAAATGATAAAACACCCATTCTACCAGCCGATTATCAAAATCCACTCCCCCTAAAAAAGTATCTCCGCCTGTGGCTTTTACCTCAAAAATATTATCCCTGACCTCCAGGATAGAAATATCAAAAGTTCCTCCTCCCAGGTCATAGACCGCGATTTTTTGCTTCAAGCTCTTGCCAAAGCCATAAGCAATAGCCGCGGCGGTTGGTTCGTTAATTATCCGGATCACTTCTAGCCGGGCAATCTCACCCGCATTTTTCACCGCCTGACGCTGTCGGTCATTAAAATAAGCAGGAACTGTGACCACTGCTTTATCTATCTCCTTGCCAATTCGCTCCTGAGAGATATTGCGGACATGGTCTAAAATTAAAGCGGAAACTTCACTCAAGCCATAAAGCTCATCTCGGAGCTTAATCACTATTTCCTGCTCACCGCTGGGCAAAACCTGATACTTGATGTAATCCTTTGCCCGAGAAACCTCCGACGAGAAGAAAGGTCTGCCAATCAACCGCTTGGAAGCATAAATGGTGTTTTTGGGATTAATCAAAATCTGCCTTTTGGCAGGCTGTCCCACCAGCCGATTGCCCTTATTGTCAATTGCCACTACTGAGGGAATTAAATAGCTTCCCCCGGTATCCGAGATAACCCGGGGTCTGCCATTTTCTACTATTGCAGCACAGGAATTAGTTGTGCCCAGGTCTATTCCGATGACTATCTCTTCTGCCATTTTTTGATTTTTTAATTTATTATATGCCCAGAAAAAATAAAATTCCAGAATTATTTTTTTAAAAGCTCTTTCCAGAGGGCAATAACTTTTTCTCTCAGCTCCTCTAAACTGCCGTTATTTTCAATGACAAAATCTGCTTTTTTTATTTTTTCGGAATCCGGGCTTTGATTTTTAATTCTCGCCCGCACCTCTTCAGGCGAAACCCCATCTCGCTCACAAACCCTTTTAACCTTCTGCTCCTCATCTGCAACCACAACAATGACCGGACGAATCCAGCTAACTTGAGCACTTTCCAGAAGGAGGGGAGCATCAATGATTACCAGTTCTGCTCCCTGCGTTTGTGCCTTTTGAATTTCCCGGGCAATCTCCCGGGCAATTCTCGGGTGGGTGATTTTTTCCAGGTCAGCTTTTGCCTGGGGGTCAGAAAAAACAATCCCTGCCAGCTTTTCCCGGTTAATGCTCTGGTCTGGGTTTAAAATTTCTTTACCAAACCTCTTAACTATCTCCTCCCAGGCAGGTCTTCCCGGCTCCACCACCAGACGGGCAAGCAGGTCTGCATCTATGTGATAAGCACCTAGTTCTTTGAAAATTTGAGCAACCGTGGTTTTACCTGAGCCGATGCCTCCAGTAAGACCGACAATTTTCATCCCGCCCTTGCCCTTCGCCAGAGATGATATTCGGTAATTGACTTTAAGGAACGAATCGCCAGTTCAATATTAGGATATACCATCACTTCACTTAATAGCAATTCTTTCAGACTTTTTAAATTGCGGATAAAAGCCTGCTGAATAACTGTAGAGACCGGGAGAATCGGGAAATTATATTCCTGAATCATTTCCCGGATTATCCGGCAATATTTTAAATCTGCTTCTTTTCTCTGCTGGTCAAATTTTTCCAGGTCAAGAACTTCTTTAAGGGGGGAAATTTTTGCCAGGTCGGGAATAGAATGCGCCCAGCCCACACCAATGAGAAGCAAACTGTCTATATCTCCGCTTTCAATTAAAATCGGCATCACCTGCCTGGGACTGGCATATCCAATTCCTGCCACCAGGTCCACCGGATTTCCCGGCACCCACCAGGGAGGAAGCATTTTTTTGAGCTTCTCCAGGGTAGAAGGAGAAAGCTCGGCAACCTCCAAGCTATGCTCCAGGCAATAATCTGCGGACATCACCCCCATACCTCCACCACCGGTAAGAATTCCCACTCTCCTCCCTCCGGGAGCAGGAGTAGCAACCAATCCTGCGGAAATTACTATTGCTTCTTCCATTGTTTCAACTCTAATCATTCCAGTCTGGTTGCAAATAGCCTGAAAAATTTTATCTTCCCCTGCCATTGCCCCGGTATGGGAGCGAGCCGCTCTCACTCCTGCCTGGGTCCTGCCGGTCTTTAAGACCACAATCGGTTTCTTCAGGCTGGTCTCATAAGCAGATTCAATAAAACTTCTTCCTTCAGGTATCCCCTCAATGTAAAGCAAAATGACTTTTGTCTGCGGGTCTTTGGCAAAGTGCCAGAGATAATCAGACCAGTTAAGCACCGCCATATTTCCGGCACTCACCCCTTTAGAAATCCCGAAGCCATAATAATCCAGTCCCTGTGCCAGCCAGGTAAGAAGATTACCGCTCTGGCTGATGATGCCAATCTTCCCCGGCTTGGGGAAGTAAGTGGGCATCCAGCAGTGAAGATTATGCTCCGGGCAGGAAATCCCCTGACCATTCGGTCCTATGACCGGGATATTGGCTTTTAAAGAAAGCTCTCTTATTTTTCTTTGAAGTTCTTCTCCCTCTTCCCCCAGCTCGGCAAATCCTGCTGAAATAACCACTATCGCTTTAACTTTCTTCCGAACACATTCTTCCATCACCCCGGGAACCCCCCGGGCAGGAATGGTAATTACCGCCAAATCCACTGGCTCCGGAACCTCTAAAATGCTGGGATAACACCTCAAGCCCAAAATTTCCTTTTCTTTAGGGTTGATGGGATAAATCTTGCCCTGATACCTGCCGGTTAGAAGATTATGGAGAATAATAAAACCCCATTTGGATAAATTTTTACTGGCTCCAATCAATGCCAGGGATTCCGGGTAAAATAAATACTTCATTTTCACTTTAAAAGAATTCATCTCCTACTCCTCACTTCTTGATTCTGGTTATAAAAATATAAAAGAATCTTGTCCCTTTGTCTAATTTGGGCTAATAAGAGGGTTTAAGAGTCTTGATTATTCAGGGTTGGAGCAAATTTTTTTCAGTTCCGGGAAATTTTTTTGTGTTGTAGCCAGAAATTGTATTCCGGTATAAAAGGGATAATCATTACAGGTGGGGGCATAGCTTTTGGTCCATACCACTTTTCCCAGAGCAATAAGCATTTTTTCGGTTTGACCGTTGAGAGGAATTAACAATGCCAATTCTTCTCCATTATCAAAATTGATGGGGGAACGGAGACAGCATCCACCCAGGCTTATATCTACCGCCCGGCAATCAAACAACAACTGGGGAGTTATACATTTAACTGCCCGGTCAAACTTAATCCTCGGATATGCTCTCTTTTCCATTCACCTTCTCCTTAAGTGAATTGCTGTTTTCAATAGCATAGAAGAAAAAAAGCCCATTTGTCAAATATTTTTTCCCTGACAGAGCTTCACGAACCGCTTAAAAAATAAAAAATGCTCAGGATATTTCTTATAAAGCAGTTCCGGATGCCACTGCACCCCGATAATTATTCCCTTTTCACCTTCTATCGCTTCAATTACCCGATCCGGACTCTGGGCAGAGACCCGGAGTCCTTCCCCCAGCTTCTTTACCGCCTGATGATGAGTGCTGTTCACCCAGATAATTTTGGGCTTCTTAATCGGACGAGAGAATAATAACTTGCTTAAAAGTGTATCTGGCGCAACCTCTACTGGATGAGCGGTTGTATCCCGCTCCGTGGTCTGCTCGTGCCTGATAATAAATGAACTCTGTAAAGCCAAATCCTGATAAAGACTGCCCCCAAAAGCCACATTTATTGCCTGCTCCCCTCCGCAGATGCCTAAAACCGGCAAGCCCATCCTCACCGCCTCTAAAATCAACTTCCGTTCAAATTTGCTCCGGAAAGGCTTGGTTTTTATGGAAGCTTTTTCCAGCATCCTTTCGCCATAATCCTCGGGGGGAATATCAAAGGCTCCCCCGGAAATCACCAGACCATCTAAACTATTGAGAATTCTTTTCAGCTCAGAAAAGTCCTCACCGGGCGAGATTAAAACCACCGCTCCACCCGCATCCCGAATTGCCTCTATATACCTCTCCCAGAGATGAACAATCTTTTTCCCGCTCAGCCGATGTTGAAACCGGCTTCCATCATCTATGTCTGCAGTGACTCCAATTAAAGGCTTCATTTTCTTAACACCCTACCCGCGGTTGGATTGATGATTTTGCCATCTTTTACCGCTATTTTACCATTAACCACCACCATTTTAATCCCAATCGGAGCTAAAAACGGATTTTGATAATTTGCCCGGTCAGAAATGCTCTCTAAATCAAATAATACCAAATCCGCATAATATCCGATAGCCAGCTTGCCCCTTTTTTCTATTCTAAAATGCTCCCCTGCTAAAGCAGAAGTCTTGCGAACCGCTTCAGATAAGGAAATAAGAGATTTTTCCCGAACAAATCGGGCAAAAAATCGGGGAAAGGTGCCGTATGCTCGGGGGTGAGGCTTTCCCTGAGCCAGAACTCCCTTGTCAGAGCGAGCTCCAGCATCGCTTCCCACCATCACCCAGGGCTTTTGATATATCCGCTCCAGATTTTTAAAGTTCATTGTCTCAAAAATGGCGCTCGGGCTCAGCTTTTCCTCCCGAAGCAAATTCACCATATATTCTGCAGGATGAATTTTCTCCTTTTCTGCCAGCTGAGCTAAATTATTCCCTTCCAGAACTCTATTTTTCTGAGAAAAACACTGGCTGATATACACTTTCTCCCAGTAATCAACAGAATATCTCTTTTTAAGCTCCGAGATTATTTCTGGAGATTTTTGAGTGAGTTTTTGGCGATACTCCCGCTCGCCTCCCTCAAATACCCAATCTGGCAAAAGTGCAGACAAAGAAGTAAAGCTGGAAAGATAAGGATACCTATCCGCTTTTATCTCCAGTCCCTTTTTTTGGGCATCTTCTATCAACTCAAACACCCGGTCAAGCTTATGCCAGTTTTCCGGCTGACTAGTTTTTAAATGGCTGAGTTGGAGCTTTACCTGTGAGCAAATGCCTATTTCTAAAAACTCTTCTACTGCTTCTATCAATCTCCTTCCCTCACTGCGGATATGGCAGGCAAAAATCCTGCCTGATTCTCTTACCGGCTCCAAAGCCCTGACCAGTTCTTCTTTCTGAACATAACATCCCGGCGGGTAAATCAGCCCGGCACTCAAACCAAAAGCTCCCTGCTCCAGAGCCAGATTGATTTCCTTACGAATTTTTTCCATTTCTTCTTCGGTGGGCGGACGATTTTCAAACCCCATCACACTT
>CAZKMM010000015.1:0-31137 GCA_964553915.1 uncultured bacterium
ATGAATAAGTGTTTCAAAAATATAATTAATTTCTGTGGTAAGGGTCTTGGTTTCAATTAAATAAAATCGTAAATTAGCCCGGTGGGTGGTGCTGTAATAATCATAATTTTTTCCCAAGCCCGCGGATTGATAGAGATAAGAGCCATAGGTTCTGGCTCCTAGATTGGAGATGTTAAAATCATAGTATCCCTCCAGCTCTCCCTGATGCACCTGAAGGTTAAGCTCGGTTTCCTCAAATTGCCAGTTGTTATAAAAGCAATATTTTATTCCCAACCCGCCCTGGTCTTTAAGAAGTGGGTAATATCCTAAATTGAGCCAGATTAGAGCCCGGGAGTCTGCCATATTGCTTACTTCCGCAGGAAGAGCATCTTTATCTGGAACAGGAACTATGTTGCTATCATATTGATAAAGAACATTTCCGCTGGCTTGAAAGACTTTTGCGGAAGGGATTTTCTCCAGCTCTTTTTTAGCCCTCTCTGCCCAGATAGTTTCCGGAGCAGACTTAATTACTTCTTCAAAATATTTTTGGGCAGAGATATTTTTCCCTTCAAGCAAGGCACATTTTCCCAGATAATATCCCACTTCTCCTTTGAATTTGGGGTCTAATTGCTCTGCTTTTTTGAGGTATTTTTCTGCTTCGGGGCAGTTCTGTTGATTAAGAGCGAGTAAGCCGAGCAAATACCAGAGTCGGGCATTTTCCGGAGATTGCTCTTTTACAAAATCCAGATCCTTTTCTGCGGGTTCTAGCTCCCCAAGATTCATCAAAACCCAGGCGAGGTCGAGACGGATTAAAATATTTTCTGGAGCAAGCTTTTTTGCCTTGCTCAACCATTCCTTGGCAGATGGAAAATCATCAAGAGCCAGGAAAGATAGTCCCAGATAATAATTGACCTCTACATCTTCCGGATGAGCTTGAGCCAGGGATAAAAGAAGTTCTTTTGCCCGGGAATATTCTTTCTGGTCAAAAAGAACTTTAGCCTGTTCCAGCTCTATTTTCCATTCCTCCCCTGCCCAGCCAGAAAGAGAGAAGATAATCCCCAAAATCAAGATTACTTTTTTCATATTTTTATTGCCTCCTTTTATTACAGATTATTTTTTTTGGAGATAAAAATTTTTCCGGTTTAAGGAAAGGAAAAAGCCTTTTTCATCTTCTTCCAGAAATTGCATTATTTGATAATATGCGGGTCTTAAAAATCGGGCAGGGTATTCACCATTTTTTACTTTGCAATAAAGCACATTATCTTTTCCCAGCCATAAGGTGGTGGGGTCAAGCTCTTCTTGGGATTTGTCGTTGAGAATGAGAATAATTTTATCCTTTTTAATCTCCAGAGAGCGGACCATATAAGGAGTATCTTCCACTTCAATTTTTGCCCATTCCTTGCCGATTTGAAGTCGGTATCCGCCAGAGGGGTCTTTAACCACACTTCTGCTGAATAACTCAATGGTGCGGGGATGGGTAATTTCTACCCCTTCATGAAACCATCTTCCTTCTTTGTCTAAAAAGATTTTCCCTGAGGCAGGGGATTCAAAGTCTACTGGCTTCTGCTCTTGGCTCATCTGCTTCTCTTGTTTTTGCGAGCCTTTTTGGGACTTGGAACTCATTTTTTTGATTATAAAATTCCCCCAAAAGATGTCAAACAAAATTTGCAGAAATAGAATTTATTTTCTAAGCAAAAGCGCCCTGAGGACTCTTAAACCCCGCACCATTTCTTCAACCACAATAATTCCTCTTTTTCTTAGTTCCTCTTCTATCTGCTTTGCGGTTTCGGTATGTCCCATAATCCAGGCAACCACTGGCTTTTTGCTTTTTTTCATCTGTTCTGCCAGCCAGTCATAATTGATAATGGGAACATTAATCGGGGGTGCAAAGCTGTGGAGAAAAATAGCATCAACCTCCGGGTCCTGAAATAAAGCATTTAAAGCGGTCTGGTAGGTAATCTGAGGACCATTTTTTTCAATTGCCGGATAAATATCCAGAGGATTAGCAGGCTCCATCCATTCTGGGAAAACTGTCTTGACTTGAGCGATGGTCTTTTTGCTTAACCGGGCTAATTTCATCCCCTGTTCATAGATTCGGTCTGAAGCGACAACCCCGGCACCGCCAGAGAAAGTAATTATTGCAATCCGAGCTTTAGATTTCTTCTCCGGCTGATAAATACTGAATGCCCGAACTATTTCCATTAACTCTACCAGGCCTTTCACCCTTATAATTTTTGCCTGATGAAATATTCCCTCCAGAAGAGCATCATCCTGAGCCAGGCTTGCGGTATGAGAGTAAGCCGCTTGGGCTCCCAGAGGCGAGCTTCCGCCTTTTAAAACCACAATAGGTTTATCGGCAGATTTTGCCAGCTGGAAGAATTTTCTCCCCTGAGAAATAGATTCCAGATACATTCCAATTACCCTGGTATCCGGGTCTTGAATCAGATATTCCAGGATTTCAGTTTCATTAACATCGCTTTTATTTCCAATAGAAGCTACTTTAGAAAGTCCCAAAGGCATCTTGCTGATGATATAACTGAGAAACCCTGCAGAGAGCATCCCGCTCTGAACCACCAGGGAAACCGGTCCCGGACTAAACCTTCCTTTCCATAAAAACGGCGACATAAAAGAAAGCACCTTGTTTTTGGTGACATTGATTGCTCCCATACAGTTAGGTCCCCAGAGCCGGATGCCATTTTTTCTGGCAATCTCCAGACATATTTCTTGGAGTTTTTTACCCTGTTTTCCCACTTCCGCAAAGCCAGCGGATTCAATAATCACCCGCCTGATTCCTTTTCGGGCACATTGTTCCAGCACTTCCGGAACAGAATTCGCGGGAATCATAATTATCGCCACATCTATTTGAGCTGGAATTTCCAAAAGGCTGGAATAACATCGGATTCCTTCAATCTCCTTTACCCTGGGATTTACTGGGAAGAATTTTTCTCCAAAGCAGTCTCGTAAATTTAAAAATAAATTATGTCCGGGACGAGCGGGTCTTGAAGAAGCTCCTACCAGGGCTACGGTTTCAGGGTCAAAAAACTTCTCCATCTTTTTCTCCTTTTAAACTTCTTTTGAATATTAAAAGCAGGAAGGGATTTATGCAAGTTAAATTGAAAGACTAGCCAAAAGGGATTTGTCTAGAATGGTTATCTTGATTGACAGGGGATTTTACTTTTTAGCTAGTTTCTCCTTTTCCCTGCTGGCTCGTAAATGAGAATATTTGAAAAATTTACCCCAAAAGGGTATATTTTTTAGACTTAAACCCAAAAAGTTCAAGGAGTGGAAAAGTGGGGTATCAATTAGAGTTAAAAAAAGGCTCTCTGGAACTGGAGCAGGAGATTCTCAAAGAAAATCTCTGCACGGTTTGTGGAGCCTGCCTTTCGCTCTGTCCTTATTTTCGGGTGCATAAAGAAAAGGTGGTTTTACTGGAGCCCTGCGGATTGAGTGAGGGAAGATGCTATGAGATTTGTCCGAGGACCCGGCTGGATTTTCCGGCTCTTAATCAGGAGATTTTTGGCAGGGAAAGAGATGATTATCTTCTCGGCACTCATTTAGGACTTTATCTGGCTCAAAGTGCCGACCAGCAGATTCAAAAATCTGGACAATACGGCGGAGTGGTGAGCGGAATTTTGATTTATGCTCTGGAGCAGGGGATTATAGATGGGGCACTTCTAACCGGTTATTCTTCCCGCTATCAACTTCTTCCGGAGCCGATTTTAGCCAGAAGCAGGGAAGAAATTCTTTCCTGTTCCGGCTCTAAATATACCTCTGCACCTACCTTAAAACTTTTGGACCAGGTTTTAAAAGAATGCCAGAAGCTGGCAGTGGTGGGAAGAGCCTGTCAGATAGAGGCTTTAAGAAAGCGAATCAAGGTGGAGCCGGAGCTGGGCGAGAAGATAGTTTTGATTATCGGGTTATTCTGTATGTGGGCTCTGGATTGGCGGAAGCTATTTGCTCATCTGGTTAAAAAGCTGGATATAAGCCGGGCTAAAAAGTTTGACATCCCCTACAACCGATTTCTGGTTTATACCGATGAGGAGGTAGTGGAGCTGGATTTTGAGCCGATTCGCCAGTTCCGAAGAGCCACC
The DNA here is from genome assembly GCA_964553915.1 of uncultured bacterium. Taxonomy (GTDB): domain Bacteria; phylum RBG-13-61-14; class RBG-13-61-14; order RBG-13-61-14; family DRUE01; genus CAZKMM01. Next base: position 4,071 of record CAZKMM010000015.1, read on the forward strand.
TGCGATATTTGCTATGACTTTACCGCAGAATTTTCTGACCTGAGCCTGGGAAGCACAGAATGGAAGGATGAATGGAATACCTTAATTGTTCGGAGCGAGCGGGCACAAAATCTAATCCAGCAGGCAGAAAAAGATAAAATTTTAAATCTGGAATCCTTCCCGGAAGAAAGAGAAAAGCTTTTGCGGGATGCCAGTCTGGGTAAGAAAAAGCGGGTGGTCAAGGCAATTTTTGAGGAGGGAAAGGCACCGCAGTATCTGGTTTTGAGTGATGAAGAAATTAAATGGATTAAAGAAGCTCAACAGGTAAGCGGAGTGGAGAAATGAATCCAGTATTTTTAGATGAGCCAGGAAAAGTGATTTTATTGATGGGCAATGAGGCAATTGCCCGGGGAGCTATTGAATCCGGGGTGGACTTTACCGCCAGTTATCCGGGTTCTCCTTCCAGTGAGATTCAGGAGGTTTTGAGCCGGGGAGCGAAGCTCTTTGGCTACTATGTGGAATGGTCAGTGAATGAGAAGGTAGCCTTTGAAGCCTGCTGTGGAGCCAGTTTTGCCGGGATGCGGGCGATGACCGCAATGAAGCAAAACGGCTTGAATGTGGTCTCTGATACCCTGAACACGGTTAATCTTTCCGGCACCAAGGGCGGGATTGTCCTGGTGGTGGCAGACGACCCGGGCGGACATTCCAGCACCAATGAAGAAGACAGCCGGCTTCACGCTAAACTGGCAGAACTTCCTCTTCTCGAGCCAACCACCCCACAAGAAGCCAAAGAAATGGTTAAATATGCTTTTGAGCTGAGTGAGAAAATCCGTCTGCCGGTGATTATTCGGAGCGTGACCCGGATTTCTCATGCCCGGGGAGATGTAAAGCTGGGAGAAATAGCTCCCAGAAACCGAAAGCCCTATATGGGACCAATGGACCGGTTTATCGGTCATCCTTTAATGCATCCGGTTTTGCGGATGCGATTCAATCAGGCAAAAGCAGAGTTTGAGAAATCTGAATTCAATCAATATCTGGGACCGGATTCAGCTGAAGTTGTTATTTGTGCTTCAGGTCCGAGTGCGGTTTATGCCCTGGAAGCAATTCGGACTCTTGGGATTGATGACCAGGTGGGCTGGTTAAAAATCGGCACCACCTGGCCAATTCCAGAAACTTTTATTCAGAAGCATTTAAGCAAAGCAAAAAAGGTGATTGTTTTTGAGGAAGTAGCTCCGTTTCTGGAGGACACTCTTAAAGTGGTGATGGCAGATTCTGTGGTTAAGGGCGGGTCGGTGCCGGAGTTTTATGGTAAGCGAAGCGGTCATATTAAGGGCAGGATGGGTCCTGCCATTGGTGAGATGACTCCTGATATAGTTTATCAATCTTTAAAAGAGATTCTGGGAGCAGAGCGACCTCCAAGAAGTGCGAAATTTATAGAAGCTGAGAAAAAAGCCAGTGAATGGAAGCTTCCGGGAAGGGAATGGGCATTTTGTGCTGGCTGTCCGCATCGGGCAAGCTTCTGGGTGATGAAAAACGCTTTTAAGGAAGATGACCGGGAGGCAGTTTTAATTGGAGATATTGGCTGTTATTCAATGGGGGTGAGCCGAACCGGGTATTATTTGGAGCGGACTTTGCAATGTATGGGCTCGGGAATTGGTTTTGCCAATGGGCTCGGGAATTTGAAAGATTTTACTCAGCCGGTAGTGGCAATTGCGGGCGATTCCACTTTTTATCATGCCTGTTTGCCGGGGTTGGTCAATGCCAAATTTAATCGGGCAAAATTGGTTTTCATTGTCTTGGATAATGGTGGAACCGCAATGACCGGCTTTCAGCCTCATCCCGGCACTGGAAAAAATGCAATGGGAGAAGAGGTGGAACCAATTCCAATAGAGCGGATTTGCCAGGGAATCGGGATTCCCACTGAAGTGGTTGACCCGTTCAATCTGGAAGAGGCAGTCAAAGTTTTAGATGATGCTCTGGAGGCCGGGGAATTAAGAGTCTTAATCTTTCGGCATAAATGTGCCCTGATTGAGGCACGGGAGAGAAAGGAAGAAAAGCCCCGGGTTTATGTTGACCAGGAAATTTGTATTGGAGATGAATGCGGTTGCAATCGGTTCTGCTCCAGAGTATTTGCCTGCCCGGCTTTAATCTGGAATCCGGAGAAGAAAAAGGCAGAGATAGATGAGGTGGTCTGCACTCGCTGTGGGGTATGTGTCCAGATTTGTCCCAGAGGTGCCATCAAAATAGAAGAAAAGCCTGAATAAATGTTTAGCAATATTTAAAAAGGGAAAGAAAAATGACTGAGAAGGGAAAAATCAATTTGATTATCTGTGGAGTTGGGGGGCAGGGGAATATTTTAGCCAGTCAGATTATTGCCAGCGCCGGGATTAAAGAGGGCTTGCGGGTGGCAATCGGCGAGACCTATGGTGCCAGCCAGCGAGGTGGGTCTGTGATGAGTCATATTCGCTTCAGCCGGGAAATGCAATTAGGACCCCTGATTCCCAGTGGAGAGGCAGACATTATCATAGGTTTTGAGCCTCTGGAGACTCTTCGGGTAATGCTGGATTATGGAAAAGATACTACCCGGGTGATTTTTAATCCTCGTCCGAACTATCCAATTTCGGTTTTGAGCGGAGAAGCAACTTATCCGGAGCTTGACCTGATTTTTGAGCAGATTAAAAATCTGGCAGAAAAAGCGCTAGTGGTTGAAGCAACCGAGCTGGCAAAAAAGGCAGGTAATTATCTGGCTCAAAATATTGTGATGGTAGGAGCCCTGGCAGAGAGCAGATGGCTTGAGATACCGGTGGAGGATTTCAGAGGGGTTATTGAGGAGCTGTTTGAGGACCCATCCAAGCGAGAGCTTAATCTAAAAGCCTTTGAGCAGGGCAGGGAAGGGTTCAGGCAGGCAAAGTCTTTATAACCGCTTAATAAGACCTTGAAAGAAAGCAGGGAAAAACTTTTTGGTTTTCTGGCTATTTTTCTTTTCGGGATTTTACTTTACTTTCCGGCTTTGAAAGGAGATTTTCATTTTGATGATTTTCATCATATCATCAACAATCCTGCGGTGATTAATCCTCCGGGAATTAGATACTTTTTTACTCATCCGGAAAGTTTTTCCAGTCTGGGAAAGCCCACCCTATATCGTCCAATAACAATGCTCAGTTATGTGGTTAATTATAAATTAGCCGGCAAGCATCCAGCTGGATGGTTGATTTTTAATATTTTACTTCATTCTTTAAATGCGGGCTTGGTATTTCTTTTTTTTCTCAGGCTGGGCAGGAAATTTTCTTTAAGTTTTTATGCCGGGCTGATTTTCGCATCTCTGGCGGTATTTTCTCAGCCAGTGAATTATCTTTCCAATCGCTCCACTTTGCTGGCGGTTTTTTTTCTATTTCTGGCTTTTCTCTTTGACCAGAAATATAAAGAGGGGCATAGCCAGATATTAAATTTATTTCTGGCTCTAGGGTTTTTCTGGCTTGGACTTTTATCCAAGGAAATTTCTGCGGTATTTCCGGCACTGATTTTGCTTGTTGACCTGCGGAGCGGTAGAGAAGCTTTTAGTAAGAAAAGAATAATCAGCTATCTGGTTTACTGGGCTAATTGGGGAATTTATTTTTTAATTCGCTGGCTTTTGTTTGATACCCTGGGTTCTAATTTTTATCCCAGAGGATTTTTTGAGAATTTTTTGACCCAAATCAAGGCGGTGTTTTTTTATCTGGGTAAGATTTTTTATCCAATCAATCTCTGTGTTATTCCTCAGTTGAAAGTAGCAGAAAATATCTTTGAGCCTGCGGTCTTGGTGAGCCTGCTTATGATTTTTTTAATCAGCTTGATTTCTATTCTATATTTTGGTCGGCTTAAGAATTTTGCTTTTGGCTGGTTCTGGTTTTTAATTTCTCTTTCCCCCACCGCGGTGATTCCTTTAAATGTGGTGGCAAGTGAAGAGCGGGTTTATTTAGCCGGGATAGGGGTAATCTTCTGGATACCCGCGGTTTTTGAACGGGCAGAGCTGGCAAAAAAAAGCTGGGCAAAGATAAGCCTGATTTTGATTATTATTTTTCAGGCAATTTTGGTTGAGATGAGAATCCCGGTCTGGCGAAGTGAGTTCAGCCTCTGGAAGGATGCGGTGCGAAAGTCCCCTAATTTAAGTGCGGGGTATGTGATGTATGGAAATGCTCTGCTTGGTCGGGAGAATTATGGTCGGGCGCTACTTTTTTATCAGCGGGCGCTTCAGCTTGACCCGAACAATGCTTCTGCTCTTTCCGGTTTATGTCAGGTATATCTGGCTCAGAAGGATTCTGAAGCGGTCTCTTTCTGGGCGGTAGAATATTTAAATAAGGCTCAACATCCTTATCAGAGGGCAGAGGCTTTATCCTATCTGGCTTGGGCAAACTTGCAGTTAGGGGAGTTCAAGACCAGTCAGGAACTAATTGAAAAAGCCATATCCTTAAATCCCCGTGTTCCCTGGGCTTATTATACCCGGGCGGTTTCGGAATATAACCAGGGAAAAATTGAGCAGGCAAAGAAAGATGCAGAAAAGGTGCTGGAGATAACTCCAGATTTTGCCTCTGTATATGGACTTCTGGGGCTGATTTATGCCCGGCAGGGAATGGTGGAAAGGGCTTTTCAATATTTCAGGAGATATAATGAGCTAAAACCAAGAGATGCGGAAGGCTGGTTGAATCTGGGTCTGGCTTATTTCCAGAAAGGAGATTTAGAGCAGGCTTATGGGTGTATAAAGCAGGCAACCAAGCTCAAGCCCAAGTATGCTCTGGCTAATTATCATCTGGCTCTTATAGAATACCAGCGGGGAAAATGGGAAAATGCCCTGGATTTTCTGGACATTACTTTAGAAATTGACCCGGAGCTGGTTCCGGCTCATATTGCCCGGGCGAAAATCCTGCTGGAAAATCTTAAAAAAGGCAACCTGCCTTATTTTAAAAGCAAAGAAGAGGTTTTTGAAATAATCGGGCAAGAAATTGACTGGCTGGAAAAGAAAGGGATTGATACAGAAGCGCTAAAAGAGGAACTGGCAGAACTGAAGGAAAGATGAGTCCGAAAGAATTCTATGATTCTATCTAGATAGTTATGGGAATGCAGGAAATAGAACAGGAGAATAATTGCAATTATCACAATCATCAGGATCAGGGTTTTGGCGAGCCAGTCCAGTTCTTTTTCTTGCGCGGGTGGAGGTGTTTTCTTTTTTCTGGTTTTTTTCGCGGTTCTCTTTTTTCCAATTTTCACCAGCTCGGAGCTGATTTCCTCCACTCTTTTAGTTTTATCTTCAGCTTGAGTCTGAAGCTGATTAAGAAATTGAGCAATTTCTTGGTTAACATTAAGAACAAGCTTCCTGCCAAGAAGCCGGTCTAGAGATTCTATTAACTCCTGAGCAGATGAGAATCTTTTCTTGGGATTTTTCTGTAAAAGTCTTTTGATAATCCTCCACACCCTTCTGGGCACCAAAGGATTATGTTTCCTTACTGTGGTTGGTTTTTGATTGATTATTTTCTGGACCAGGCTTGCTTCATTTTCTGCTTTAAAGGGCTTTTCTCCGCTCACCAGCTCGTAAAGAACCACCCCTAAAGAAAAAAGGTCGCTTTTGGGTGAAATCCCTTCTCCTTTAAGCTGTTCCGGGGACATATAAGAAGGGGTGCCGAGAAAGGAGCCGGTCTGGGTAAGCTCAGAATCCACCCTTCGGACAATTCCAAAATCCATAATTTTTACTTCTCCCTGGGTGGTAATCATAATATTTCCTGGTTTGATGTCCCGATGAATATATCCTCGCTGGTGGGCAAAATCCAGCCCCTGGGCAACCTGGCGAACTATTAAACAGGCAATTTCCCAGGGAAGAGGACCTGAGGTTTTTAAGACATTTTTTAAATCCCTTCCTTCAACATATTCCATTACCAGATAATGTTCTTTCTGTGCCTCACCCATCTGATATACCTGAACAATATTCTCGTGTTGAAGGTGAGCGGCGCTTTTTCCTTCCCGGAAAAATCTCTCCAGCATCTCCGGGTTTTCTGCCAGAGAGGATTTGAGTTTCTTAATCGCAACCAATCTTCCCAGAGAAACCTGCTCTGCCTTATAAACTTCTGCCATTCCCCCAGAGCCAATCTGAGCGATAATCCGGTATTCTTCTCCTAATTTGAGCCGTTCCTTGATTTTTTTTCGGGAGGAGCTTTTCGTTTCAGTCAATTAGCCACCTCCACTAAAATCACAGTGATGTTATCAAAACCTCCTTCTTCATTTGCCCGGGAGATAAGCTGGTTAACCGCTTGTTCCAGGGAGTGGTTCTGGACTATTTTAAGAATTTCCTGGTCCGAAAGCATATTGGTAAGACCATCTGAACAGAGGAGATATTTATCCTGGGGTTGATATTCTATTTTGGTCAGGTCCACCTGTATTTCCCGCTCATGCCCCATAGAACGGGTGATGATATTTTTTAAGGGATGATTCTGGGCTTCTTCTTCACTTAACAGCCCCATTTTCACCTGTTCCTGCACCCAGGAATGGTCTTCGGTTAACTGCTGAATTTTTCCCTCCCGAATCAGGTAAGCTCTGCTGTCTCCGATATGAGCAATGTTGGCGTATTTTTCGTCAAATTGAAGCCCGGTTAAAGTGGTTCCCATTCCCCGGAGGTGAGGCTCATTTAGCGAGATTTCAAACAGCTTCTGGTTTGCTCGCTGAAAAGCCCGCATCAGCCGGATCTGGGTTAAAGTCCGCTCTCCCGCCTGGGGCAGAGGCTGGGTAGCCTCCTGAGCGCTCTCCAGAGTTTTCAGCTCCTCCAAAACCAGCTCCAGAGCTTTTTTGCTGGCAAATCCTCCGCCCTGATGTCCTCCCATTCCATCAGCAACCAGATACAACCTTCGCTCCTCGTCAATCAAAAAGGCATCTTCATTGGCTTCCCTTATCCTGCCGATATCCGTGGCTCCTTTGGCTATGAATTGCATTTTTTCCTTTAACCTCCACTTATCTCTAACTCTTCAATTAAAAGCGAGCCAGACCCACATCCGCTGTAAAACTTTAAATCCGAGCCTATCTCCACAATTTTAGCAAAAAGCTCCTTTAAAGTTCCAGCAATGGCAATTCCCCGAACCGGAAAACTCACCGCTCCCTTTTCTATCATTCTTCCGGTAATGCCCAGAGAAAATTCTCCACTAATTTCGTCTGCGGTATGAATTCCCAAGACCTCTTCAACTAAAAGCCCTTTTTCCAGAGACTTAATAAGTTCCTGCTGAGATTTATCCCCTTTGGGAATATAAAAATTGCTTGGTGCTATTCTGGGCGGAGCTCCTGCCCCGGCGCGAAAAGCATTTCCAGTAGAAGAAGTAGAAAATTTCCGGGCATAATAGGTATCATATAAAAATCCCACCAACTTTCCCTGTTCCACGAGTAATTTTTTTTGAGTATTAACTCCTTCATCATCAAAAGGAAAGGTATCAGGACCCATTAAAAAACTGCCATCGTCAAGCAGAGAGATTTTTTCTGAAAAAACCTTTTTGCCCAGAAAATCTTTCAGCCAGCTTTTATTTTTGGCAAGATTTTCTCCGCTGAAGGCAAAGCTTAAAATTTCCAGAAATTCTCCTGCCACCTCAGGAGTGAAAATTGCTGGCAATTTCTGGCTGGGAATCGCTCTGGCTCCTAGCCTGGAAAGAGCCTTTCTCCCTGCGCTTCTTCCCACGGTTTCTGGATTGAGCATATCATAGCGATAGCTCCAGTCAAATTCCCCGGCGATTTGGGCTTCTCCTTTATCTTCCGCCACAGCCAGGGTCTGGGCAGAAAAAAAGCTGGAAGAAGCCCTCTGATTTAAGCCATTGGAATTAACTATCCAGATCTGGCGAATCCGCTCCTGATATTCACAGCTTCGCACTCGCTGGATTCTTTCATCTACTTCTCTGGCTCCCTTTTCAATTAAAAATGCTCTCTGGATTTTCTGGCTTTCGCTGATTTCTTCTGCTGGATGATAGATATCAAGTTTTTGTGCCGGGGGTTGATTTTCTGGGAAGGAAAAATCCGGGTCTGGAGAAAGTTCTTTTAAATTTTCTGTAATTTCTTTTACCAGCCTTTCCAGACTTTTGTTCCGTAAATCCGAGCTGTAGCCAAATCCCAGTCTTTTTCCTTTCAAAATCCTTAAAGCCAAGGCACTGGCAACTTCTTTTTTAAAAGATTCCAGCTTCTGGTCTCTGGATTCTATGCTCAAGCCCTTTTGCTGGATTAAATAAATCTCCCATCCGTCAAGAGCCTGTTTTTTTAAAATAGAACTCAGCCCGGATAAAATTTCTTCTGGAGAGATGATTTGCCTCTTTTCTTTCATCTTCTTGCCTGTTCCAGCATCTCCCGGGCATAGGCTCGGGTTTTCTCCGTGATTTTCAACCCACCCAGCATTCTTGCCAGCTCTTCTATTCTTTCCTCCGGGCTGAGCGGTTTAATTCGCACTACGGTTCGCCCTTTTTCCTCTTCCTTCCAGACCCGGAGATGATGGTCAGCAAACTTGGCAATCTGAGGAAGATGAGTCACGCAGAGCACCTGATTGCTTTTGCTCAGCTCCTTTAACTTTTTTCCCACCACCTCTGCGATGGCTCCTCCGATGCCGGTATCCACTTCATCAAAAATTAAAATTCTGGCACCAACCTGCCGGGCAAGAATGCTTCTTAGTCCCAGCATTATCCGGCTTAATTCTCCTCCAGAGGCAATTTTAGACAAAGGCTTTAACTCCTCCCCGGGATTGGGGGAAAGATAGAACTCCACCCGGTCTATGCCCCAGGATTGCGGTTGCTCCAGATTATCAAATCTTACCTCAAATTGACATTTTCCCATTCCCAGCTCTTTCAGGTTTTGAACCAGTTTTTCACAAAGCTTTTTTGCCTGCTTTTTCCTTTCCTGGCTGAGCTGTTTTGCCCGTTGAAAAGTCTGCTCAGACACTTCTTTTAGCTGGCTTTCCAGTTCCTCAATAAAAGATTGATAGTTTTCTAATTCCTCCAGCTCGCTTTTGCTTTTTTCCAGAAATTGGAGCAATTCCGGAATCTCCATCTGGTATTTCCTTTTCAGGCGTCTGAGTTCAGCCCGACGCTCCTCAATCTCTTCCAGCCGACCGGGAGAAGCATCCAGTTCCGCCAGATATTCTCCCAGCTCCCTCCCCACTTCCTCAATAATTGCCTGCGCCTGAGCCAGCTCTTTTGCCTGCTGAGAAAGACGGAAGTCATACTCTCCTGCCCGCTCTAGTTGGCTGATAATTTCTGCCAGTTGTTCCACCACCGCACCTTCTTGATTATAAAGCCTTTCATAGCCCGTCTCTCCTGCCTGCCTCAGGGTCTCAAGATGTTTAAGCCGGGAGCGCTCTTCCTCCAGGGCTTCTTCCTCACCCTCTCTGAGGCGGGCTTTTTCCAGCTCAGAGATTCTGAATTTCAAGATTTCCAGCTTTTCTCTTCTTTCCTGTTCGCTGATTAATTTTTTTTCATATTCTGCTTTTTTCTTCTGAAAACGGAAATAAAGCTCTTGGTAGTCAGAAAATCGCTCCCAGATGCGGGCATAGCTATCCAGAAGAGATAAATGATGTTCCGGGCGAAGCAGGCTCTGATACTCATGCTGACCATATATATCCACCAGCCATTCCCTGAGCCGGGAGAGGGCAGAAACCGGCACCGGATGGAGGTTAATCCAGCAGGAGCTTCTTCCGCTTAAAGCATATTTCCGCCGGATAATCAGCTGGTTTTCTGGCTCCAAGCCGAGCTCTTCCAGAAACTTCTTGAGCCCGGTTCTGATTTCCAGGTCAAAAACCGCTTCTACCTCGGTAAATTCTTCTCCGCTTCTTACCAGTTCAGGCGAGGGTTTGGCTCCCAGGAGTAAAGTCAGGGCATCTATTAAAATAGATTTTCCTGCTCCGGTTTCCCCGGTTAAAATATTAAATCCAGGGGCAAATTCTACTTCCAGCTGGTCAATAATGGCAAAATTTTTTACCCGAAGTTGCCAAAGCATTATTTCCAGCCCCAGCCCAGTTTGGTTCTGAGAATTTCGTAGTAAGTCATAGAAGGTGAGCTGACCAGAAGCAGGGGAGCGGAAGCGGATTTTATTTTTACCGGATTGTCTGATTCCAATTTATCCGTATATCTACCATCAATGGTTAAAAAAACTTCTTCCTGCTCAGCCTTTATCTTTACCTCCACCTGAGAATCAGCCGGAATTACCAGGGGACGAATAGTCAGGCTGTGAGCACAAATCGGAGTAAGGATAATGGAGCGAAGCCTGGGATGAACAATCGGTCCTCCGGCAGCAAGTGAATAGGCAGTGGAACCAGTAGGAGTGGCAATAATAATTCCATCTCCCCGGATCTGGCTTAAAAGATAGCTATCTACCTGCACTTCAACGGCAATCATTTTGCTTAATTGCCCTTTACCAATTACCAGCTCGTTCAAAGCAAGATGTGTTTTCCCTTGAGGATATTCAATTTGTAAAAGCATTCGTTCTTCTATGGGTAAATTCCCTTTTATAATTTGTTCTAAGGTTTGATAAATCTCGCTCTCCTGAACTTCAGTCAAAAAGCCCAGACCTCCCAGATTAACTCCTAGAATCGGAATTTTTCTTTCTCCTACCAGCCCGGCGGTATAAAGCAAAGTTCCATCTCCGCCCAGAACGATAATCAACTCTGCCCGTTCTATATCTTTCGGGTCAGTAAGCTCAAACCCCTGGCAGGACTTTTTTTCTAAGAAAGCGATAATTTCCTGAGCAAGCTTTTTTGCTTTCTGGGAGTCCAGTTTGGAAAGAATGGCAATATTCAACTCTCTGCTCCTGTTTTTTAATCATACATTATCAGGGGTTTGAGTGAAAATTCAAGTTTTAAGGAAGGATTATTAAAAAATGGCGGGGCCGACGGGATTTGAACCCGCGCCCTCTGGCTTGACAGGCCAGCGTTATAACCAGGCTTAACTACGGCCCCGACTATTTTCAATGGTGGGCGGAACAGGACTTGAACCTGTGACCTTCGGCTTGTAAGGCCGACGCTCTTCCATCTGAGCTACCCGCCCGTGTTTTTATATATAATCAAATTCTTACTGTTTGTCAATCAATTGAAATAGTAGCTTTGAAAGGAGCATTTAGTGAAATAATTTTTTACAGGAAATTTTTTTAGATTGTGTTATACTTAAATTTATGAACGAGGCTCGGGAATTAAAATTTCTTTGCGATGAACAGCTGGGGAAACTGGCTCGCTGGTTAAGAATTTTGGGGCAGGATGTGGTTTATAAAAATAAATTTTCTGATTCCGAGATGATTGAGCGGGCAAAGAAAGAATCCCGGCTAATTCTTACCCGAGACCATAACCTGGCAGAAAGACTTTTTCAGGAGGGAGTAAGGTATTATTTAGTGGAGGAGAACTATCCTGCTCACCAGCTTCGGGAGGTGGTGGAGCGGTTTCAAAACCAGATTCGTCTGCGGGTATTCAGCAGGTGTGTGGAGTGTAATCTCCCCTTGCGAGATATAGAAAAAGCCGAGGTTGCAGACCGGGTTCCTCCTTTTGTCTTTCAAACTCAGGAAGTATTCCGCCGTTGTCCGGGCTGTGGCAAGATTTTCTGGTCTGCCACTCATCGCCAGCAGGTTGACCTCCAGTTAAGAGATATTTTGGGGGATTTATATGACCGGCTTCGGGAAGAAGTCTGGGAATCCCCTCCCCAAACAAGGGAGAAAAGCATTGGCTAAAAGACCCGATAGGGACTTTTTAATTCTCCGGGAAGTAGGTAAGGCACTAACTTCCACTTTGGAATTAAAACAGGTTCTTAAGAAGATTATGGAGATAATTGCCGGGATTTTTAAACCTAAAAACTGGTCGCTTTTACTTTTAGATTATGAGAAAAAAGAGCTTTATTTTGAAATCGCAGTAGGAGAAGGGGCAGAGGAGCTGAAAGGAATTCGGCTTAAAGTTGATGAAGGGATTGCTGGTTATGTGGTAAGGACTCGGCAGAGTTTGGTGGTAGAAAATGCCTATCAAGACCCCAGATTTGCTCGCTGGATTGATGAAAAAACCGGATTTCAAGCAGGGGCAATTATTTGTGTGCCTTTAGTTTATAAAGAAAAGATTCTGGGCGTGATTGAATTATTTGAGGAGACGGGTAAAAAGTTTTCCAGCTGGGAGCTGGAGATTTTAGAAGCACTGGCAGATTTTATTGCGGTAGCAATTGAGAATGCCCGGATTGTCGCGAAAATCAAGCGATATAACATCATAGATGATATTACTGGTTTGTATAATTCCCGATATCTCCATCCCCTCCTGGAAATGGAGATTTCTCGCTCTCAAAGGCATAATCAACCTTTTGCTTTAATTTTTGCCGACCTGGATTATTTCAAATTGGTCAATGACCGATACGGTCATCTGGCAGGCTCTAGAATTTTAAAAGAGGTGGGCAAGTTATTTCGTTCCAATCTCAGAAGAGTGAGCTGGGTGTTGAGATATGGCGGAGATGAGTTCATATTTATTCTCCCCGGAACTGACCGCCAGGAAGCAATTCTGGTTTGCAGAAGGCTTCGCCGAGTGCTGAACAATGCCTGTTTTTTAGAAGCTGAAGGCAAAGAGATAAAGTTAACCGCCAGCTTCGGAATTGCCCTGTTTCCTGAAAATGGAGACGAAAAAGAAACAATTATTAAACAAGCAGACCAGGCAATGTATCTGGTGAAAAATACCGGAAGAGATGGCATCGCACTTGCTGGTAGGGGAAGAATTTAAGCTCAATTATCCTTTAGCCAAAAAACTTTCATTTCCTCTGAAAAAAATTTGACAATTTAAAATTCCTGGCTAGCTTGATTTAAAAAAGTTTTTGAGAGCATCTGATGTCCAAGAAAAAGAACTCAAAATCCAAAGTTCAGCTTTATCTTTTCCCGGAATCCGAGCTGGTTCGTCTGAAAAAACGCAGAATTATCAAGATGTTAGAAGCTGAGCTTTCCCGTCCGGTGGAGCTTTTGCTCACAAATAACCGCTCGGTGGTTTTGAGTTCCCGCCGAAGCAGAAAGGGCATAGAAATCCGCCTGCATCAGGTATTTCTCCAGGCAGACCGCAGGGTGATTCTGGCGGTAGCGGATTTAATTAAAAAAGGCTCTCAGCCTGCCCGGGAGATAATTGACCAGTATATCAGGAAGCATCAACGAAAGATTCAGAGTAAAAAGAAGCGAAAAACCCTGATTCTAAGAACTCAGGGAAAGGTTTATGATTTAGCTAAAATTTTGAAAAGATTGGAAGAAAAATACCATCTTCCCACCCGGGGAATTAAGATTACCTGGTCAAATGCCCGGCTCCGCCCCGGGCAAGGTTCAATTCGGCTGGGAAGTTATAATCACGACCAGCGTTTGATTCGAGTTCATCCGGCTTTAGATGATATTCGGGTTCCCAGATATTTTGTGGAATATATTGTTTACCACGAGCTTCTTCACGCTTTAATTCCTCCGGTGAGCCGGAACGGAAGAAGAAATTTTCACCCGGCAAAATTTCGGGAGCTGGAGAAGAAATTTACTTATTATCAGCAGGCACGGGAATTTGAGAAATATATCACCAGGCACTGGTTAAGGGCAGACTAGCCTTTATTTTTTACCCACAGGAACCATCAGCAAAGGCTTTTGGCTCGGAGAAAGCTTTAAGAGTTTAGAAAGCCGGTTTTCCCAGAAAGCTCCCACTGCACAGCTTCCCATCCCTAAAGCCACTGCCTGAAGCATCAAATTCTCACTTGCCATTCCTGCTTCCAGATGAATATAAAGCCAGGCACGCTCCCGATAGCGAGCCCACATCTGGGCAGACTCAGCGGTAAAGATAAAAATCACCGGTGCCCGGGCCATCCAGATTTGACTAAAAGCAATCTGAGCCAGCTGATTCTGAAAATCTCCAGAAATAAGTCTTTTTAAAGTGTTTGTTTCAGGAAGATAAAGATAAATTCCCTCATCAAGCCCTTCAATCCCGCCTTTTTTCACCGAAACATAAAGACCAAGCGGATATATTGCTCCTGCACTGGGAGCAGAGCGCTTTTTAGTTTTTTGCTCAGTTATCCCCTGGGCACTCCAGAGAAGCTGGGAAAGTTCAGATAAGCTCAGAGCCCGGGGAGAATAGCTCCGGACACTTCTCCGGGCAGAAATTACCTGATTTATCCCCAGCCCATCACTGGTTTTTGGAGAAGGCAGAGTTATTTCTGAAGCCCGGGCAGAAAAAAGAAAGAAAAGCCCCAGAAAACCTGCTAGTGCTCTTCTCATCTTCTTCCTCCTTTCTTGAAGAAATGAAAGAAAATGTTGAGAATATAAATGAATGAAAATCCCGGATAAATCCGAGCTTTTAGCTCGCTCAATAGAAAGGCTGGAATTCCCAGAACTATTAAAATATCTTTCCCAGCTATGCGGGAGTGAGCCGGGGAAAAATCTTGCTTTATCTTTAAAGCCGGAAGCAAGCCTTTCAGAGATAAAAAGAGAATATGAGCTTCTTTCCCAGATGCTTTCCCTTCTGGATACAATTGCTCCCCTGCCTCTGGGATATTTTACCGATTTATTTCCGGTTTTGGAATCCGCCCGGCTGGGAAAAACTCTTTCTGGAAAGGAGCTCCGGGAGATACTTAATTTTTTAAATCAGGCTGGTCAGGTTCGTGGTTTTTTTAAAGGGGAGGCAAAGCGGTTTCAAGCACTGGTTGAGCTGGCAAAGGGGATTGCAGATTTTCGCTGGTTAAGGGACTCCCTTGAAAAAGCTATAGATGAGCAGGGAGAAGTAAAGCCAGAGGCAAGCTCCAGATTAGCGAGCTTAACCTCTGAGCTTGCTTCATCCCGGAGAGAAATTCAAAAGACGCTTGATGCTCTGCTTTGTTCCGCACAATATAAATCTATTTTTCAGGACACTTTTTATACTGAGCGGGAAGGAAGATTTGTCCTGCCGGTAAAAGCTCAGGAGCAGGGGAAATTTCCCGGCCTGGTTCACGATACCTCTTCCAGCGGAGCCACCGTTTATATGGAGCCATTGGAGCTGGTGCCTTTGAATAATCGCCTTCGGATGCTGGCTCGGGAGATAGAAGCAGAAAAATTGAGAATTTTAAAGGAGCTGAGCCAGAAAATAGCTGGCTCATCCGAGCAGTTGATTTCTGCTCTGGATTCCCTGGTAAAGCTGGATTTGATTCAGGCAAAAGCAGAGCTGGCAATCAGGTTAAAAGCGGTGGTGCCAGAGGTGGTTGAGGAGCCGATTTTAGAGCTTTATCAGATTCAGCATCCTCTCCTGGTTTTAGAAGGCAAGGAAGCGATAGCCAATGATTTGGTTCTTGAGCCAGAGGTTCGGGTGCTGGTCATTTCCGGACCAAACACCGGTGGTAAGACCGTGTTTTTAAAGACCATTGGACTTTTGGTTTTGATGGTAAGAGCCGGTTTGGCAATTCCTGTCCATCCGGACAGCAGGCTGGGATTTTTTCCCGAGGTATATGCTTTATTTGGAGATGAACAGAGCCTGAGCGCTGACCTCTCCAGTTATTCCGCTCATCTGGCTTCCCTGCTCGGATTTTTGAAATCCGCCCGGCAAAATTCCCTGGTATTGATTGATGAGATTCTTGCCTCTACAGACCCGGAGGAAGCCTCAGCACTGGCTCTGGTGCTTCTTCGCCAGTTTCGGGAGCGGAACTGCCTGACCTTTACGGTTACCCATTTTTCCCGTTTGAAATTACTTGCGGAAACCGAGCCCGGCTTTAAAAATGCCAGCTTTGAATTTGACCAGAAAACCCTTTCCCCAACTTATAAAATCAATATTGGAATTCCGGGTCCCAGCTATGGGATTTTTATGGCAAAGAAGCTTGGTTTGGAATCCGAGCTGGTCCAGAAGGCTCAGGAATTTTTGGAACCAGAAAGTAGAAATTTTCAAAATTTAATTGCCCGGCTGAACCAAAAAGCTTTTGAATTAGAGCAAAAAACTCTCCAGCTCAAAGAAAAAGAGAACCAGCTTCAGGCTCTGGAGAAAAAACTTAAACAGGAAAAAGAATCACTGGCAGAAAAGGAAACCCAGCTAAAGCAGGAGTTTCGCAAGAAACTGGAGTCAGAGCTAAAAATTGCCCGGCAGGAACTTAACCAGTTAATGGAGCAGGCAAAAAAAGAATCAAGTCGGGAAAGCATTCGTCGGGCAGAGAAGAAAATTAGCCAGTTAAAAAGAGAGCTTGAAGAACATTATCCCCATCCTCTACCTAAAGAGGCAAGCTTTTCTTCCCTGAACCCCGGGGATTGGGTCTGGGTAAAAAGACTCAATGCCCGGGCAAAATTACTGGAGCTGGATGGAGAGCAGGCTTTGCTTGCTCTGGGCACTTTCCGAATTCGGGAGAATATCAGGGAGCTGGTGAAATTAAAAATTGATGCCCTTGATTCTTCTAAATTCTCAGCTCCAGAGCCAGAAAGTTCTGAGCCGATTTATATTCCTCCCTCCCCCTCAAATACCCTTGACCTTCGGGGAAAAAGAGTGGATGAGGCAGAGATTGAGCTGGTTCAGTATCTTGACCGCTCCTTGCGGGAAGGAAAGCCAATGGTTTATATTATTCACGGGCACGGAACCGGCGCCCTGAAAAAAATGGTTCGGGATTATTTAAAAGATTCTCCTTATGCCCGGGAATTTCGTCCCGGACAGGATTATGAAGGAGGAGATGGGGTAACCGTGGTATTTTTAGAGCCAGAAAGGAGCAGAGGATGAAAAAAATAATTTTAATTTCAATGCTAATGCTTCTCGGACTTCCGCTTTCTGCCCGGGAGCTGGGAAGAATTCGGGTTTTAACCTATAACATCTGGGGAGTGTTCGTTGCTCCGAATCGCAAGGCAAGGGCAGAGCAGATTGGCAAAGAGATTGCCAGATTAAATCCGGATATTATCGGTTTTCAGGAGGCGTTTAATAAAGAGCACCGGCAGTTGATTCTGGAGGGCTTGGAGGCATCTGGCTGGGGCAAGCCATATCAGGTTTATTTTAAAAAATGGTATGGCACCGGGGTCTGGATGGTAAGCAGATACCCGATTGAGGAGAAGAAAATTTATCATTATCCGGTAAATGGCTATCCGCTCAATTCAGATTTTTATGCCCGAAAAGGGGTAGGATATATTCGGGTCAGAACTCCCTGGGGACCCCTGGATTTTTTCAATACCCATCTCATTGCCCGCTATCGCCCGGAGTATATCAATGGCAAGCTGATTGAGGAAGACCGCTTAAAAACTGACCGGCTCCTGCAGGCAGAGGCGATTTCCCGATTTATCCAGTCTGTTAATCAGGCGAGTGGAGTCCGGTCTCTGGTTGCGGTGGGGGATTTTAATTCTCCCCCGATTCTTTTGGAGTATCAGCTTCTGGTTCGGCTTTCTGGATTAAGGAATGTGGTGGATGAGGTGGGGTTAAAGGATTGCCCGGCTTCAAAAAAAATCTGTCAGCCCGAGCTGAGAATAGACCATATTTTTTATCAGAATTATTCTGCCTCTGAAGGATTTTATCTAAAGCCTCTCTGGGCAAAGGTGGTTTTGAACCAGCCAGTAAAAACCAGAAAAGGAAAAATGCTTTTAAGCGACCATAAGGGGCTGATGGTGGAGTTTTTGGTTTTAAGGGTTGATGACCCCGGGACAAAACCAGGAGATAGAAATCAGGCAGAGATTCTCCTTCTGGAAAAAGAGAAAAAGCCAGATTTAGCTATGATAGAAAAGGAGCTGAATTCTGGATGGGCATATCCTCAGGAGCTTGACTGGAAACTCTTTTGCCTTTTGACCCTTGAAAAACTCAACCACAACCAAGCCCGCTGGAATAAAATTCCCAGCAGTTGTGCGAAAATTCTCACCAGCCCAGCAAAGAAAGAAAAATTAAATAAGCAAGACATCAGGAGATTTAAGAAGGCTTTAAAAATTCTTCATAAGGGCTGAGTTTTAATGGGAAAGCAGGGAAAGAATTTGCTCTGCCACCTCCTGGCTGGCTTTTTTTTCTCCCAGTTTGTTTTGGATTTGTTCCAGCTCCTTTTTTGCTTGCTCCCTCTGCTCCGAAGAGAGGAGAAAGCGAGACAGCTCCTGATATATCCGCCTGGAATTAACTGCTCCCATTACCAGCTCCACCGCTATCTCTTTTCCCGCAATTAGATTGGGAAGTCCGTAAAAAGGAGTATGAACCAGGGGGCGAACCAGAAGATAATTAAGCCAGCTGGTTCGGGCAAGAATCACCATTGGCACCCCTGCCAGAGCGGTTTCTAAAGTAGCGGTGCCAGAGCCAACCAGAGCCAGGTCTGAGGCAAAAAGCAAATCATAAACCTCGCCAGAAATTATTTCTAATATTTCCGGATAATGGCTTAAATATTTTTCTAAAAATTCCTGCTCAAGAGTGGGAGCACGGGCAAGAATAATTTTAATTCCAAATTCTTTTTTTAATCTTTCCAGAGCCGGCAGGGAGCGAGGAAGATAAAGCCTGAGTTCTTCTTTTCTACTTCCGGGAAGAAAAGCGAGAAGAATTTGCTTTGTGCCTACTTGAAATTTTTTTCTCAGCTCCTCCCTGCTCTGGCTGGGATGAATTCGCTCCAGCAGGGGATGACCAACAAACTTTACCGGCACCCCGGCTGATTGATAAAATTCCACTTCAAAAGGAAAGATTACCAGCATCAGGTCAATATACTTTTTCACCGCTCTCACCCGCCATCTTCTCCAAGCCCAGATCTGTGGGCTGATGTAATAAACAATTTTTTGGCTGGGATTTATTTCTTTGATTTTTTTTGCCAGGCTCAGGTTGAAATCTGGCAGGTCCAAAAGCAGAACCAGGTCAGGTTTTTCCTTTTCAATACTTTCCAGAAGCTGTTTTCGGGCATCAAGAAAATATTTCAGTTTGGGCAAAACTTCCCAGACCCCCACCACCCCGATGCTGGAAAAATCAAACCAGATTCTTGCTCCAGCTTCTTTTAAATGCTTTCCTCCCACACCGTAAACATCAATCTCTGGCTCCTGATTTTTAAGTCGTTTGACCACTGCTGAGGCGTGAAGGTCAGCAGAAGCTTCTCCGGCTACCACAAGAATTTTTCCGCTCATTGTTTAAAAGGGCGGAGCAGATAAATACCACATTCCATTGACCAGCTTCCAGGTCTGGGTAAGAATTTCCTCCTGATTTTTTAGCGAGTTGAGCAAATAATAATTTCTCCGAATTTGAACCTGTGCCTGATAGCCTCCCTCTTCCAGCTTCAAAGAAATAATCTGAAAATCAGAAATGTTGAGTTTATCTTTAATTGATTGAATGAAGCGGTCAAAATCCGGATAAAGTTCGGGAAGAACATACTGCCGGGCACTCTCATAATTCCGCCAGCGAAGAGCACTGTGATACCGCTCAACTATCTCCTGGGGAGGGATATAGCCCGGCTTTAAATGAGGAGCCCTGGCACAGGATACAATAAAAACAAAAGATTTGAGCATAATGAGTAAAAGAAAAATTCTTAACCACTTCATTTTTCTAAATTTACTTTACTTAAAAGACAAGGTCAAGATATTTTGTTAAAATAAAAAACAATGAGCCCAAAATCCACCAGATTCGCCTTTGTCGCAGGAGCTACCGGATATACCGGTCGGGAAGTGGTGAGAATTTTAGGAGAAAAAGAGTGCACCCCCATTGCTCATATCCGACCGGACTCTCCCCGGCTGGAATACTGGAAGAAATATTTTAAAGAGCTGGGTGCGGAAATAGACACCACTCCTTGGGAAAAAGAAGCTTTAAGCAAATCACTTGCGAGCTGGAGACCGGATTATGTTTTTTGTCTTATTGGTACGACCAGAAAAAGAATGGCTCAGGCGAAAAAGCAGGGTAAGAATCCGGCTTCACAATCCTATCTGGCGGTAGATTATGGTTTAACCAAACTTCTGGTGGAATCAATAATTTCTGCTGGAATTAAACCTAGATTTATCTATTTATCAGCCCAGGGAGTTAGTCCGAATTCAGCCTCAGGATATTTTCGGGCAAGGTATTTAGCGGAGCAGGCGGTTATTCAAAGCGGACTTGATTATTTAATTGTCCGTGCCAGTTTTATCACCGGAAAAGACCGGGATGATAAAAGATGGCTGGAATACCTGACCGCCCAGCTAAGCGATATTTTGCTTTTTTTGATAAAGCCCCTCAAGGGTGGAAGACTTTACTATCGGTATAAATCTTTTTCCAATACCGAGCTGGCTGAGGAGCTGGTTAGGTGGGGGCTGGAGAGGAGCCGGGCTAATTTGATTCTTTCCCCGGACCAGCTCCGGCTGGGAAAGAAAGAATAAACAAGATTTTTCCAGTTTGCCAAGCTTAAAAATAAGATTTATCTTAATTTTGATGAGAAGGATTCTAAGGTTCGGCATTTTCTGGCTTCTTCTTTCCAGTTCCGCCCAAAATTATCTGGAGCTGGGTAATGAATTTATGAACCTTCATAGCTGGAAGATAGCGCTGGGCTACTTTGAAAAGGCATTGGAAATTAATCCGGAGCTGTCCTCTGCCTGGTTCGGGAAAGGGCTCTGCTACTGTCAGCTTGGCGAATATGAGAAGGGACTTGAAGCCATAGACCAGGCGCTAACTCGGGAGCCTAGAAATAAAGATTATCTTTATGTAAAAGGTGTTTGTCTGGAATGGAGAGGCGAGCCATATTTCAAGGAAGCAGAGCTTTATTACAAGAAGGCAATTGAGGTGGCGCCGGAGAATGCCCAGCTCCACCATAAACTGGGCACCTTATATCAAAGGCTGGGAAGGTATCGGGAAGCAATAGAGGAGTTTCAAAAGGCTTTGAAATTAAATCCGGATTATTACGTTTCTTACAATAATCTGGCTAACTGCTATATAAAGTTGGGTCAGCCTCAAAAAGCCATAGAGCTTTACCAGAAGGCAATTGCTTTATGTTCCAACCCCGAGAATTATCATTTTTATCATCAATTGGGGCTGGCTTATCTTCTTGCCAATTATCCGAAGGAAGCGAAAGCCAGTTTTTTAATTGAGACCGCTTTGAGTCCGGATTTTATTGAACCCCATCTAAATCTGGGAAATCTTTATCTTCTGGAGCGGAATTATGAGCGGGCTCTTGAAGAATATCAGGAGGTTTTGGCAATTGCCCCGGACACTGCTCAGGCTCATTATAATCTTGGTCAGCTTTATCTTTTGTTGAATATGCCGGAGTCAGCTCTGGAACATTTTCAAAGATATGCGGAGCTGAACCCGAAGAGCGGAGAAGTTCATTATTTATTGGGATTTTGCTATTCCAAACTGGGTGATAAAAAGAAAGCCTGGCAGGAATATATCAAAAGTTTAAAACTAGGATACCATCCCCTAAAGGCTAAAAAGGAAAAATGAAAAATAAAAAAAATATTTTCCTGGGTTTAATTTTAGGTTTATTCAGCCTTTCGGTTTTTTCTCAGTCTAAATATCCCAAGCTTATCCGCTGGAAAAAGGATAATTCCATAATGGTTTTAATCCCGGCTGGGGAATTCTGGATGGGCTCAGAAAAAAAGCCTGCGGAATTACCCAAACATAAAGTTTATCTGAAGGATTTTTACATAGATAAATATGAGGTGACTACTCGCCAGTATTTAAAATTCTGTCAGGAAACTGGAAGAAAGCCTCCTTATTATTTGAGACAGGGGATTCCTCAAGGAAAAGAGAATCATCCGGTTCAGCATATCACCTGGGCTGATGCAGATGCCTACTGTCAATGGGCAGGGAAGAGACTTCCCCGCGAAACAGAATGGGAAAAATCTGCCCGGGGAACTGACGCTCAGCTTTATCCCTGGGGAAATTTCTGGGACCCGGCTCGCTCCAATAATCGCACTTCGCCTTATCAGGCTACCACCCCGGTAGGTAGTTTTCCTCAGGGTGCCAGCCCTTATGGAGTGATGGATATGGCAGGGAATGTCTGGGAATGGACCGGAGACTGGTATAAATCTTATCCGGGAGCAAAAGAGCGGTTTGATGAAACCGGAAAACTTCGGGTGACTCGGGGAGGGGCATTTTTCTTCTCCATTGACCTTTTGCGGACCTCAGCCCGAAATCCTCTTCCTCCTGATGACCGAAGCGAATATAATGGCTTTCGCTGTGCCATAGATGCAGAGAAAGTCCGGTTTAAAAAATGAAGCGGGCGAGCAGATTCTTCCTTTTCTTCCTGGGGGCTATTTTCTTTTTACCCGGTGCCTGTTCTTCTCAAAAATCACAGGAGATTCGCCGGGTCCGGCTGATGATGGGCACCGAGGTAGAGATTATTGCTCAGGGAAAAAACCAAAACCAGTTAGAGCAGGCTGTAGAAAAGGGCTTTAAGGAAATAAAAAGATTGGAGCAGAAATTAAGCCGATTTCAAAACCATTCTCTGGTCAGCCAGATAAATCTTCAGGCAGGTAAAAGCCCGGTTCCGGTTGATGAAGAGGTTTTTTATCTTTTAAAAACCGCTAAAGAAATCTGTCAGGAATCTGGAGGGGCTTTTGACCCGACAATCCTGCCGGCACTGGAACTCTGGAAATTTAACCAGAAAAATCCCCAGCCTCCATCTTCTGCAGAAATTAAAAAAAGGCTAAAACTGGTGGGATGTGAAAATCTGATTTTGGATGAAGAGAAAAAAACCGCTTATCTGGTCAAGCCCGGAATGGCAATTGACCTGGGAGGAATTGCCAAAGGTTATGCCAGCGACCGGGTGGTAAAAGTATTAGAAGAGAACCGAGTGGAGGCTGGGATTGTAAATGTTGGGGGGGACCTGAGGGTTTTTGGTGCGGAGGGCAAGGGATTTGCTATTGGGATTCGTCATCCGAGCAAAAAAAATCAGATTATTGCCAAAATTTATCTGAAGGATTCTGCCATTGCCACCAGTGGAGATTATGAGCGATATTTTATTTTTCAGGGGAAAAGATATTCTCATATTCTTGACCCCAGGAGCGGATATCCTGCCCGGGGAGAGAGGAGCGTGAGTGTGCTGGCAGAAAAGGGAATACTGGCAGATGCCTGGGCAACCGCTTTATTTGTTCTGGGAAGTGAAAAGGGAATGGAGCTGGTGAAAGCTCATCCCGAGCTGGAAGCGATTTTTATTGATGCGGATGGAACCAGAAAGATAAGCCCGGGTTTAAAGGGAAAGATAATCTGGCTGGAAGAGGAAGAATAAATGCTCGGGATTGGTCCCTGGGAATTAGTGGTGATTTTAGTTATTGCCCTGCTGGTGGTGGGACCAAAGCGACTTCCTGAGGTGATGAAAGCTATTGGCAGAGTAATGGCAGAGCTGAGAAAAACCGCGGAGGAGATTAAAGAAGAAGTTTTAGACCAAGAGGAGGTAGAAGAAATTCAAAAATCCCTGGAGGAAATCGGAGAGGTGCCTTATCTGATTCAGGAGAAGCTAGAACGGGAAATTGAAGAATTAAACCAAAAACCAAGTGAGGAGAATGGCTCCGGAGAAGAAAAAGAAAAACCAGAATAAAGCTTCTCAAGAAGCGGAGATGACTTTTTTAGAGCATCTGGAGGAACTTCGGCGGAGAATTCTTTATTGTGTTTTAGCGGTGCTGGTATCTTTTGGGGTAATATATCTGCTCTTCAAGGAGCCTTTGGTAAAATACTTTCTTCTTCCGATGGAAAAAGCCATTGCTGGAAAAGGTAATTTTCAGTTTACCGCCCCGGCAGAGGGCTTTTTATTTGCCTTAAAAATTTGTTTCTTAGCAAGCATTTTTGCCTCAAGTCCGATTTTGTTTTATCAATTCTGGAAATTTGTTGCTCCCGGGCTTTACCGCCAGGAAAAGAAATATCTTTTCCCTTTTATCTTTTTTTCCACGATTTTTTTTATTGGTGGAGCGGTTTTTGGCTATCTGGTGGTTTTTCCGATTGGCTTTCAATTTTTTGCCCGGTTCACTTTTTATGGGGTAGAAATTAATCCCAGGTTGAGCGATTATTTTTCTTTTGCGACCAAGATGCTTTTTGCCTTTGGGCTGGTGTTTGAGCTACCTTTAATTGCCGTCTTTTTTGCCCGAATCGGGTTGATTGACCATCATTTTATGAACCGAAACCGGAAATACGCCCTGATTTTAATCTTCACCTTAGCGGCAATTTTTACTCCCCCGGATGTGGTCAGCCAGCTTCTTCTGGCAATTCCTCTCTGGTTTCTCTACGAGCTTAGCGTGCTTTTGGTCTGGCTCTTCCAGCCTTCAAGAAAATCTCAGCTCGCTGGCTAAATTTTCTCGGCTTAATTCCGATAAGAGAAAATGAAATGAAATCATCAAAAATATCCTTTAGGAAGAAGAAAGAATTTTGCCAATTTTTGATTTTCTTCTGCATCCAAGAATCAGAGGGGAGAATTTTGCTTAAAGGATTGAACAATGCCTAAATTAAACTGGAGATGGAAAATCAGACTTCGGCTGTTAGTTTTAGTCCTGCTAGTCTGGGGTGGGATGTTTTTAGTTTTAATCTATAAATCTGATATTTTTGCCCAGAAAGAGCAAGAGAGATTTACCAGGCAAATAGAAACCGCTTATTTGCTGGTAGGAGAAGATGATCTAAAAGAATTTAGCCAAAAATATTTTCAAACCCATCCCGAGCTGATTTACCTTCAGGTCTGGAACCGTAATTCTGAACAGGTATTTAAATCGGGTCGGGATACTTGTTATTTTGCACGGTCTTATAAAGGCTGGCAGGAATGGGAATGCCAGAAGCTGGGCAGAGCTTATGGGCTGGAGGTAAAAATTCTCGCTCCTCAGGGAAAAAGAGCTGTGATGGCTTTGTTTCATCCTCACTTTTTTGCTCTTTCCCGAAATTTTAACCATTTGATTTTAAGCCTGGTCTTTTTGGGGGTGGGGATAAGCCTGGCTTTTGTTTTCACCCGGAGAATCACCGCTCCGATTAGGAGAATTATTCCCAGGTTGAAAATGTATGACCCCAAGCTTCTTGCTCATCTTGATGAAAAAGATGAGCCGGGGTTTTTGGAGAATGCTGTTGAGAGCATCAAAAAAGATAAGGTCAAGAAAGATGAATATATTGCCCGGGTTCAAAAGGCATTTCGGAACTGGCGGAAGGTTCAGAGCCGGAAATACAAGCAGAAGCTTGCTCATCTGGAGCGGACTTTAAACATTTATCAAGCTCAGCTTTCTGACCTGGTGGAGAGATTAAAATCTCCTGCCCGCCATATTGCTCAGATGTCTCGGCTTTTATATTTACAAGCCTCGGAACAGCTTCCGGTGGAGATGGAAGGAAGATTTTTGGTTTTGATGCGGGAGGCGGAAAAATGCCGGGATATTTTGCTGGAAGCGGAGAAAGCCCTGGAACAGAGAAAGGAGCCGAACGAGAGGATGGAACTGGTTAATCTTTCCGAGCTACTTTTTGACCTGGGAGGAGAGATTGATTCCCTGCTCAAACATTATCAGGCAGAGATAAAAGTTAAATCCCCGCTCCCAACCATTTATTGTCATCCTTCCCGGCTCCGCTCCCTTTTCCAGGGAATTATTGAAGAGCTTTTAGCCACCAGCACCATTCCAAAACAGCCGATTATTGAGGTGGGATATAATAATCTTGATGACCGGTTGTTGTTCTACTTTTCCTTACAGGGAGAAAAAGTTCCGCTTGAAAATTTTGAGGAATCAGAAGTTGAAACCAAAGAATCTCCCAGCCCCGGTCTGGTATTAAACGCCATTGTAGAAAGTTATGGTGGGGAGCTCTGGAGAGGAAAAAATGAGGAGGAAAACCCAATTGTCTTTTTCACCCTGTCAAAAGAGTTTCTCCGACCAGCTAATGAAAAAAGAAAAGTTGCTTGATGCGGAACCGGAGAGTCCGACCAGAATTCTTTTAATTGATGATGAGCCGGCGATTCTTCGGCTTTATCAACAGCTTCTTATCCGTAAGGGATATCAGGTAGTTGCGGTAGAGGAAGGAAAGAAAGCAGAACAAATTCTGGAGGAAGAGGAATTTGATGCCATAGTTGCTGATATTCTTCTTCCCGATCTGAACGGAATTGAGCTTTTAGCCCTGCTCCGGGAAAGAGGATACAAAATGCCGGTGATTCTCATCACCGGTGCTCCTGAGCTGGATACCGCGATTAAGGCGGTCAAACTGGGAGCCTATGATTATCTGACCAAACCCATTGACAACCAGCAATTTTTAAAGGCGATTGAGCGGGCAATAGCCTATCAGAGATTGGTCAAAGAAAAAGAAAGACTGGAACAGGAAAATCAATTTTATCAGAAGAGGCTGGAAGAACAAAATCAGCGTCTGGAAGATCTGGTCTGGGAGCGGACCCGGAAACTGGAACAATCTCTGGAGGAGCTGGAAAAGGCTCAGGACAAGTTAATTCAATCCGAAAAAATGGCGAGTATTGGAGCTTTAACTGCAGGAATCACGCACGAGATAAACAATCCGATGGCATTTATCAAAAGCAACCTTGAGCAAATCAAGGAATATGCAAAAGCGATCATTATCTTTTTGCAGGAGCTTTTTCAGAAGCTGGAACCACTGGGTAAATCAAATCAAGGTGAGTTGAAAAAACTTATAGAGGAAATTTATCAGCGGGCTGAAGAGCTGGACATCTGGTATATTCTTTCTGACTGCGAGCAAATTATTTCTGAAACTCAAGAGGGGGTGGAGCGGGTGATTGGAATTATCCGGGACCTTCGCCAGTTTACCCATCCCAATCATGATGTGGTGGGAGAAAATTGTCTGGAAGACCTTTTGGAAACCGCGATCAATCTCACCTGGAACGAAATTAAATATAAAGCAGAGCTGATTCGGGAATATGCCCAACTTCCTCCTATTAAGTGTTATCCCCGGCTTCTCACCCAGGTTTTTGTCAATCTTTTGGTAAATGCTTGCCAGGCAATTGAGAAGCAGGGGAAAATCTGGGTGAGAACTTTTAAACGAGATGGCTATTATTGTGCTCAGGTGGAGGATACCGGCTGTGGAATTTCCAAAGAAAATCTAAACAAAATTTTTGACCCCTTCTTTACCACCAAAGAAGTAAATAAAGGCACCGGACTGGGTTTAAGTATTTCTTACGGCATTATCAAAAAGCATCAGGGAAAGATAGAGGTGGAAAGCGAGCCGGGCAAAGGCACAATTTTTACCATTAAAATTCCAGAGAATTTTCAGCCCCAGGATTCATCTGAAAATTAAATTACTCTTTCTTTTTTCAATTCCTCTAAATCTTTTTCA